>JAUNHM010000045.1:4820-10789 GCA_030523945.1 Microbacteriaceae bacterium
GGGCAGGTAAAATTATCATACCTGCCCACTCCCGCCACGCGCCCGCAAAATTTTTCAGGCGGGAAGTCTTTTCAATACTTTTCGCTCTAATTTTGCGACGTTTATTTTGCGTTCTGGAAGCAGAAATTCCTGCGTAATCTGCAATTTTAAGGGTTTAGCGGTAGAATAGGAGAGTTATGGCTACATTTGGCAAACTTTCAGAGCGACTTACAAAAACTTTTGCGCAGTTGCGCAGCAAAGGTAAACTTTCCGCGAGCGATGTTGACGGCACCGTCCGCGAAATTCGGCGTGCCCTGCTAGAGGCAGACGTTGCGCTCGAGGTAGTCAAAGATTTCACCGGTAAAGTGCGTGAGCGTGCTCTGGGTGACGAGGTTAACGCCGCCCTGAACCCGGCCCAGCAGGTGGTGCAGATCGTTAATGACGAGCTGATCCAGATTTTGGGCGGAGAGCAGCGCCGCCTGCAATACGCAAAACACGGCCCGACCGTAATTATGCTTGCGGGTCTGCAGGGTGCTGGTAAAACTACCCTCGCCGGTAAGCTCGCAAAATGGCTGAAAAAAGAGGGACACACCCCGCTTTTGGTTGCCTGTGACCTGCAGCGTCCGAACGCGGTGACCCAGCTGGGCGTGGTTGCAGAACAGGCCGGGGTTGCGATTTTTGCGCCGGAACCTGGCAACGGCGTGGGTGACCCGGTACGCGTGGCGCAGGCAGGTGTAGCCGAAGCGCAAGCCAAAATGTATGATTTCGTGATCATTGACACAGCAGGTCGTCTCGGTGTGGACGCGGAGCTGATGCAGCAGGCAGCTAATATTCGCCGGGCAACCAACCCTGACGAGGTTTTGTTTGTGATCGATGCGATGATTGGTCAGGACGCGGTGGCGACCGCCCAGGCCTTCCAAGAAGGCGTTGATTTTACCGGCGTTGTGCTCACCAAACTTGACGGTGACGCGCGCGGTGGCGCAGCGCTTTCTATCCGGTCACTTACAGGCCGGCCGATCATGTTTGCTTCAACCGGCGAGAGCCTCGACGATTTTGAAATTTTCCACCCTGACCGCATGGCCAGCCGAATTCTCGACCTGGGCGATATTCTCACCCTGATCGAGCAAGCACAGCAGGCTTTTGACGAGGAAGAAGCGCGTAAAACCGCGGAAAAAATTGCGAAATCCGAGTTTACCCTCGATGATTTCCTAAAGCAAATGCAGCAGTTGCGCGGCAAAGGTTCGATTAAAAAGATGATCGGAATGCTGCCGGGAATGGGTAAAATGAAGGCCCAGCTGGATCAGTTTGACGAGCGTGAAGTAATCCGCACCGAGGCGATTATCCAGTCAATGACTCCGCAGGAACGGCAAAACCCGAAGATTTTGAACGGTTCACGCCGTTTGCGCATTGCAAAAGGTTCGGGCATGACCGTGACCGATGTGAACAAGCTGGTGAACCAGTTTGAGCAGGCTGCAAAAATGATGAAGTCGTTGGCGCAAGGAAAAATGCCGCAAATGCCGGGCATGGGGCCGATGCCTGGTGTGCCGGGGATGCACGGTGCGAAAAAGCGTGCCGCTGCACAGCAGGGCAAAAAGAAGGGTGCGCGCAAGTCGGGCAACCCTGCTAAGCGGGCTGTCGAGGTAGCTCAGACTCCGCAGCCGACCCCGGGCGGCAGGTTTGGCGGCGCTTTCGGTGGCGGTGCAAACCAGCAGGGCGGCCATCGTGAGGCAGATATCGCCCAGATGCAAGAGCTGCTCAAAAAAGCAAAACTGCGCTAGCGTCTCGCGTTTCAGCAGGGGCGGTAAAAGTTGCTAGCGTTTTTGCTAGCAGCATTCCGCACCAGCGTTTTTATGCCAGCAGCAGGGCAGAGTTAGTTGGCTGGTGGTTGCTAAGCGCAAATTTACTGCAGAGCAGCTGCGCTGGCCTTATGCTCGCAATACAGCTGTAGCCTATCCAAGTACCGATTCGCGCAGCTCATCTGCAAGCATCTGCGCAACTCCGCGCGCAGCCTCAGTTTTGCTCGCACCGATGCCCAGCAGTCGCTCAAACTCTGCAACCTGGCGTTGCGCGCTGTTTTCACGTTTGGCGACCAGCACCCCTGCGGCCTGCAACTCTGGCAGGCAACCAATGTCGGCCGCAATCGGGGTGAGCCGCTCGCACAGTTCGTGCAGCAGATCGTGCAGCGACCTTTGATAGCCGCTGTTATTGACCACAATCTGCGCGTCCATACCAAAGCGAGCTGCTCGCCACTTATTTTCGCGAATAAACCACGGGTGCAGCCGCGGCAGCTCTGCACCATTGTCGATGCGGCGGTTAAATTCTTCACCCAGACACTGCGTGAGCGCCCCGATCGCCCCGATCTCATCAAGGGTGGAAGCCCCGTCACAGGTGCGCACTTCGACTGTGCCCCAGCGCGGTGCCGGGCGCACATCCCAGCGCGATTCGGTCGGTTCAGAAATGATTTCGGCGCGAGTCAGATCGCAGATAATCCGCTCAAAATCTTCCCAGGTTTCCATCTCAAACGGCACTCCGGCGGTGGAAAGCTGCTGAAAAAGCATGGTGCGGTTGGACATATAGCCGCTGTTTTCGCCCTCCCAAAACGGGCTTGACGCGCTGAGCGCGATCAGGTGCGGCTGATATGCCATCAACGCGTGCATAATCGGAATCACGCGTTCTTTATCGGCGATGCCCAGGTGTGTGTGCACCCCCCAGATCAGCAGTTGCCGGCCCCACATGCCGTTTTTTTCCATAAAGTCTTGGTAGCGGGGAGTGTCGGTGGCCAGCTGGTCTTGCCAGCGGCTAAACGGGTGACAGCCCGGCGCGATCACGTGGCAGCCTTGTTCTGCGGCAATTTTTAGCAGGTCGCGTGCGAGTAGGCGCAAGTCTGCGACGGCGTCGGCAATACGCTCGTGCGCGCCGCTCACCAGTTCGACCGTGTTTTGCAGTAGTTCGTTGCTGGTGTGGGGTTTTTTATCACCGGCCGGCCAGATTTTTTCTAGTTCGGGCAAAATCGAGCTGGCTTTGTTGGCAAGCTCACCGGTTTCGGCGTCAATTAGCGCCAGCTCCCATTCCAGGCCGACTGTGCCGCGTGGTGATGGTGCGAAAGTGATTGCCATCCGGATCTCCGCTCGTTGTTTTGCGGGCAATTTTTCGCCCTCCCTATAAGCTTATATATAAGCTTAGGCTGTTACCCTCGCTTTTAGCAATCCCAGCACAGATTTCTGAAATTTTCCTAAAAATCCCTGGTCACAGCAAAAATTTGCATTTTCGTTTCGGGTGTGTCATAATGAATATGTGTGTTGCGCCGGTTTGGTGTGCACAATTCGCGAGATTCATCTCATTTCAGCGGCTGGTTAAGTTCGCGGCCGCATATACAAGGAGTAAAATTGGCAGTTAAGATTCGCCTGAAGCGCATGGGTAAGATCCGTGCACCGTTCTACCGTGTCGTAGTGGCTGATTCACGCACCAAGCGTGACGGTCGCGTTATTGAAGAAATTGGTAAATACCACCCGACTGAGCAGCCATCGTTCATCGAGATCAACTCTGAGCGTGCGCAGTACTGGCTCAGCGTTGGTGCGCAGCCAACCGAGCAGGTGCGCGCGCTGCTGAAGCTGACCGGTGACTGGGGCAAGCACACTGGCGAAGGCAACACCGAGTCTGTGGTAAAGCCGGTTGAAGCTAAAGAAGCATTTGTGGCAGACACCGCTAAAAAGCCAGTTTTGAAGCCAAAGGCTGAGAAAAAAGAAGAGGCTCCTGCAGAGGATGCACCAGCAGCTGAAGAGACCGCTGAGGCAGAGACTCCTGCTGAAGAAGCCGCAACCGAAGAGGCTTAATCGTGTCACAGGTGTCACTCCAAGACGCGCTGCACCACCTGGTTTCCGGTATTGTCGACAATCCAGATGAGGTGCGGGTAGATTCCGTCACTAGCGATCGCGGCGAAACTCTCGAGGTGCGCGTCAACCCGGCAGATCTGGGTCGCGTGATCGGGCGGTCCGGCCGCACCGTGCAGGCTTTGCGCACCGTGATTACAGCGCTCGCGCACGGTCATCGCGTGCGAGTGGACATCATCGATACAGACGAGCAAAACTAATGGTTCAGGCTAATCGCGTGCAGGCTCCCCGCCCAGAAATTGGTGCGGGGAGTTTGCGCGTTGGCCGGCTCACCAAGCCACACGGGCTAAAGGGCGGGTTGCGCCTGGAGCTTTACACCGACAACCCTGATCTGCGGTTTGTGCCGGGGGCTGTGTTCCACCTGCAGGTGCCGACAGATAGCGTTTGGTTTGGTAAAACTCTGACTTTGCGCGAGCTGCGCTGGTTTAATGCGCAGCCGGTCGGGTTTTTTGAACAGGTGCCAGATCGCACCGCCGCCGAAAGTATTGTGCGCGCAATTTTGTGGATCGATGAAAACGCGGTTGCCGCCGGCGCAGAAGACGATGCCTGGTATGTGCAGCAGCTGGTCGGTTTGGAAGTGCGTGAAGATAGCACTGTGCTGGGCAAGGTTGCAAACGTCGAGTCGCTGCCGGGGCAAGATTTGCTGGTGGTTGCTACTGAAAACGGCGAGGTGCGGGTGCCTCTGGTGGCCCAGCTGGTGCCTGAGGTAGATGTTGCGGCAGGATTTGTGCGGGTCACCCCGCCGCGCGGTCTTTTTGACGAGTCTGAAGCGGAAATATGCGAATAGACGTTGTTTCGATTTTTCCGGCATATTTTGATGTTTTGGAACTTTCTTTGCTGGGTAAGGCGCGCAGTCGTGGCCTGCTCAGTTTCGGTATTCACGATTTGCGTGAGGTGACCACCGATAAACATCGCACAGTTGACGGCACCCCGGCTGGCGGGGGCGCGGGTATGGTGATGCGGGCAGAACCCTGGGGGGTTATGCTCGATCAGATTTTGGCGGAAAGCCCAGCGGCCGATCCGCTAATTATTTTTCCGTCACCTGCCGGCCGGGTTTTTAACCAGCAGATGGCGCGCGAATTGGCTGCCGAACAGCACCTAATTTTTGGCTGCGGCAGATATGAAGGCATCGACCAGCGCGTGTTTGACGAGTATGCGGCGCGCGGCCGGGTGCAGTTGGTCAGTATCGGCGACTATGTGCTCAACGGCGGGGAAGTGGCCACAATCGCGATGATTGAAGCGATTGCGCGGCTTCTACCGGGCATGGTGGGTAACCCGGAGAGCTTGGTAGAAGAGTCTCACGAAAACGGTCTGCTGGAGTATCCGAGCTATACGCAGCCGGCACAGTGGCGCGGGCACGCTATTCCCGAGGTACTGCTCAGCGGCAACCACAAAAAAATCGCCGAGTGGCGGCACGCTCAGCGCGTTGATCGCACCGCCCGGGTGCGCCCGGATCTGTTGCCGGCAGAATATCGCAAAGCCGAGCCGCAAAGCAACACTGAACCGGGCAAAAACTAGATTTTTCCCTGTTTTACGCAAGCGGCACGCCACCCCAAAAGTCGGGCGCGAAGAAGTTGACATCGCCGCCACCAAAGCAAGCCAGACACGGAGCCGGCGTTATTCCCAAAAAATAAAATTAAAACCTGGATTACAATTTTATGAATCTCACAGAGTTGTTTCGTTCCAGAACAGAACGCTGCTGAGATGAATGCAAATATTAAGGGGGCTCACCATGCTCGGCGGCCCCCCTTAATATATTTAGCTGTTAGCTGTTGACATCAGTTTTGCGACGGCGGGCGACGAATGTGACGCAAGCCCCGCTCAGCATTAGCAGCGCAGCAAATATGCTTGGGACGATTGCATTCGCGCCAGTGTTGGCGAGATTTTTGCTGTCTTTGCTGCTGGTGGCTGCGGAGTTATCCTGGTTCGCAGATTTTTCAGCTGCAGTCTTATCCGCAGCGACCTTATCCGTAGCTGTCTTATCTGCTGCCGCTTTTTCAGCAGCGGCTTTCTCGGCTGCTAAGCGATCTGCTTCAGCTTTTTCTTTGGCTGCTTTTTCAGCTGCCAAGCGCTCGGCTGCTGCTTTTTCGGCAGCAGCCT
>JAUNHM010000046.1 GCA_030523945.1 Microbacteriaceae bacterium
ATCATCGGCATCTGTCATGTAAACAACATGGTCGACCGAGGCCGCTCACAACTCTACCGCCAGCTGCACGCCCGAGCCATAGGTGAGCTGGTTGCCGTGCACGCGCGGTTTCAGCCCGTAGGCAATGCCCGCCTGTAAAACCGCCCGCGATTCGTCCTCGCTAAACGCGCCCTTCTCACAAAAAACATCAATCCATTTTGCGTGCGGCGCACACTCCGGGATCATCTTATCGATCGCCATTTGCACGTATTCGTCGTGTTTTTCTGCGTATTCTGGCGGGGCGACGTGCGCGGCAAGCAGGGTTACTTCTTCTGAACAGCTGGCCGCCACCTGCACGCTGCGCAGCTCGCTCTCAGCATTTTGGCCGGAGCCGGTTTTGATTTCGACCGTGGTGGCTCCGCTGCGCAAGTATTCGCCCAGCAGCGCCCGGGTGTTTTCGCGCAGCTGCTCGCTCGAAGCCGCCCGGGTTTTCGCAATGGTGGAGCGAATGCCGCCCGCCGCATATTTTTCACCCTGCATGCGCGCCGCAAACTCGTGCGAACGGTCGCCGGCAAACACAGTATGCGAGTGCGACTCGACAAAGCCCGGCAGCACCGCACGCCCGCCAATATCGGTGCGCAAGTCGGCCGCCGGAGCCTCGCTCGCCGCGCCAACCCACGCAATCTGCCCGTTTTCCACAACCAGGGCTGCGTTTTCGAGCACGCCAAGCGCGCCCGCTTCAAGCCCCGCATCATTGGTGACGAGCGAGCCGATATTGGTGTAAAGGTGTGCAGTCACGCCGGTTACGCCTGTTCCTGCATCGGAATGCGCACGCCGCGCTCTTGTGCCACGCGGTTTGCGTATTCGTAGCCCGCGTCTGCGTGACGGATCACGCCCATGCCCGGGTCGTTGGTGAGCACACGCTCAAGTTTTTGCGCGGCAAGCTCGGTGCCGTCTGCGATACACACCTGACCGGCGTGGATCGAGCGACCCATGCCCACGCCACCGCCGTGGTGGATCGATACCCATGAAGCACCCGAAGAGGTGTTTACCAGGGCGTTCAGCAGCGGCCAGTCAGCCACCGCGTCACTGCCGTCGATCATCGCCTCGGTTTCGCGGTATGGCGAGGCAACAGAGCCGGAGTCGAGGTGGTCGCGGCCGATCGCCACAGGCGCACTCAGCTCGCCGTTTGCCACCATTTCGTTAAATTTCAGACCGGCCAGGTGACGTTCACCGTAGCCCAACCAGCAGATGCGCGCCGGCAGGCCCTGGTATTCGACCTTTTCGCCAGCCATTTTGATCCATTTTTCCAGGTGCTTGTTTTCTGGGAAAAGCTCCAAAATCGCCCGGTCGGTTGCCTCAATATCTTTCGGGTCGCCCGACAGCGCCGCCCAGCGGAACGGCCCGAGGCCCTCTTCAAACATTGGACGAATGTATGCCGGCACAAAACCCGGGAATTCAAACGCACGGTCATAGCCGGCCTTGCGCGCCTCGTCACGAATGCTGTTGCCGTAGTCAAACACCTCCGCGCCGCGGTCCATAAACCCGACCATCGCCTCAACGTGCTTGGCCATCGCCTGCTGCGCCTGTTTGGTGAATTTCTCCGGGTCGGCAGCCGCAGCAGCTTTCCATTCTTCAAAACTCACTTCGAGTGGCAGGTATGAAAGCGGATCGTGCGCACTGGTCTGGTCGGTGACAATGTCGATTGGCGCCTCGCGCTCCAAAAGTTCTGGGAAAATCGCGGCAGCGTTGCCCACCAGGCCAATCGAAAGCGGTTTTTTCGCGTCGCGTGCCTCAATCGCAAGCTCCAGCGCGTGGTCCAGACTGGTCGCCTTTACGTCAAGGTAGCGGTGTTCGATACGGCGGTCAACGCGGCTTTCGTCCACATCAATCGCAATACACACACCGTCGTTCATGGTTACGGCCAGCGGCTGAGCGCCACCCATGCCGCCAAGCCCGGCTGTCAAAGTAATGGTGCCGGCCAAGCTGCCTCCGAATCGCTTGCGCGCCACCGCACCAAAAGTCTCGTAGGTGCCCTGCAAAATACCCTGAGTTCCGATGTAAATCCAGCTACCGGCCGTCATCTGGCCGTACATCATCAGCCCCTCGGCCTCGAGTTTGCGGAAGTGCTCCCAGTTGGCCCAGTCGCCCACCAGGTTTGAGTTTGCCAGCAGCACGCGCGGCGCCCACACGTTGGTGCGGAAAACACCCACCGGCTTGCCCGACTGCACCAGCAGCGTCTCGTCTTCTTTCAGGGTTTTCAAAGTCGCTACGATCGCGTCAAACGCTGGCCAGTTGCGGGCTGCTTTGCCGGTGCCGCCGTAAACCACCAGGTTGTCTGGGTGTTCTGCGTTGGCCGGGTCGAGGTTGTTCAGCAGCATGCGCAGCGCACCTTCTTGCTGCCAGCCGAGCGTGTTTAGTTCGGTGCCGGTCGGGGCGTGAATTACGCGCGATTCGCTTGTCATTTAAGGCTCCTTCGGTTTGTGCGGCTGCGTGTTAGTCGCTCGTGCCGCGGTTTGGCCTGCCACAGGGCAGTTTTCAGGTTGTTTCCATAATAGCGCGCGCACCTATATTTTTGCTGTGATTTTTGGAAAAGTAACTTACTTTGCGTGCTGTGTGCGGCACGCGGGTGCTGTTTTTTATTTTTTCTAAAAATTTTTTATTTTATTTTTGAATGTCCGCTTGATGATCTCAGAGTTCGGCTTTTTGCCGCGTATTTTCGCGGTTTTTAGCGGGTTTTGCGGGAGTCTAAAACGCGTCTATTTTTATATTTATTTTCAAAAAAATTAAATATTTTTCTAAAATCAATTTGACATTGCAGAAAATCTCGTATTAAATGATTTTTATGCAAAACATTTCACTTATTACCCCAGCACCGCAAGCGGTGTGCATGCGGGTTGCCGGCGGGTTGATGTGCCGCCGTAGTGAAATGCGCGGTCGAATGCGCGCGGCATAAATACATTCAGCATTTTTCTGCAGCAAATCTCACAGTTTTGCATTCCTTTTCCTCCGGGCAAACCGGGCACATCATCTCAGGTTGATAGCAAACCTAACCGGCAAATCTATTTTCTAAAATAAAATTTAGAAATTTCGCCCGAAAGGCGAGCCGGTAAAAACCGAAATTCGCAAAAACTCCTGATCAAAGCACAAAAACACACAAGCAGACAGGGTGCGAAACCGGCCAAAACACACACCAAACTTTAATTTCCAAACACACATTAGAAAACACAAAATTTTCTAAAATAAAACAAAAACAAGCCAAAAATCGGGTAAAGCCAAAAACTTCACCCCTAATCAAAAAGGTAAAAAATGAAATTCAAAAAACTCGGCGCAGTAGTCGCCTCAGTAGTTGCCGCTTCACTCGTGCTCGCAGGCTGCAGCGCTAAAAAAGACGATCACGCAGACCACAACCACGGCGGCGCAGAAAAGAAGCACGTAAAAATCGGCGTTGTCGGCGCAAACGAGCCATACTGGGAAGACTACAAAGACGCAGCTAAAAAAGAGGGCATTGAAATCGAGCTGGTAGACTTCGCAGACTACAACCAGCCAAACCCGGCACTGACCGCAAAAGAACTCGACCTCAACCAGTTCCAGCACATCATCTACCTGGCAAAACACAACGCAAACAGCGGTGACAACCTGGTGCCAATCGGCTCAACCGGCATCTACCCGCTGGCCCTGTTCTCAAAGAAGCACAAAAAGGTAGACGAGTTTAAGAAGGGCGCAGAAATCGCGATTCCAAACGACCCTTCAAACCGCGCCCGCGCACTGCTCGTGCTGCAGCAGGCGAAACTGCTGAAACTGAAAGACGGCGGCAGCCCAACCAGCACCCCGGACGACATTATTGCAGCAGACTCTAAAGTTAAAGTTAAAGAGGTAGACGCATCGTTCACCGCAGCTTCGATCAACGACGTTGACGGCGCAGTGGTAAACAACGACTTCGTGGTGAAAGCCGGCCTGAACTTTAAGGACGCGCTGTTCCAGGACGATCCAAAGGACCCGAGCGCATTCCCATACATCAACATTTTTGCCGCTCGTGCAGCAGATAAAGACAACCCAACCTACAAGAAACTGGTAGAAATCTACCAGAACAGCGAAAAAGTTAAGGCTGGTGTGGTGAAGGCATCTGGCGGCAGCGGCGTGCTGGTGAAAACCCCTGTGTCTGAACTGCAGGAAACCCTCGATAAACTTGTCAAAAAGTACAAGAAATAAAGGCTGCTGCTAGCGCTGCGGCTCGGGCCGATTCTCCTTCTCGGCCAAAATGTTAGGTAAAGGCGGCCGGCATACTGCGAAATTCAAAGTTTGCCGGCCGTTCACCTGTTATCTAATCCAGCCTATTTTTAAGCCGGGTCGCCTAGACTGGGTGCGTTAACAAAACACAAAACGAACGAAAGCGAAGTTTATGTCACGGGTAAAGATTACCGATGTGAGCAAAGTCTATGAGGGGCAGAAAAAGAAAGCCCCTTTGACCGCCGTGAACGGGGTTAGTATAGACGTTGCCGCGGGCGAGATTCACGCTATTATCGGGTATTCTGGCGCGGGTAAATCGACCCTGTTGCGGCTGATTAACGGGTTGGAGCGGGCGACCTCCGGTTCTATCGAGATCAGTGACGCAGACGGTGCGGGCGCGATCGACATTGCTGCGCTGCCGGAGCGGGACTTGCGCAAGGCGCGGCAAAACATCGGCATGATTTTCCAACAGTTTAACCTGTTTAAGTCGAAGAACGTGGCGGCGAACGTGGAGTATCCGTTGAAAATTGCGGGTGTGCCGAAAGCGGAACGCACGAAGCGGGTTGCGGAGTTGCTGGAATATGTGGGGCTAGGCGACCGGGCAAAGGCGTATGTTGAGCAGCTTTCCGGGGGTCAAAAGCAGCGTGTCGGCATCGCGCGGGCGCTTGCAACGAACCCGAGCCTGCTGCTGGCCGATGAGGCAACCAGCGCGCTCGACCCTGAGACTTCCGCCGAGGTTTTGCAGCTGCTGGCGCGGGTGAACCGCGAACTCGGCGTTACGATTATTTTGATCACGCACGAAATGGAAGTTGTGCGCGAAATCGCTCACCGCGTCACCGTGATGGAAAAAGGTCAGGTCGTGGAGCAGGGCGATGTTTTTGATGTGTTCTCCGCCCCGAAATCACCTGTGACCAGGCGTTTTGTGGCGACCGCGCTACCGACCGAGCCGCGCGACACGCACCTGCAAGACCTGCGCGAAAAACACCGCGGCAAGCTTGTCACCGTGACAATGCGCGACGGCAGCGTCGACCAGCCGCTGCTGTTTAACCTGCTGGCAGAGCGCGGTGTCGGCGTGAGCATTATTCACGGTGGCATCACCGAGGTCGGCGGCCGCAGTTTCGGGCGCTTGACGTTCGAGCTGATAGGCGATGATTTGAAAGTTGAGCACGCGATCGCGGCGCTCGCCCAGGAAGTTGAAATTGAGGTGCTGGCATAATGGACCATTTCGAAAGATTTTTAACCCTGCTGGAGCGCGGCAAATTCCTTGAAGCCGCCCTGCAAACCATACATTATGTCAGTATTGCTGTGCTTATCGGCGGGCTGGTGGGCCTGGCGATCGGCACACTGCTGGTGGTCACCCGCAAAGGCGGCGTGCTGGCCAACCGCGCGGTTTATGGCGCGCTCAACACGCTGGTAAACTTTATGCGGCCGATCCCGTTTGTGATTTTGATCGCCGTTTTGCAGCCGCTGACCCGCGCCGTCGTGGGCAAGGGCATCGGCGAGGCCGCGTTTATTTTCACACTCGTTTTTGCCTGTGCTTTCGGCATTTCGCGCCTTGTGGAGCAGAGCCTTTTGACCGTGGAACCCGGTTCGATCGAGGCGGCACGGGCTGCCGGGGCCGGGCCTTGGCGCATTATTTTCACCGTGCTGATTCCGGAAGGGCTAGCGCCGCTCGTGCTCGGCTACACCTTTGCGGTGATCGCGGTCGTGGATATGAGCGCTATGGCGGGGCTGATCGGCGCCGGCGGTTTGGGTACTTTTGCGATGAAAGAGGGTTACCAGACGTTTAACCAGTACATTACCTGGGGTGCGCTGATTATCGTCATTATCATAGTGCAGGCGATCCAGATCTTCGGCAACCTCCTCGCCCGCAAAATCCGCCGCCACTAGCCTGCTAGCGTAGTTTCGCGGAACTGAATTTTTCTCGAGATTGCACTGATTCTTCACATCGCACATAGGCGTTTAGCTTACGATATTTAAGTAAGTTAAATATCGCCGTTCTGCACCAAACAATGCGTAAAAAGCGATGCTTTTTACTTTTGTTTGCGAAACTATCCTTCCTCCCTATTTCAGTAATCATCTATATAAATTACAAACATATGCTGAAGTAAGACAATAGTGGTATAATCGTTTACAAAGGAGGATATTATGGCTTCAGTAACAGTACGAGTAGATGACGAGACCAAGGCGCGCGCGGCAGAAATCGCCGATTTCTTTGGATTCGACCTGTCTTCGGTGACCCGCGCCTTTTACAAACAAATGGTGCGCGAAAACCGCATTCCGCTAAATCTGAGTGAACGCGAACCAAACGAAGAGTCACTCGAAGCACTGGCAGAGGCTGACGAGTTTTTTGCCAGCGGTAAGAAACCACGTTTCAAGAACACGCAAGAAATGTTTGCCGCGCTCGACATCTAGAAGTTACCAATGCCAACTCGAGATTACAGCAACTGCGAACCAAACGACGAATCACTCGAAGCACTCGCAGAAGCCGAAGCAATGCGCGCCAGCGGCGAACCTCCACGTTTCAAAAACCTCGAAGAAATGTTTGCTGAGCTCGGCATAGAGAAATCAAAATGCTAACTCCCGAATTTTCTACCCATTTTCAGAGAGACATGAAACGTCTCAAAAAGAAGCATGCAGATATGACTCCGCTTATGGAAGTCATCGACCTAGTTGTGCAAAATGACACAACTTCCCTGCTCGAACTGCGCACACGACACAGAATGCATGATTTAAAAGGAAAATGGGCAGGGAAACGCGAATGTCACGTCGCAAACCTGGGCGACTGGCTTTGTGTTTGGCAGGTTAAAAACGGTATTGCATATTTTATCCGTACCGGAACACACCAAGAAATCTTCCGCTAGTTCACTTCAGCAGTTTCGGGGACGACGGGGCGGGTGAAAAGGTAGCCGCGGCTTTTGAGGCAGATGTAGCAGATGCCCGCGATTGCGACAAGCGACGTCACCCATATATTATTCCAAAAATATTGCACCGCAACTGCGAGCGGCAAAAACAGCGCCGTGGCAGCGAGGTGCGCGCTGCGGAAAAACTCTGCCCTGCTGGCTGCGATAAGCCCGAAAATATAGCCGAGCACGATAATCGCAGACCCCAAACACAGAAAAATAATATCGACAATCTCGCTGCTAAAACCGCGCGCTAATTCACGACAAAACCAGAAAGTACTGGAAATAGCGAACATTTCCATCAAAGAAATTATGCCAAATACTTTGCGTGGCTGATCGGCAATAACTTTCTCGTTCATTTTTGCCCCTTTCACCATCGTTTTTATCGGTACATTCATTGTACTCCCCCAACCTTAAAACTTCCGCAAAATCGCAAAAACTGGGCGAGCAAAGGGAGTTTTCTCGCCAAATTCTCAGGGAAGGGCGATAAAATTTGAGTAGAGGCTCGCTGAAGAGCAAGCCTGGGCGCCACTCCCCCGCCAAACCCAGAAAGGCATGCCATGGACTTCGAGTTTAAGTACGAAGCTACCTATTATATAGACGGCAAGTATGCTCCGATCTTCTTCGGCGTTATACTGATGTTGTACATTATTGAAAGCATTTCTTTGATGAGAATGTTTAGAAAAATGGGCATCGAAGGATGGAAAGCATGGGCGCCTATATACAACGCTTGGACCTTTATTAAAGCAGGCGGCTACGCCGGATGGTGGATATTTGTTCCACTTGCAAACGTAGTGGTTTTGATTATGGCTATCGTTAATGTCGCCAAAGGATTTGGTAAGAGTGGCGCCTATGCCCTGCTCGCCTTTGTGCCGCTTGCATACGGCCTCGTAATGGCCAGCAAAAAACTGCCTTGGCGGCCGGTTACATTCAGACCGCTAGTCGGACACGTGCCGCAACAGAGTTACGGACACTACCCGCCGCAAGGGCCAGGATACCCACCACACGGGCCAGGGAACTATCCACCGCAGGGGCAAAATCCGGGCTATCCACCTGTGCACGGGCAGCAACAGAACCATTACCCACCACAAAACCAGGGCTACCCACCACAGGGTAGGCAACCTAACAACTATCCAGGCCACTAACGGCCAAAACCCGCAACCAAACAACCGCGAGAAAGGCGAAAAATGAGTATCCTGCCACAAAACAATCCGTATGAGCAACTCGCCGAGGTGCCAGAAATTGCGATCGACGCGGGCTTCGAAAACGGTGAAACCCTGCCACTGAGCTATGTTAACGCCGAACAGGGCGGCGACCCTACCAGCCCGGCGCTCTCATGGGAGCCAGTGGAGGGTGCGGAAAGCTACACCGTCAGCCTCTATGACCCGGACGCACCGACCATGTCCGGATTTTGGCACTGGATCGTAACCGACATTCCGGCAAACGTGACCTCGCTAGAGGCCGGTGAGCTGCCAGAAGGAGCGACCGCACAGCTCAACGAAGCCGGCGAGCGCGACTTTATTCCAGCCACCCCGCCAGCCGGGCACGGCTACCACCGCTACTTCCTGACCGTGCAGGCGCTCAACGTACCAAAACTCGACCTACCAGCAGACCTAACCCCGGCACGACTGCACTTCAGCCTGCGCGAAAACGTGATCGCCCGCGGGCACGTGTTTGGAATTTGGCAAAACCCGGAACAGTAGGGTGCTGCGAATCGAGCGAAGTAGCGAAATTGGCTAAATAGCAAACGCAAAACCGCCAAAACCTACAAAAGAAGCCAAATAGGAAGGTACTGAGATGACAAACGAAAGCAACACCTGCTCAGTTGCCGGGCGAAACGCTGCTGAAAATGCGGGCGATGCTTGCCAGCTGCAGCAACCCGGGCAAGCACAGGCTGCACCGGAGCAAACTTACGCAGCTGCCGAAACCGCAGAATGTGCAAACAAAGCCGCAAACACAGTGATCCTCGACGTGCGCACACCCGAAGAATTTGCAGAAGGACACCTCGAAGGCGCAATCAACATCGACTATAACGGCGGCGAAGTCGAAGCAAAAGCGCCAGAGCTCGACCCAGACGCGCAATATTTCGTATATTGCAAAGCAGGCGGACGCGCAGAACGCACCATCGCGCTGCTGAACGAAGCCGGCATCACGAGCGCGCAAAACCTGCACTCCCTGCAAGAAGCAGCCGAAACCACCGGCCTGCCAATCGTGCAGTAGCGGGCACGCGGCAAATTTGAGGAAACGGAGCGAAAAATGAACGATCAACGTTACAACCCGAATTTGCCGCAACCGGGCCAGGCACAAAACCAGGCCCCACACCCGGCGGGCGAGCAGCCGAACCAGCCGCAAACCGGACCCGCCCGCGACTCGCAAACCGGATTTGGGGCGCTAAGCCTGAGCGAAGAAATGGACGGACAGCTGTTCCGGGCAGCCTACGCGGCATACGCGGGAAAAACAGCGAAAATTCCGCCGGCCAGGCCAGAACGCGACGAACGCGGCCGTAAAATGTCGCAAGCATACCGACTGCGCACCGGACGCGTGCGAATCTGGATCCCCGCATTTTTTATGCTGATATTTGCTGCCCTCATGGCGGTCATCTTTATCATCACACTAGACAAGCTAAAAAACGCCGGAGAATACGCTCTCATGATCGGCGCGATAGTTGTTCCGCTAGCGATCGGCATCATACTCCTGCTCTCCAACCGATCAACCAACCGCGCCATCGCCTGGGACAACCGGCACGGCGCCACCATACGCCGCCTCGCCGCACAAGCAGGCGGGCAAAATCCTGCATTAGGCTCGAACGCAGCCGGGCAAAATACCGCACAAAACGGGGAATACCATCCGAACTCGCGCGAGCAAAACCCAGACGCAAACCCTGGTTTTCAGCACTCCCCTGCTATCGAAAATCCGCAATATTACGCGCTAAACAACCATCAAAACCGCCCACAAAACCAGCACCAATACATTCCCGGAACCGGTGCGCTCAGCAAAGATGAAGAAAAACTAGAGCACGTTCTAAAAATTGAAAAAATGCGCGAAACCAGGCTTGCGCCACCAGCCCGGCCAGCACGCGACGAACACGGCCGCAAACTAGACCCGACATACCAGCCGCGCAGCCAAAAAGGACGCTACCCGTTTTACGGCACTATTGGCTCGATTTTATTTGTCGGATTCATCGCAAGTGCTGGAACTAACCTGCCAGAAACGTGGAAAATGATAGCATTTGCTATCGGCGTTGGGCTCGGGATCCTGCTCATAATTGCAGCGTTTAAAATGGACGCAACCGTGAAAAACGCGATCGAATACGACGAAAGGCACGGCGCCGCCGCTCGGTTTATGCCGCCTCCGCCAGACGATGCACACAAACTCGAGCCTTTGGAGTGGAGCGACTACACCGGCTAGCGCGCCTTGCCGCCCGGCTAGCCCGGAGCCTAGCCTAGCACCCGGACCGTAAAACTGAAAGCAAAACAACAAATGAGCATTCACAACAATATTCCCGAGCAAAACTCAGAGCGAAATTCGGGACACGGTCATGAGCAAAACTCCGAACAAAACCAGGGTCGGAG
>JAUNHM010000047.1 GCA_030523945.1 Microbacteriaceae bacterium
ATAAAAATTGTATTAAAGACATAGTATGCAAAGCAACAAAACAGCAAAACAGCGTTATATATAAGGAGTGAAACAGAACCAAGCAGCGCAAAAGGCGGCAAGCGTGGCTGGGAGCGGCACAACTAAACCGTGCAGCTGTGAGGTAGGATAAAAACATGCCTAGAATAATCCTGATCATATCGCTGGTTTTGCTGGCCGTGCACCTGTATGCGCTGGTAGACGCTGCAATGACCTCCCCGCATCGCGTGCGCGGCGTGTCCAAACCCGTTTGGATCGTGCTGGTAGCGCTCGTGCCGTTGTTCGGGCCGCTAATGTGGATATTTATGGGAAAAATGCGCCTGGCAGACCCGCTCGAAACCGCACCAGACGCAAGCCCGGAATTTGCTGCACCCGGCGAACAAAACCGCACCCCCGCATCTGACGCACGCCTGCGCGAACTAGAAGAACGCCTGCGCGAACTCGACAGCGAAATTTTTCCCGGCGAACAAAACGGAGCCAGGCCGGGCGAAAAACCCGGCTCAAAAGCGGCAGACGGGCAGGCCGGCGGGCAAGTCGACGGGCAGGCAGACGGCGACACTCAGAGCCCAAACGGCAAAAAAGATGACCCGAAAAAAGACAAGTAACCGCGTGTCGCGATAATTCTCACGAAACGCTAAGCAAGCATGCAGGCTGGTGCGATAAGATTGGGGTGTGACCCGACCAAATACCGCAACAAAAAACGCAGCCGAAGTGGCCCAAATGTTTGACAGTATCGCAGAACGCTACGACCTCACAAACGACATTTTAACGCTCGGTATCGACCGCCTGTGGCGAGCCGCGATGGTGCGCGCCGTGGCACCAGTATACGGGCAAAAAGTGCTGGATTTGGCGGCAGGTACCGGGGTTTCAGCCGCGGCCCTCACCGCAAACGGGGCAAAAGTGGTCGCCGCAGATTTCTCGCAAGGCATGCTCGAAGTGGGCCGCAAGCGTTTTGCAGACAACCACCTGCTTGAATTTGTGCAGGCAGACGCCACCAACCTCGCATTTGACGATAACACTTTTGATGCCGCTACCATTTCATACGGGCTGCGCAACGTGCAAGACGTGCCGGCAGCGCTGGCTGAAATGCGGCGCGTGGTAAAGCCGGGCGGGCGAGTGGTGATCTGCGAATTTTCCACTCCAAACAGCGTTTTAAGTGCACCATATCGGCTATATTTAAGCAAAGTTTTGCCGAAAATTGCCGGACTGGTGGGCGGCAACAGCGCAGCATACGAATATTTGAACGAGTCCATTATCGAATGGCCGGGGCAAGAAGAGCTCGCCGAAATGCTGCGTGAGGCCGGGCTGCAAAACGTGCAATATCGCAACCTGACCGGCGGCATTGTTGCCCTGCACCGCGGCTGGGTCGGTGCAGATGAGCAAAACACGACTAAACCTGCTGCAAGTTCCGCGCAGGCAGCCGCAAAGCCGCGCCCGAGCGAGCCAGTGAAACCGGTGACCCGCCCGGGTGAAACCGGGGCAGACAAAATTGCGCTTCCTGTTCCAAAACAAACAGAAAATAAGCTGGAGATCGCCGCAGACAAGCCTGAAACTGATGCGCCAAAGCCGGCTGAAAAAGTGGTTGAAACTGCGAAAGAGGCGGCTGAAAAGGTTGCTGAAAAAGCGGCAGTGGTAGCGGAAAAAGTGGCAGAGACTGCCAAAAATGTGGCTGAGAAAGCCACTGAAAAAGCCGCTGGGGTAGCTGAAAAAGCCCTTGAAAAAACGGCTGAAGCAGCTGAGAAAGTAGCCGAGATTGCCAAAAATAGTGCTGAAAAAGTAGCAGATAAGGCAGAAAATGCGACAAAACCTGCGCTAAAGCCATCAGTAAATCCGGTGCCAAAACCGCCAGCAGTTCCTGCACCAAAACCAGCAGCGAAACCTGTGCCAAACCCGCCGGTAAATTCTGTGCCGCAGCCGCCGGCAAAACCGGAAAACAGAGAGATAAAACAGGCAAAAAACGCGCATCCGGCCGGGGCCGCTGAAAACCAGACTAAAACGCAAACCGAGCCTGCCCAAAAACCGGCGGAAAAAACCGGACAAAATCAGTCGGAAATAGATACCAAAAATAGTGCTGAAAAAGTAGTGGAAAGCGTGAAAGAAGCGGCTGAAAAGGTGGCTGATACACCAAAACCGCAAACTGAAGTTGCTCAAAAAACAGCGGAAAAAACCGAAACTTCTGCAATCGACAAAGTGATTGCCGCAGCAGACAGCGTCGCCAGCAACGCGCCAGACAGCAAACTCGCAGAAGCGCTGAAACAAGCCGCAGAACAAACCGCCAAAAAGAAAAACGAGGGCGGCGTATGAGCGGAGAAACCGGTAAAATCAACATAATTACCGCGACACAAGCGCTGCCGGCCAAACTTTTCAACTCGATCGCGCAAAGCCAACACCTGAAAAAAATCGAGCGTGAACTGGCCAAAATCGAAACCGGACTGCTCGCACACCTCGAATTCGCCTCCCCAATAGCTGCCGCACCCGCCCGCTACCTAGCCGCAGCAGGCGGAAAACGCATCAGGCCACTGCTCGCGCTGCTCGTAGCTGAATTGGGTAACGGGTCGACAGAAGCCGTGCAGCAAGTCGCGCAAGCCATCGAAATCACCCATCTTGCGTCACTCTACCACGACGACGTGATGGACGAAGCCGAAATGCGGCGCGGAGTGCCCGCCGCGCACGTCACCTGGAACAATTCCGTGGCGATTTTAGCGGGCGACCTGCTGTTTGCGCGCGCCTCATCGATCGTCGCAAAACTCGGCCAAGAAGCAATGCTGATCCAAACCGCGACTTTTGAGAGGCTCTGTCTCGGTCAACTGCACGAAACAGTCGGGCCACAAAACGGCGAAAACGAACGCGAATTTTACCTCCAAGTGCTTGCCGACAAAACCGGGTCGTTGATCAGCGGCGCCATTGAAATGAGCGTGGTCGTGGCCGAAGTGCCCGAAACCCTGCGCGCCCCGCTGCTAGAATATGCAGAAGCAATCGGCATCGCGTTCCAGCTGATCGACGACGTGATCGACCTTTCCCCGTCGAAAAAAGACACCGGCAAACGAGCCGGAACCGACCTGCGAGCCGGCGTGATCACCCTGCCACTGCTGCTCTTGCGCGAAAAATCTGCTGCCGGGGGTGAAAGCGCCGCCGCCGCCGTCGACCTGCTGGCGCGCATCGAAACCGGAGTTGCCGCCGTGGCAGACGGCGCAGACCCAGCCGTGATGGACGCAGAAGTTGCCGAACTGCGCGCACACGAAGTAACCGGCGCAACCGAAAAACTCGCCCGAGAATATGCGGAAAAAGCGGTACAAGCGCTAGAGGCGCTGCCGGTTGGCCGCGCGCGAGACGCCCTGGCGAAACTTGCGACCATGATCGTGGAGCGTGAAGGATAATGGGCGAAATCACCTGCGAAACCGGCGAACAAGCCAGCGAAATTAGCGAAAACACCTGCAAAACCGGGCCAAAACCGCACCTGCGCGTGGCGATTATCGGAGCCGGACCAGCCGGAATTTATGCCGCAGACATTCTGCACCGCACCGCCGAAAATATTGCGGTTTCCGTCGACCTTTTTGAACGACTGCCGGCGCCATACGGGCTGGTGCGATACGGCGTAGCCCCCGACCATCCGCGCATCAAAGGCATTATCGGGGCGCTCAAAGAGGTGCTCGACTCCGGCAGCATCAACTATTTCGGCAACGTAGCTTACGGCACAGACATTACCCTGACCGACCTGCAAAAACACTACAATGCCGTGATTTTTGCGACCGGAGCCGTGCAAGACGCGCCGCTAAATATTCCGGGCATCGACGCGGCCGGGTCCTACGGGGCGGCCGACTTCGTAAACTGGTTTGACGGACACCCAGACGTGCCCCGCACCTGGCCACTTGAGGCGCGGCAAATCGCGGTGGTTGGCAACGGCAATGTGGCGCTGGACATTTCACGCATGCTGATCAAACACGCAGACGACCTGCTGCCGACCGAAATTCCCGATAGCGTGTATCAGGGGTTAAAAGCCAGTCCGGTCGAAGAAGTGCATGTTTTTGGGCGACGCGGGCCGCTGCAGGTGAAATTTACCCCGCTGGAACTGCGCGAACTCGGCGAAGTGCGCGACGTCGACATGGTGCTGGAAGAGCGCGATTTTGAACTGACCGACGAATATTTAGAGAGCCTGGTCAGTAACAAACAAGTGCTGGTAATGCAGCGAATTTTTAACAAATGGCGAGAAGAGCAGCGCGCACGCGAGGCGGGCGAAACGGAGGCAGCGAGCCGGCGACTGCACCTGCATTTTTGGTCGAAACCGGTCGAAGTTGCCGTTGACGAAACCGGGCGCGTTGCCGGGCTGAAAATCGAGCGGACCGAGCCGGACGGGCAGGGCGGCATCGTGGGCACGGGCGAGTTTGAAACGGTGCCGGTGCAGGCGCTGTATCGGGCGGTCGGCTATTTTGGTTCGCCGCTGAGCGAGGTGCCTTTTGATGCGGAACGGGGCGTGATTCCGAACGAAGCCGGCCGGGTGGTGGCAGGTGGCGAGGCGCTGCCTGGGGTTTATGCGACCGGTTGGATTAAACGCGGGCCGGTCGGGCTGATCGGCGCAACCAAATCTGACGCGAAAGAAACGATCGACGCGCTGCTGGCTGACTTTGCGGCCGGGTTGCTTTGGGGGCAGGGCGCGGAGAGCGTTGCCGGTGGGGAGCCGGGTGGTCGGGCATTGGGCGGTATTGGGGCTGCTGATGCCGGTGCTGCGCGCGAGCCTGAAGCCGGCACAATCGAGCGACTTTTGCAAGAGCGGGGCGTTGCCTACACGACAGTAGCCGGCTGGCACGCACTCGACCAGCACGAAAGGGCGCTGGGTGCGGCGGCCGGGCGCGAGCGCATTAAAGTTGTGTCGCGTGAGGAAATGATCGAAATTTCCCGCAAAAATATTGCTTAAAGTTTCACTCTCAACTTGACCCGCTCCCCAGTTTTTGTTCAGCAAAATAGGGTAAAATGGAGGTATGAGCGAGGCAAGAGAGCAGCTGATTGAGCTGATCAAAAACGAGGCAGTGTTTCACGGCGATTTTACCCTGACCAGCGGTAAAAAAGCGACCTATTATGTGGACATGCGCAAACTTAGTCTTGATCATCGGGCGGCACCGTTGATCGGGCAGGTTATGCTCGATTTGATCGCTGATATTGACGGGGTTGTGGCCGTTGGCGGGCTGACGATGGGGGCTGACCCGATCGCGTCTGCCGTGCTGCACCAGAGTGTGGCTCGCGGCAAAGCTTATGACGCGTTTGTTGTGCGTAAAGCGCCGAAAGATCACGGTCGCGGTCGCCAGGTAGAGGGGCCAGATTTGGCCGGGAAGCGTGTGGTTGTGTTGGAGGACACTTCGACCACGGGCGGCTCGCCGCTGCAGGCAATTGAGGCGCTGGAAAAGGTGGGTGCCGAGGTTGTGGCGGTTGCGGTTGTGGTAGACCGGCAGGCGCCGGCGCGCGAGCGGATTGAGTCGGCCGGTTACGAATATCGTTATGCGATCGGGCTGGATGATTTGGGGCTGGAACCGCAGTAGTTTTGCGGACGGAATGTTGCGCCCGGGCCGGGTGCGGTGTTTTGTAGGGCGCAGGTTGGGCTGCTAGCTTTGGCGAGGCAGCGAAGAATATTGGAGTTTTGCGATGCAAAAGCAGAGTGGTGTAGCGGCAGCTAGCGGGGAACGCAAGCCGGCCGCGGTTTTAGTGCTGCTTTTTATCGGCATGATCACGGGCGTGTTTGGCGGGCTTTTCGGGCTTGGCGGCGGCGTGATTATGGTGCCGGCGATGGTGCTTTTGCTCGGTTATAATCAGCGCGAAGCCGCGTCCACCACGCCGATCGCAATGCTGCCAGCGGCCGCTTCCGGGCTGATTTCATACGGTTTGCACGGCAGTGTGGACTGGGTGGCTGGCTTGGCTTTGGCGCTGGGCGTGTTTGTCGGTGCGCAAATTGGCGCGAGGCTCTTGCACAGGCTCAGTTTGCGGGTGCTTGAAACCGCATTTTTGGTGTTTTTGATGCTGGCTATTGCGAGCCTGTGGCTGGTGGTGCCGACTCGTGCCGACACGATCGAAATGAACCCGCTCGTGTTCGCGTCGCTGGTGCTTTTCGGGCTAATTCCGGGCATGGCGATGTCTTTGCTCGGTATCGGCGGCGGCATCGTTGCGATCCCGGTGCTGATCGCCGCATACGGGGCGAGCGATATTGTGGCAAAAGGCACCTCGCTGGTGATGGTGATTACAGGTGCTATCACTTCCACGATAAAAAACCTGCAACGCAAGGCGGTCGACGTGCGAGCCGGGCTGATTATGGGCCTGGGGGCGGCCGCGATCACCCCGTTTAGTGTGCATTTAGCAGTGCTTTTGGAGCCATTTTGGGCAAACGCTCTGTTTTCCGCGTTCCTCGGCGTGGTAGCATTGCAGTATCTGCAGCGCTTGCTGCGTAAACCTAAAACTGCGGAGTAAAATGTCCTCTTCTCAAACGCGTCAGCACGTGGCTGTGGTCTACCAGCCCCTAAAAACCGACTTGAAAAAATTGCGAAGCGCGGTTGCGGCACAGGAAAGCATCTACGATTTTGCGCCAACGAAATGGTATGAAACTTCAGCAGAAGACTCAGGCGTGGCCGCCACCGAGCAGGCGATGAAAGAGGGTGCTGTTGCGGTGCTTGCTTCCGGCGGCGACGGCACAGTGCGCGTGGTTGCTTCGGTTTTGCGCCACACAGGCGTGCCGCTCGCAATCGTGCCGCAGGGCACCGGCAATCTGCTCGCCCGCAACATTGGCGCCCCGCTCAAAAACCTGCCCGAGCTTGTCGCCGCAGCGTTTGCCGGGCAGCGGCGCACTATCGACCTGGGATCGGCACGCATTATCGACGAAAAAGCGCGCTCGCAAGAGGCTGTGTTTTTGGTGCTTGCAGGCATTGGTCTGGATGCGCAAATGATCGCCTCAACCAACGATGATCTAAAAAAGAAGCTCGGCTGGCTCGCCTATGTCGACGCCGGGGTGCGCACAATGTTCAAAATCAAGCCTTTGCGGGTGCTGTTTGCGTGCGACGACGAAAAGTCCCGCGTGCGCCGGTTTTACGGCCTGATGGTGGGCAACTGCGGTACGCTGCAGGGCGGCATTCAACTGATGCCCGACGCGCGCATCGACGATCAGCTGCTCGATGTGGTCGCTTTGCGGCCCGTGAGCAAGCTGGCGTTTTTTTCCTGGCTGAGCATTTTTTGGCGGGTGCTGTGGGACAACGGTGTGCTGCGTAAATTGCGGGGTAAAAAGAAGAAATCTACGCGACCGAAAAAGGCCGGTTCTGTTGTGCACAAGCAGGTTGCTAAACTGCGATTTTATTTGCGCAGTCCGGAGTCGCTGCAGCTTGACGGGGACGATTTTGGGCTGGTGCGCCGGGTTGAAACGCAGGTCGATCCGGGTGCGATAGTGTTGTGCACTCTGCCGCACTGGAAGCCGGAAATTCCGCCGTTTTCTAAGGCGCCAAACGAGCCTGCTGGTTAGTGAGGTAAGGCGGCTTGCCTGCAGTAGGCTGCTGTAATATACTACTAAGTATATCTTTTTACCCCATAAAAGGATCACTTAAATATATGCTGAGTAGACTAATTCTGGATTTTTGAAACCGCTTGCTTAATTATCTACTCAGTAGACTAATTTTTGCCAGCAATTAGCTCGTCTATCCAGGCGTTTGCTGCACGGAAAGCAGCGTCAGACTGATGCGAAACGGTAGTTGGTGCGATTTTGTCTGCCCGGGCATAAGAGCCTAAAAATAATACATTATTGCCGCGCATTTGCAAGCCCATAATTGCCTGGCGCACGCGTTCTTCGCGAATGTGCCCCTCCGCATCGATGTGAAAACGATACTGGCCGAGTTTTTTGCCGAGCGGGCGAGACGCGATCTGGGTCAGGTTGACGCCGCGCGCGGCAAATTGCTCGAGTAGCTCCAGCAGTGCGCCTGCGCGGTCTTGTGCGAGTTCCACAATTAGCGAGGTGCGGTCGTGGCCGCTTGGTTGGCCCACCGGCTGGCGCCTGCCCACGAGTGCGAACCTGGTGATGGCGCTGTCGTCGCTGGCGACATTGCGTGCATAAACCTCTACGGGGTAGTGGCGCAGCGCGGTCGGCGCGGTGAGTGCCACGTCGATGCTGTCTGGCTTGTTGAGCAGGTCGAGCGCGGCTTGCGAGTTGCTGCTGGCGGGCACAAAACGGTGCTGCGGCAGATGGGTTTCCAGCCACTTGCGGCACTGCGCATAAGCGACAGGGTGCGCCGCGACCGTGGTTGCCCGGGCAAAATCGCTGCCCGGCCGCTGCGCCACAACAAAATTGACCGGCACCAAATATTCGCCCAAAATCTGCACCCCGGCAAGGCTTGCCAGCGCATCTTGCACGGCCGTAACACCGCCGTCGATCGAGTTTTCTAGGGCCACCATTGCCGCGTCGCTGTGACCAGAAACCACATTTTCCAGCGCCTGGTTAATGTTGGCAACTGGCACCCATTCCTGCCCCTGCGCTTGCGGCGCCTGTGCGAGCGCAGCTTCAGTAAAAGTGCCAGCCGGCCCTAAATAACTGTAGCGACGCAGTTGATTGCCGTGCCCGGATGCCTGCTTCGCCGACTGTTGCTGCGTCATTTTTGCGCCTCCTTTTCGCCGCCTAAAAACTTGGAAATTATCTACACGGTAGATAATTTAGTTCCCCGCATATCTGCTAAAATTTTTCCTAAAACTGTCTACAAAGTAGACAATTTCCTTGCTTGTCTAAACCCAACTACTGCAGCAGTTTCGCCAAAATTGCTTGCGTATCTGCCTGCACCCGAGCCAGATGTTCGGCTCCCAGGAAAGACTCGGCATAAACCTTCATAACCGCTTCCGTGCCGGAAGGTCGGATCGCAGCCCAGGCATTTTCGGTGCGGATCACCAGGCCGCCAATCGCCGCGTCATTACCGGGCGCGTGTGTCAAAATTTCGCTGATTTTTTCGCCGGCCAGCTCGCTCGCGTCAATGTCGCTCGGCTGCAATTGCAAAAGCCGCGCTTTCTGTTCGTCGCTTGCCGCCGCATCGACCCGGGCATAGGCCGGATCACCAAATTTCTCAGTCAAATCGCGGTAATATTCGCTCGGTGTCTTCCCGGTAACGGCCAAAATTTCCGCAGCCAAAAGACATAGCGCAATGCCGTCTTTGTCGGTGCTCCAGGCCCGCCCGTCAAAAGTGAGCAGGCTCGCTCCGGCGCTTTCCTCCCCACCAAACGCTATGCGCCCGCTGTGCAAGCCTGCCACAAACCACTTAAACCCGACCGGCACCTCCAAAAGCGTGCGCTCGTGACTGGCAACCACCCTGTCGATCATCGCCGAAGACACGATCGTTTTGCCCACCCCGGCAAGGCGCGGCCAGCTCGGCCGGTGGGTCAGCAGATAGTCGATCGCGACCGCCAAAAAATGGTTCGGGTTCATCAGCCCGCCGTCGCGCGTGACGATGCCGTGCCGGTCCGCGTCCGCGTCGTTTGCGACGATCAGATCGTAGCTGCTCTGGTGGGTGAGCACGGTTTGCATGGCGTGGCTGCTGGAAGGATCCATGCGGATTTTGCCGTCCCAGTCCAGGCTCATAAACGCCCACTGTTTGTCGATGCCCGGCCCGAGCACGTCAATTTCCCGGCCGTGAATGTCTGCGATGGCCTGCCAATATGCCACACTTGCCCCGCCGAGCGGGTGGGCGGCAAAGCGCACTCCGGCCTCACGGATAGCTTTGATGTCGATTACTTCGGCCAAATTTTGCACATATTCGGCAACAAAATCATGCTCGGTTATGGAGCCTGTTGTAGTGCAGGTTGCGGATCCGGTTACAGCGCCGGTTTGGCCCGATTTTTCGCCAGTTGCGGCATTGCTTGCAGAACCGGTTTCGGCAACTTTCGCCTCTGCAACCGCCCCGTCCGCCCCGGCAGCCTCCGACCCTTTCTCGCCCCGCAAAAGCTCCACTCCCGGCACCTGCCCACCAGCCAGCTGCAAAAGTTCGTTGGCGCGCGCGGCAATTGCACCGGTTGCGTCCGTGTCGGCAGGCCCAGCGTGCGGTGGGTTATATTTGATGCCCCCGTCAGCAGGCGGGTTGTGGCTCGGCGTCACAATAATGCCGTCTGCCAGTTGCAGCGCAGCGGCAGCCCCGTCCTGGTCGCCTTTTTCGGCGGCGGCCACAGCATCGGCGTGCACAGCAGCATTATGGCGCAAAATCGCGTGACTCACAGCCGGCGTCGGCACATATTCGCCGCCCTTACTCACCCGCAAATCCACCCCGGCCGCCAGCAAAACTTCCTGCGCGGTCTGCAAAGCCGGCTCGGAAAGCGGATGCGGATCCCCGCCCAAAAACAGCGGCCCGGTAATGCCCTGACCGGCCCGATACTCGGCAATAGCCAGGCAGATTGCGGCAATATGCGGCTCGTTAAAACTGCCGTTAAGGGCACTGCCGCGATGCCCGGAAGTGCCAAAACTCACTTTTTGGGCGCCGTTTGCCGGGTCGATCGGCCGGTAGTAGGCCTCTTTCAAAGCGGCCAGGTCGATCAGGTCGGTTGCGTTTGCGGGTTGTCCGGCTCTTTCATGCATACATCAATTTTCGCAGGTTTTGCTGCAAACTTTCGTAAAATTTGGCAGAATTACGTCAAAGCGGCAAGAAAACCGGTAAAAACTGGTAAGA
>JAUNHM010000048.1:0-6087 GCA_030523945.1 Microbacteriaceae bacterium
ACACTCAGCGTTTGCCAGCATTTCTGCCAGCGACGATTTTTGCACGTTCAAGATTTTGCCGCGAATCGGCAGCAGTGCCTGATATGCAGAGTCGCGCGCCAGTTTTGCCGTGCCCAGTGCCGAGTCACCCTCGACGATAAACAGCTCACTTTCGGCCACATCGCTGCTGCGACAGTCCACAAGTTTTGCCGGCAGCGAAGAATTTTCCAACGCGTTTTTTCGCCTTTGCGTGTCACGTTGGGTGCGCGCGGCAATCCGGCTTTTCATTTCACCAACGATTTTTTCAAGCAGCCTGGCGGTTGCTACTTTATCGTTTTTGGCGGTGGAGTCAAAACGCTCTTGCACCGCACTGGCAACAACTCGCGACACGATCGCGCGCACCGCGGCTGTGCCCAAGACCTCTTTAGTTTGCCCCTCGAACTGTGGCTCCGGCAGACGCACCGTGACGATCGCAGTCAGCCCCGCTAAAACGTCATCTTTTTCCGGCCTTTCGCTACCGGCTTTTAGTTTGCGCGCGTTCGTTTCAACCTGTTTGCGCAAAACTCGCAAAACCGCCTGTTCAAAACCGGCCAGGTGGGTGCCGCCTTTGGGTGTGGCAATGATGTTGACAAAACTCTGTATTTTGGTGTCGTAACCGGTGCCCCAGCGCAGCGCAATATCGACTTCACAGCTGCGTTCAATTTCGCGCGATTCCATGCGACCGGTGGTTTCGTCGAGCACGGGCACAATTTCCGTGAAAAGCTCGCTGCCCTGCACCCGCCAAATATCAGTAACGGCATCGTCATGAGCGAGATAGTCGACAAACTCGGAAATGCCTCCTTCAAAGCAAAAAGCGTGTGTTTGCGGGCTAGTTTCCGGTTCTCTTTCGTCAGTAATTTGCAGGTTTAGACCAGGCACCAAAAATGCGGTTTGGCGCGCCCTGGCAAGCAGAGCGTTCAGTTCAAAAGTCGCTTCCCGCAGAAAGATTTGCGGGTCTGCCCAGTAGCGCACCCTGGTGCCGGTGCGCATTTTAGCGATTTTTTTGCCCTGCACGGGTGCAGTGCCAGCAGGCTGCGGGGTAAATTCTGCATCTGCTCCCTCACCTGCAAAAACACCGGGCACTCCGTGTTTAAAAGACATTTGCCAGGTGTAGCCGCCGCGATCGACCTCGACATCGAGCCGGGCCGAAAGCGCGTTTACCACGGAAGCGCCCACACCGTGCAAACCGCCGGAAGAGCCATAAGAGCTGCCGCCAAATTTACCGCCGGCATGCAGTTTGGTAAAAACCAGTTCAACGCCGCTCAGCCCGGTTTTCGGCTCAATATCGACCGGCACGCCGCGCCCTTTATCCGCCACGCTAACACTACCGTCTTTATGCAGCACAATTTCAATTTCATTGCCGTGCCCTGCAAGTGCCTCGTCCACAGAGTTGTCAATAATTTCCCACAGGCAGTGCATAAGCCCACGCGAATCTGTGGATCCGATATACATGCCCGGACGTTTGCGCACAGCATCAAGCCCCTCAAGCACGGTGAGGTTTTTTGCGGAATACTGCGGCTCGGCCATAAATTTTCTTTCTTTTCTGCTTACTATCCTAGTCTATTCACTAGCAGCAACGTTTAATATTCCCCCGCCAAAAATCGCCATTTTCGCGGTAACGCTGCGGTAATACTGCGTTAATATTGCGTTAGTACAACACTAAAATCGCAGCTTAAGCAATAAACACAGTGGCAAAAACTAGCGATTACGCGGGTCAAGGGTGCTCGGGTCTCCCCCTGAGATCGCAAGTTTCGCCGCCGCTATTTCGTCAATTTCGATCACGTTATATCCCTCGGAAATCAGAGTTTTTTGATGCCCAAGTCCGCAAATCAGCGCAATTTCGCCCTGTTTTGCCCGTGCCACGGCAGCACCGATCGCGCTCCACCGGTTTTCCACCAGTTCCCAGCTCGCAGCACTTTTTTCAAGTACAGCACCGGCCACCTTAAAACACTCGGCCAGCGTGCCTTTTTTCATGTCGTCTTCGGTTAAAATCACATGATCTGCGTTTTCGCCAGCCGCCTGCGCCAGCCTTTGCCAGCCCTCTTTGCCACGATCGCCCGGCACGCCCATCATCAGCGTAATCGGCTTATCACTCACGGCGCGCATGCCTGCTACTACACTTGCCAAGGCCTCCGGGGTGTGCGCATAATCAATAAAAATATGTAGCCCGGCATCGTTTGGCACAGGCTCTACCCGCCCCGGCACCAGCGGCACCTGCGACAGCGCCGCAACTATTTTCTGTGTCTTGGTGCGCCAGTCCGCTGGAGTGAGGACATCATATTCATAAAGCGTATCAGCGATTGCCGCAGCCAGCAGGGCGTTTTCCACATTATGCTCACCAAGCCACTTTAACCGCGCCTCATAAGCGGTTTTATCGCCGCGCACCCGATGCGTGTAGGTAATGCCATCAAGCGTGCATTTAATGTTTTTAGCGTAGTGATCCGCCCTTTTGCCGGTTGCCGAAACCGTGATAATTTCGCGCATAAAGTCCGAGTTATGCTCTTCTCGCGCCCGCGCCCGCAAATGCCGCACAAGCCGCACACCCCAGGGCGTGTCCACGCAAACAATCGCGACAGCATAAGGATTTTCCACAAAAAGTTTGGCTTTGGCGCGATAGTAGCTTTCCATATCGCCGTGATGGTCGAGATGATCCTCACTCAAATTGCTAAAAACCACCACTCTAAAACAGGCGTCATCCACCCGCTGCAAATCCATTGCGTGCGAAGAAACTTCCGCCACCACGGTTTTGCAATTGCTATCTGCGGCGCGTTTAATCAGCTGCTGAAAAAGCGGCGCCTCAGGGGTGGTATTGCCCGTTGGCACAGCCCCTGTGCCGTCATCATATCCGAGCGTACCGATAGTCGCAACCGGCCCTTGCCCAAGCTGATGCAGCAAACCTGACGCCATATAGGCGATGCTGGTTTTGCCGTTAGTGCCGGTGACGCCGACCAGGTTCAAATCTATGTCCGCACTGCCCCAAATATATGCCGACCACAGACCCATAACTTCGCGCACGCTCGGCACTCGCACAAAGGTGATTTCCGGGTGAGCTTTGCCCAGTTTACCTAAATATTTAAGTTCGGTCACCACCGCAATGGCCCCGGTAGCGATGGCCTGTTCAATATATTTTGCGCCGTTGGTGCGGTTACCGGGCACCGCAAAATAGAGCCAGCCGGGCTGCATCTGCCGCGAATCGTGTGTGCAGCCGCTCGGCCAAATGCTCGCATCGCCGTTAATTTTGCAACCGTACGGCGACAAAAACCCTCCGCGCACCATTTCTCCGATGCTGCGCGGGTTTTCGCGATAAAACATTGTGTGGAAAACCACTAGTCCAGATAGTCTCGCAGTTGCTGTGAACGGGACGGGTGGCGAAGTTTTGCCATCGTTTTAGACTCGATTTGGCGAATCCTCTCGCGGGTTACCCCAAAAGTGTCGCCGATCTGGTCAAGGGTTTTGGTCATGCCGTCGCCCAGCCCGAAACGCATTTTTATCACGCCTGCTTCCCGCTCAGAAAGCGAGTCAAGAAGTTGCTCGAGCTGCTGCTGCAGCATGCTGAACCCGACCGCGTCTGCCGGCACTATCGCCTCGGTGTCTTCAATAATGTCGCCGAATTCGCTGTCGCCGTCCTCGCCCAGCGGGGTGTGCAGCGAGATCGGTTCGCGCCCGTATTTTTGCACTTCGAGCACTTTTTCCGGCGTCATGTCCAGTTCCAAGGCCAGTTCTTCTGAGGTCGGTTCGCGCCCCAGATCCTGCAGCATTTGGCGTTGCACGCGCGCGAGCTTGTTGATAACCTCAACCATGTGCACAGGAATACGAATGGTGCGCGCCTGGTCGGCCATCGCGCGGGTAATTGCCTGGCGGATCCACCAGGTCGCGTAGGTCGAGAACTTAAAGCCTTTGGTGTAGTCGAACTTCTCAACGGCACGGATCAGGCCGAGGTTGCCCTCCTGAATCAGGTCGAGGAACTGCATGCCGCGGCCGGTGTAGCGCTTGGCCAGGCTCACCACGAGACGCAGGTTCGCGCCAAGCAAGTGGCTTTTTGCCCGTCGCCCGTCTCGCATCACAGCTTTCAATTCGCGCTGGAGTTTTTTTGGCAGGTCCTGTTCGATGTCGAGTTTTTCTTCTGCAAACAGGCCAGCTTCGATGCGCATCGCCAGTTCAACTTCTTCGGCCGCGCTCAGCAGCGCAACTTTACCGATCTGTTTTAGGTAGTCTTTGACCGGGTCGGCTGTTGCACCCACGATCTGGGTGCTGCGAGTTGGCAGCAGTTCATCGTCTTCCGCGCTTAACCGCAGCGCGCCCTTTGGCAACGGATCAATATTGTCGATAGTATCGCGATGGTCTGAAACTTCTGTATCAGGCAGATCGATTTCGCCGGTTTCGTCTGCGGCAATTTCGTCTACGATTTCTTCGACATCTTTCGCGCCGCGTCCGCGAGTTTTAGGCTGTACAGTTTCGTCGACTTCCTCTTCAGTCGCATCTACTGCTGCTTTGGCTTTTGTAGCAGGTTTTTTTGCAGCCGTTCCCGCGCTTTTAGTCCTGCTTGTTTTTTTCGCTGGGGTTGCAGTCTCTTCTGCTACTTCTGCGGCTGCTTTTTTAGCGGCGGCAGGCTTAGTTGCAGTTGCTTTTTTAGCGGCCGGTTTAGCAGCCGGTTTTTCAGCAGTTTTAGCAGATGCCGCAGTTTTTGTGCCGCTTGCTTTTGATGCTGCAGTTTTTGATGTTGTGGCTTTGGCCGGCGCAGCTTTAGTCGCTGGCGCTTTTTTTGCAACCGTCGTCTTGCTCGCAGCAGTTTTCTTTACCGGCGTTTTTGCCGTTTCAGTTTTTGCAGCGGTGCTTTTTGTCGCAGTTGTTTTTGCAGTTGCGGTTTTGGCTTTTGTCTCTTTTTCAGCCGCGGTTTTTGCCGTGCTGGTTTTACTGCCAGCGGTTTTTGCTGCAGTCTTTTTTTCGGTTGCTTTTGTGGTTGCCACGCAACGCCTCTCTGTTCCTACTTTTCTATTACTATAACCGTAACAGGCTTAAACCCGTGTCAAGCCCCTACTCAATTTAGGTGACCCGATCACGGGATACTAAAAATAATTATATCAAAAAAATAAAAACTATTGCAAATTACGCAACTTTTTGAGATAATTACCTAAATAAAATCTAAAAAACTTTCCAAATCCCTATTTTGCATAACCCGGAGCTGCCGGCAAACCAAAGAATTCTTCCAGAGTGATTTCCCCGGACTGCTTCATTTCCATAGCCATTTCGACACCAACAAACCGGAAATGCCAAGACTCGTAAGCATAGCCGGTAATATACTGTCTGCCTTCCGGATATCGCAAAACAAAGCCGTATTTGTGCGCGTTTGCGTGCACCCACTGACCCGCCGGTGTCGCCGCCCAGGTGTCTAGCGCGCAGCCCTCATTCTCGGCCACTAAGTCAACAGCCAACCCTAACTGATGCTCGCTATGGCCCGGCCTCGCACTGTAGCTATCGGCATATTCTCGCCCCTGATCGTTGAGAAAACCGTTATAAACCCGCACCTGCGTGTCGTACGGGCGATACCCTGAGCAGATTGCAAACGAGGAGCCAACTGCCGCCACCGCGTCTTGCTGCATTTTTTCTAGCGCTCGCGCCACCGCTGCCCGCACCGGCTGGCCGTTTACATTTCGAATCGCAGAACGCTCCAAATCTGGCGCTTCATAACCGGGCACAGGAATAGGCCGGCGTTTATTCACCACAAAACCGTAGCCTTCATGATTGTCGATCTGATATTTTTGCGACGCGCCTCGAAAATTGCGTATTTTTCGTGTTTGTACAGACGGCGCAGCTGATCAGATTCGCTAATTTCTGTCGTTTCCGGACTGTCCAAAACAGGATTGGTGCAGCCGCTCAAAAACAAGCCGGCAACCGACACTGCCGCTAAAAAACAAGCAATTCTTGTCTTAATTCGCATAGTTTGGCGCAGCCGGCAGCCCGAAAAACTCTTCCAGGGTAATCACGTTACGCTCGCGCATCTGGCCTGCAATTTCGGTGCCAACATAGCGCCAGTGCCATGGCTCTGTCGCGTAGCCAGTCACGCTTTCT
>JAUNHM010000048.1:6097-7211 GCA_030523945.1 Microbacteriaceae bacterium
TCCCAGCCGGATAGCGCAAAACAAAACCGTATTTGTGGGCATTTTCGCTCACCCATTTCCCGGATCGCGTGTTTGCGTAGCTATCGTCCAGCTGGCAGCCCTGGTCTTCTCCCACAATGTCTGCGGCGAGCCCGAGCTGGTGTTCGCTATGGCCCGGGCGGGCGCTCACGCGGTCAGCTTCCGCCTGACCCATTGAAGATCTTAGCGAACCGTAGACACTAACCTGCGATGATTGGCTGCGGAATCCAGAGCAGAGCGCAAATCCAGCGCCGGTTGCAGCTCTTGCATCGGCACTCATTTTTTCCAGCGCGCGAGCCGCCACCTGCCGCAAAGGCTGGCCGTTAATGCTGCGAATATTTAGGCTCACCAGGTCTGCTGGTTCATAATTTTCGCGCGGAATTTTACGGAGTTTATTAGAGACAAAAGCGTAGCCGTCTAGTTTGTCGTATTCTTTGCCGCTATTTTCGTTCACGGTGCTTGGTTCGCTATCACCGCGGCCGGCAGGTCGTGGAGTGATGGTCGCGCCCGCGCCAGGCTGCTGCCCCTGTCCGGAATTTTGCCCGTTTTGTCCGCTGTTTTGAGGCACTTTGCCGTTTTCTAGCAGGAGTTTTTTCGCTTCTTCGGCTGCTCTCTTCGCGTCTTCTGCGCTGCCGATGCTCTGTGGTTTTTCGTCTGCACAACCGCTTAAAAACAGCATTCCGCACAGGGAAATCGCAAGCATTGATTTGCGAAGTTTCATTTTGCTCCTTGCTCCTTTAAAGCGTTAACCGGTCGGAAAAGCGATATTTAAGTTTAAACGGTGGTCTCAATACGTGGACTGTCGTGCCAGAGGCGTTCCAGCGCGTAATAATCGCGTTCTTCTTGGTGAAAAACATGTACTACCAGGTCTCCAAAGTCGAGCAGAATCCAACGCCCGAGGTCGCGTCCTTCGCGGCGCAGGGTTTTTACTCCGGCGTCGTTCAGCGCGTCTTCAATATCGCGGGCGATCGCCTGCACGTTGCGCTCCACTGATCCCTCTAAAATGAGAAAAGCGTCGGCGTAACCGAAGTTTTCACGCACATCGAGCGCGATCGGGTTTTGCGCGTCCGATTTCTCAGCCGCCTTGAGCGCAATT
>JAUNHM010000048.1:7250-10540 GCA_030523945.1 Microbacteriaceae bacterium
GACTTTCCTCGGTCGTAATCATAATTCTCTTTCTAGCCGAATAGGCCGTTGCTTGCACCGTAAATAATCACGCCAACAGAAGCCAAGATCAGCACGCCACCAGAGATCGCAAAAGCAATCGGTGCTTTGTTGCTGAACTTCTTTTTGCCGCCGGTCAGTAGTTCGCCTTCTTCGCCGTGTTGGGCAGAGACCGAGCGCAGAGCTGGCATCGGACGAGTGTGATCGTTTGCTTCGTCGGCGGTGATTTCGCCGTAAACCTGTGAGTCGTCGATCACGTCGTTGCCGTGTAGCGAGTGGTGTGAACCGGTTTCGCTCAGGCTCTTTGGCAGACCGATCACGCCGGATACAAAGATATCGCCGGTTTTGTCGAGCGCCCCGGTGGAGGTGATAGCATCTGGCAGCGATGGCAATATCAACGCAGAAGCACCGGCGGTTTTGCCACCTTCGGTGTTTAGCAGCTCGTCAAAACTGGTCTGGCCCTTGCTTTTCTTGTCTTTGCCTTTAACTTTTTTGTTTTCGTCGTCAAAGATTGAGCGGTCTTCTTGTGGCGCGATTTCCGGGAACGAATATTCAATCGGCGCTGCGGCTTCAGCTTCAGTTTTGCCGTCTGCTGGCTCGTTTTCGGTCTCGTCAGGCGCAGTAATTTCTGCTACAACATCTTCTTCGGTTGCCCGCAGTTCTTCGTCGATAATAACTTCCGCGTCTGGTTCTGCTGCTGCGCCCAGATCAATTTCAGGGTCGATTTCGACATCGGTTTTAGTTTCGGCCTCAGTTTCCGCTTCTGCCTCGACCTGTTCATCTTCTTTTTTGCGTCCGAAAAGACCGCGTTTGCGCTTGTTTTTCTTGCCTGCTTTTTCAGTTTCCGCTGCGGTTTCTTCGCCAGCTTCAACTTCAGCATCTGCTGCACCGTCAGTGCTTTCGGCTGCGGCTGCTAGTGTTGCAGAGTCAAATGAAAACCCCGCTCCGCCCTTTGCTGAAACCGGTGCCGGTGTCGCGTCTACGGCGTCTTTTTCGCTAGCTGGTTCTGCATCAGCCACTTCCCGCTCAGCTGCCAGCTCTGGCTTGTCTGCCTCTTCCGACTTGTCGGATTTGTCAGCCCATTCTGCTTCTTCAGCGGTCTCTGGCGCAAGCCCTGTTGCTTGCAGCTCAGTAATTGAGATTGGCTCGGTTTTTGGCAGCGCACCGGTGTCTAGCACCGGGTCTTCGGCTGGCTTCGGAGCGTCTACTATCGGCTCAGCATCTGCGGCTTCTTTGCCGTATTCATTTAGCGGGCCGTTAGCTTTTTCCCATTCTGCCAGCAAACGGTCATATTCTGCCTTTTGTGCCCGACGCAGCGCACGCCTTTCGAGCGGCTGACCGTTTTCATCTACCGCTTTAAAATCTGCCGCTTTTTTCTTCAGCTCAATAACAACGCTGGTCTGCGCTTCGTTAAGTTCAACGACCTCGCCGCCAAGCTCGATTGCGCCGGTGTGTGTCTGCTCAACTGCGGTCGCAGCCTGGTGCAACTGTTCTTGCTGTTGCCGTTTACGCAGTTCGCGCCTTGACAGTCCTGCTTTGTTACTGCTTTGTTCGCTCATTTTTTGCCTCTTTTGTATTTGCTGTGTATAGTCCGTGTTTTGCAATGTATTGCACTACACCGTCCGGTACCAGATACCATACAGGATACCCTGTTTTTACTCTTTCTCTGCAATCGGTGGAGGAAATTGCCAAAGCAGGCACCTCTAGTAAACTAACATTTTTTTCATTTAGGCCGCTTAGGCTCAGCTCGTGTCCTGGCCGGCTGACCCCGACAAAATGGGCTAGTTCCCACATTTCGTCGATGTCTTTCCAGCTGAGGATTTGGGCTATCGCGTCCGCTCCTGTGATAAAAAACAGTTTATCATCTGGATACTGTTGTTTTAAATCTCGGAGGGTGTCGATTGTGTAGGTGAGCCCGCCACGATCTATATCGACTCGACTAACGCGGAAGCAAGGGTTTGATGCGGTAGCGATCACGGTCATTTCGTAGCGGTATTCGGACCATGAAACAGAGGTTTTTTGCCAGGGTTTGTGTGTCGGTACGAATACTACTTCGTCGAGCTTGTGACTGCGCGCGACCTCGCTTGCGGCGACAAGGTGACCGTGATGGATCGGATCGAAAGTTCCGCCCATTACACCAATTCGCCGCCCCGCCATTTTGCCTCTTTTTAGCGGTGGTGTGGGGCGTGACCGTTGAACTTACGCTTGTATTCTTCGGCTTTTTCTGGGTGGCGGTTGGCCACGTCACGGAAGCTGAAGGTTACGATCGCGAGAGCGGTCAGCGCCACGAAAGCGACTGCACCATACACGATTGCTGGCACTGGCAGCTCGTGCACGGTGTGTGCAGCCTCGCTGGCTACGGCAATAAAAGCAGACATTATCCCCACCTTATCAAATAAAAATATACTTACTATAGTATTCTACACAGTTCCGCTGAAATTCGCTCATTTTGCGCCAGATGCGCCTGAAGTCGCGGATTTTTGCGGTTTGTAACAAAGCGCCCTGGTTAGGATTGCTCGCTTTCGTCAGCTGCCGCGTCAGTTTCTTGCCACAGACCGGCTTCGCGTTCTTGCTGGAGTTCGGCACGGGCTGCGGCCTTTGCGTCCATCCATTCGTAATATTCTTGGCGGCGTTCTTTGTTGGTGCGGCGCTCGTTTTGGTCGATGCGCAGGTCGCTACCGCGGGCACCGATTTGCACTTCGGCGGCGCTTGTCATGGTTGGTTCCCAGTCAAATACTACGCCTTCGCCCGGACCGATAACCACCGCAGAACCTGCCACAGCACCGGCTTTCACCAGCCCGTCTTCCACACCAATGCGGTTGAGTCGGTCTGCCAAATAACCGATGGCTTCGTCGTTGGTAAAGTCGGTTTGCGCCACCCAGCGTTCTGGTTTAGTACCCAAAACTCGGTAAAGAGTGCCGTATGTGCTGCCCTCAACTTTAATTTCAAATTCAGCCTCACGGGTGCGGGATTTCGGCCGCAAAACCACGCGTTCCTGCTGTTTTTCAGTGGCTTCTGCGAGAGCTTTGGCGCGAGCCTGCTCCACAATATCGCCAAGAGCAAAACCGAGTTCACGCAGGCCTTCGCGCGAAACCGTCGAAATCAGAAATACTCGATATCCCATTTTTTCCAGGTCGGCGCGCACAAACTCTGCCATGTCACGCGCTTCCGGCACGTCAATCTTGTTTAGCGCAACCAGCTGCGGCCGCTCCAAAAGCGGAATCTGCCCTTCCGGCACAGGATATGAGGCGAGTTCTTTTTTCAAAATTTCC
>JAUNHM010000049.1 GCA_030523945.1 Microbacteriaceae bacterium
CGCGACAGCCTCGCCCCGTTCAAAGATGCCGGCTACCAAATCATCGGCATTTCTAAAGACACCGTCGAAAAACAGCAGAAATTCGCGGATCGAGACAGTCTAGATTACCCGCTTTTAAGCGACCCTAACCTAGAAATCCACAAAGCATTTGGCGCATACGGTGAAAAGAAACTCTATGGCAAAACCGTCGAAGGAGTGATTCGCTCCACTTTTATTATTGACGAAGATTGGAAAATCACCGAAGCGCTGCGAAATGTAAAAGCCACAGGTCACGTCGCCCGCATTCGCAAACTCACCGGCCTCGACGCAGCATAAATTATATATTTTTATATTATTTATTGCGTGCGGCAGTTCTGGGGAAGGTTGAACAACCTAGTCGTCGGTTGCAGGGAGATGGTCGGAGGAGCGGGCGCGGAGGGCAGCGAAAAGCCCGGCGGCCCCTAGCACCAGCAGCGCAACCCCGACCAGCGGCACACCAAACAGCCCCTGCAGTGCACCAAGCGCAGCAGCCAGCGTCAAAATCTGCGCCACCAACCCGGCAGCGCGCGCCCAAGCTCGCCTTCTAGCCGCGCCCAGCATAGCCGCAACCACCAAAATCAGCCCACAAAACGCCGCAAAAAGCAGACCCACAGTCTCTTTCAACTCCGCGCGAGCCGCATAGACCGTATCCAGCACGGTCGCCCCCAGCAAAAACAGCATGCCAGCGCACTCCGCAACCAAAACCGCGGTTAGCAAAATCCACGCCCCCCGAGTCGCCTGCTCCGGAGTAGATTGCGCATTTTCCGGGGCCGGTCGGCCAGCATTACGGCTTTCCGGGCCGGTTCGCTTTGCTTTTTGCTCGCTCGCCCCGCTCTTATCCCGCCCGCCAGGCCTGTTTTGTGCACTCATTTTTGTACCAATCCGAAAAAACTCTTGCTTATTTTCTGTTTGTATGTCACCATTTTAATAGGTATTTTATGTTTGCACTGCCTTTTGTGTAAAATGGTATAAAGGCGAGAAGGAATTTGGAGGAACTGCACAATGATGAACTGGCGTGAAAAATCGGCTTGCCTGACCGTCGACCCGGAACTGTTTTTTCCGGTTGGCAACACCGGCCCGGCTCTCGAGCAGATCGAGCGCGCAAAGTCCGTTTGTGCCCGCTGCATCGTAACCGACATGTGCCTGCAGTACGCGATGGACACCAACCAGGATCACGGCGTGTGGGGCGGCCTTTCCGAAGACGAACGTCGCACCCTGAAACGTCGCGCTGCTCGCGCCCGTCGCGCAGCCTAGTCGCACTTCGGCCCGTTTTGCTGCGAAACCGCGCGGTTTTGTAGCCGCACACAACCGCAAAATTAACCGTAAAAAAGGAACGATGATGTCTAATAATTCGGCTTTGGACTGGCGGCAGGTGATCGCCATGTTTGCCAACCCGGAAACCCGGCAAATTATTGCAAAAATGATGCTGGGTGAGAATTTTGAGCAGGCTACGGCAGAGATGAAAGCGAACCGTCAAGCGAACCTGAAAGGCCGGCTGGAACGGCTCGGTTTGGTCGGTGAAAATGGCGAGTTTCAAGCAGATCTTTTCCGCAATATTTTGGATCAGGACCCGGTGCAAAAGAAAGTCGGGATCGAAAAGTTTATTACCGATGACGGCCGGATCAGCAGTTACCCGATGAACGCCGACCTGCGCATCGAGCTGTTGGAATGGGTTGCTAAACAGGTTTTGCAGCCGGGCGAAGTGATCGCTGAAAAAGAAATGAACCAGCGACTGCTCAGGTTTCATAACGATTTTTCCACCCTGCGGCGTTACATGATCGATTACGAAATTATGGAACGCACCTCCACCGGCACCGAATACGCCCTCGTCACCGACCCGGCCAGCTAACCTGCTAAATTAACGAAAATTGCGATTAAAGCCGGTAAAAAGTCGGTCGATTATTCAAAACTAGCCAAAATCTCGGCCGGTTACATTGAAACTAGCCTGTTCAAAAACCAGTCGCAAAGTGGTCAAACTTTGATCTCTTCGGTTTCTTTCGTGAAGAGCGCTTTAACGTGCATCAGAGTGATGATCGCGTAAATTCCACAAGAAATTATGATCGCGGCAGTGAACCCGAATTGTTCGGCGACCAGGGCAATACCGGGTGCGCACACGGCAACGATCAGCGAGTCTGCCAGCGAGACGACGCTGCCGGAAGTTGCGCGCACATCGTTTGGGATTTTTGCGTGGAAAATCGCGTCTACCAGCATCGCAAGCATACCCTGCAACGCAACATGTAATACGAAAGTGACCCAGACCGCGACTTCCCCGGAAGCGAGCGCGAAACCGATAACCGCACCAATATTTAAGAACGCGACAATCGCAACATGGTTGGCTCGCACCCGAAACGTTTTAAGCAGGGAAACGCCAAACAAGGTCGCGAGCTGCATGCCGATAAACCCGAAAACCAGGAATGTGAGGGAGACCTGATTGAATTTGATCTGCCATAAAATGAACGGGGCGACCGCGGCGCCGTTGGTGATGATGAGGGCAAGTGCACGCATGTTACTGACGGTTTTTGCGGCTTTTTTCATGAAAGCGCCGAGCGAGATTTGTTCGATATCGGCTTTTGTTTCGGTGAAAGTGAAAGCGACGATGCCCGCGGCGATAAAGAAACAGAGAGCGGCGACCCAAATGTAGCGCGGGTTGTGTGCGAAAATGAACACGCCGATGACCCCGCCGAGGATTGCGGCTGCGGCGGACAGGTAGGAGATGCGGGCGAACGCGGAGAGCACTTTGTCGGAGTCGATGTTTTGGATCTGGTTGACGATGAGTGCGTTTGAGGTGCCGCTCATGGCTGCGACCGCGAAACCGGCGATGACCTGGGCGAGTACGAGAGAAGGCTGGTTGAGGTTAAAGAAGAAGATTGCGAACGCTATCATGCGTAGTAGGTTGCCGATTTGCAGGGCGAGTTTGTTGGAGTAGCGGTCGAAAACGATTGCGAACGGGAGTTCGGCGATGGTGACGGCGAGGTTGAAAGCAGCCATCATTAGACCAACGAAGCTGAGTGAGTAGCCGAGGTTTTGGAAGTAGATCACGTCGACCGGGGTGAAACATGCCACACCCGCCGCGCTCAGCATAATAAATAAGTATGCTCTTTTCAATGACGCCTCTATGTAAATTTATGTATTTTATCCAGAATACCAGGTTTTGATTAAAAAATGGGTGTTGGGCTAGGTTGGGGATGTGCCTGCGTAGGTGTGCAAATTGCTGTGTTAGATGCTGGCTGCGTGGAGGAGCCTCTGGGTGTAAGGGTGTTGGGGTGAGGCGAAAAGCTGGGGGACGGGGGCAGCCTCTGCGATCTCGCCGCGGAAAAGTACGATGGCGCGGTCTGCAATCTCGGGCACAATCGCCAAATCGTGAGTGACCGTGACAGTGGTTAGGCAGAGCTGCGCGACAGTGCGCTGCAAAAGCAGCAAAAACTGCTGGCGAGTAGCCGCATCAAGTGCGCTTACCGGCTCATCGCACAGCAGTGCTTGCGTCTTTGAAAGTAGTGCCCGGCACAGCGCTAAACGCTGCCGTTGCCCGCCGCTAAATTCGTGCGGATAGCGCTGCATCGCCCCGCTCTGCAAGCCCAGTTCTGCCGCCAACTCGCCAGCCGCCTGCAAAGCCTGCGATTTCGCATCTTTACCGCGCCCAAAAGCGCCCGAGGCAAGAGCTGGCTCGATTACCGTGGTGCCCACCCGCAAAAACGGGTTAAAACTCGTGTAAGGATCCTGAAAAACCACGCCGCACTCACTGCGCAAACGCCGCAAAACCTCCCGGCCGCTGCGCTGCCCGGGCACAACCTGCGCGCCACGATAGTGATATGAGCCGCCCGTGAGCTGTTCTAGCCCGAGCAGCACACGCAAAAGCGTGGTTTTGCCACTGCCACTCTCACCCACAATCGCAACACGCTCACCCCGGTTTATCGTTAAATTAATCCCGCGCAAAGCAGCAGTTTCGGTGGCACGCTGGCCACGCCCGGAGCGGAAAACTCGCTCGGCGTTTTGCAGCATAAAAACCGGTGCCTCTGTCATTTCTCACCCCCGGTTAAATATCTACTCTGTAGAGTATTTTTACCCGGCAGAACTTGCAACAGGGCGCGAGTGGCCGAGTGGCTGGCCTGATACAAAACCCGAGAAGTCTCGCCCGCCTCAACAATTTGACCTGCGTGCATTACCGCAACCCTGTCTGCAATGCTCGCGACCTCGGCAATATCGTGACTAATAAACAGCAGCGCCCTGTTTTGCTCTGCAGCAATACGCCTGAGCAGCGCCACAATTTGCGCCTGCATCACCGCATCAAGCGCACTGGTCGCTTCATCGGCGATCAAAACCTGCGGGTCCGCACTGAGAGCAGCCGCGATTGCTGCCCGCTGCCTTTGCCCACCGGAAAGTTCATGCGGATAGCGTGATAAAAGCGCCGGGTTTAGTTCCACCTGCGCGGCAAGCTCTCGCGCCGCCTCAGCCTTTTGCGCGCGCGTAAGGCTGTAGTGGTGGGTGAGCGCAAAAGTGATCTGCTCGCTAATGCGCATCAGCGGGTTAAGGGCTGTCTTCGGCTCCTGAAAAATATAAGCGACTGTGCTGCCACGCGTTGCGGCCCGCTGTTTTTCTGGCAAGCTGTGCAAAGCCTGCTCGGCCACAAAAATCTCGCCGCTCGCCTGCAAATGCTGTGGCAAAATCCCGGCAATTGCCTGTGCTGTGAGCGACTTGCCGCTGCCGGAAGGGCCAATAATTCCCAGCACTTCACCGGCCTCCACACGCAAACTTACCCCCTGCACAAGCGAGCCTGCATCAGAAGCTACTCCCAAATCGCGCACCAGCAAAAGCGGCTCGGCATCATTATCCAAAGTAATAGATTGCGGTTTTACGCAATTATCATAAACGGAAACCGGACCTGCTTCCTTAGAAATATCGGCCAGATCGGTACTTTCAGAAACAGGTAAAATGCTCTGCTCAGTAGATAATTTACTGGCATCAAAACCGGGTTTTTCTGCCGCAGCTAAAACCCGGCCAGCTCGCGTCTGTTCCCGCTCCCGTGCCCGCGGATCAAGCAAACGCCGACACGCATCACCAAACACAAAACAGGCCAAAGCAAACAGCAAAATCGCGCCACCCGGAATCGCCGCCGCAAGCGGATAAGACGCCAAAGCCTGCTGCGACTGTGCCAACATCCTGCCCCAAGACGGCGTCGCCGCGCTCACCCCAAACCCCAGATAGGTCAGGCTCGACTCCGCCAAAGCCGAAAGACCCGCCGCCAAAGCAGCCTGCGTGGCCAAAACCGGAGATGCGCCCAGCACAGTATGCCGCCAAAAAACCAGCCAGCGCGAAACTCCGGCAGCCCGAGCCGCTACCGCAAAATCAGATGCGTGCGCCTGGGCAATCTCCCCGCGCAAAACCCGGCTCAAGCTCGCGCTAAACCCAAAAATAATTGCGAGCAAAACTACATGCAAGCCGCTGCCCGTGACTGTGACCAGCAGCATCGCAAAAATTAGGGTGGGAAACGCGATCAAAACATCGACGACGGCCGCCGCAGCTCCGCGCAACCGATTCGGCGCCAAAGCTGTGACCGCAGCCAAAGCGAGGCTGACACATGTGACCCCGACGCAGGCTACCAAAGCAACTAGCAGAGTGGTGCGGCTGCCGACCATAAGCCGGGCGAGCACATCGCGGCCTGCCCCGTCGCCGCCAAGCGGGTGCGCGGCAGAAGGAGGCGCCCAAATTTCGCTGGCAACCGAGTGGGTAGGATCGTGCGGCAACCACACAAAAGAAAGCAGTGCGGCTGCAAGCGTGAGTGCAAAAATAACCAGCGCAAAAACCGAAAAAGCACTGCTGACCAGGGGTTTCACAAAATGTTTCACGCGGCCCCCCGACTGCGCAGGCGCGGATCAGCCAGTCGCTGCAAAATATCCAAAACCGCCCCCAAAAGCAAAATTGCCCCGGTCAAAAGCAGCAAAACACTCTGCACCTGCGGCAAATCGCGGTTATTCACATCGGCGACCAGCATGCTGCCAAGCCCAGGCAGATTGAAAATATGCTCGATCACAACTGTGCCAGCCAAAAGTGCCGCAAACTGCACGCCCAAAAGCCCCAGCAGCGAAAGTGCAACCTGCGGCAGACCAAACCGCACTAGCGCTTGCGCGCGGGTCAGCCCAAACGACATGCCGCACCGCACCGTGTCCGTGTGGAGAGCGGCAAGCGTCGCACTGCGCACAAAACGAAACAAAATCGCGCCGTCTACCAGACTGATCGCAAGGGCCGGCAGCAGCAGCGACCGGAACGCCGCACCCGGATCGGCCCAGCCACTCGCCGGAAACCCCTGCGCAGGCAGCAGACGCAAGCTAACCGCCAAAAGCGAAATGAGCAGCATCGCAACCCACACCGGGGGAGCGGCCGAAACCGCCAAAGCCAGCGCCGTCGCACCCTCGCTGCGGCGGGTGCGCGCCCGGTATGCGCTCCAAATGCCCAGCGGCACGGCAAAAAGCAGTGCAAAACCAAGCCCCAACACCGCCAGCGGCACCGTCACGGCGGCCTTTGCTGCGACCTGCTCGGCGACCGGCATTTTGGTTAGCGTCGAACGACCCATATCGCCCCGCAAAAACGCGCTCAGCCAGTCCCAATACTGCTGCCAAAGTGGCGCTTCTAGCCCCAACTCGGCGCGAATCTGGGCAATAGTTTCCGGGCTAGACTCGGTGCCGCCAAGTACTGCTGCAACGTCGCCTGGCAGCACGCGCAGGGCAGCAAAAATCAGCAGACTGGCGCCCAGCCAGCCAGCCAGCAAAGTTCCGAGCCGTAAAATCATGAAAATATCACCGCTAACTATTGTAGCGCCTGCCAGGGGCGGAAAATGTGGGCTATTTATCCACCGTCACCCCGGCTAGTTTCAAGCGCGCACTGGTGTTTGCCTGCGGAAATCCGTGCACTTTTTTTGAGACGGCAATAGTCGGCGTGTAGTTATAAAGCCATTTTGCTGGTGCGTCTGCGGCCACTTCCCGGCTTGCGTCAAGCAGCAGTTTCGCAGCTTTACCGGTGTCGGCGGTGGCGAGCGATTCCGCATAGATTTTCTGCACTTTTTCGCTGTTGTAGTTAAAATAGTATTGCGGGTTGGCGTAGTTGCCAAAGTCGCGCGCTTCGGCGTGGTTGACCAGGCTCAGTTCGTAGTTTTTTTGCTTGTAAACGCGGTCGAGCCAGACGCTAAATTCGACGCGTTCGACGTTTAGCTTTACGCCGACCGCTTTGTATTGGCTCACTAAAATATCGCTGATCGCCTGCGGATAGATGCTTGGTACGGTTAAGGTTAGTTCCAGCGCGTTTCCGCCCCCGCTTCCGCTGTTCCCAGACCCGCCAGTCACGGCACCTCCGGCAAAACCTGCTTCTGCCAACAGTTTTTTCGCGGCGGCCGGGTCGTATGCGTTTATCCCGGTCAGGTCGGTAAAGCCCGGTTCTCCCGCGGTGATTGGCCCGCCCAGCGGCTTGCCGTCGCCCTCGAGTGATTTGATGATCGCCCCGGTGTCCACGGCTCGACTCAGCGCTTCGCGCACGCGTTTGTCGGCGAGTTTCGGGCTGGCGCTGTTATATGCGAGGGTGAAAACGTCGGTGCCGCCGGCGCGGTGCAGTGTAATTCCCGGCTGGTTTTCGAGTTCTTTGCGGTTTGCTGGCGCGATCACGGTCTGCACGTCGAGACTACCTTCGCGCAGCGCGTTAATATAGGCTTGCGGTTCCTTAAAAAATTGGAAGGTGACGGTTTTGGTGCTGGCTGGTTGTCCCCAGTAATTTTCTGATTTTTCCAGGGTAATGCTGGTTTTTTGCGCCCAGCCGGCCAGGCGATATGGTCCGGTGCCGTTGGCGCTGTTGGCTAGGTCGTTTTGCGCGCCTTTGTTTAGTACCAGTCCCGGTTTGTCGGCGAGATGCCAGAGGGTTTGGCTGTGTGGTTGGTCTAGTGTGAGGCGCAGGGCGTGTGGTTGGCTGGCGTCGATTTCGATTTTGCGGTTGAGTGCTTTTTCCAGCGGTGCTTTGTTTTCGAGAAAGTCTTCGCTGGTAAAGTCGCTGCCGTCGTGGAATTTCACGTTTTCGCGCAGTTTGAAGGTGTAGGTGCGGCCGTCGGTGCTGATTTGCGGCATTTCGGTGGCCAGCACCGGCTCATATTCGTCGATTTTGCCGCTTTTTAGCCCGATCAGTCCCTGGTAAACGTTGTCGATGAGGATTTGGCTGAGGGCGACGCCGGCGGTTTTGCGAATGTCGAGGTTTTTCGGTTCGAGGTTGAGGCCGATGGTGATTTGGTCGCGTTTTGCGTGGGCGTCATGATTTTGGCCTGTTTTGCCGATGTTTGGTAGGATGAAAGCTGCGCCGGCGGCGATGGCGGCGACGATTAGAAGTGCGAAAATTAGCGGTTTTTTGCTGGTTTTGCGTTTTTTTGCGTATCGTTCGCTTGCGGTTTGCGGGCGGGTGTGGCGCGGTTCACCCGTCGTTTTTGGTCCGCTGTTTGGCGTCTTTTCGGTGGTGGTCAATGTGTTTCTCCTGCTGTGAGATGCAATGCAAGTCTGATGTTCCTAAAGTATCTTGCAATGATCTGCTGTTTGGGGGTATAATTGGTGGGTATGGACGGCATGCAGGGCAGATTGCGCAGGGTGCGCGCATCTGGTGCGCCGTTTTACCTGATTGCTACAACTTTAGAACATTTGTCTCATGTGCGCTTGGCTTTGGAGACTTTGCCGCTTTGCGCGCGCGGGCAGATTTTTGTGCTCGATGAGTCCGGAGATTTTGCGGCTGGGCGGGCTAGTTTGCGAGTTTCGCCGCGAATGGGTGTGCGCGTGTTTAAGGCGCGAGAAAGGCTTGTTTCCGCGCTTTTTTGCTGGGGGAGCGAGATGCTGTGCAGCGCGGATATGCGGGTGGCAGTGTGGTTTGCTGGCCTGCCTGCGGAAGAATCCCGCTTTTTGAGTGAGCACAGTTTTGAGTGTGCGAGCCTGGAGTGTTGCCCCGGCTTAACGGTCTAGTTTTTTGGCCGGTTTTGCCGCGATTTTCCGCCATTTTTGTGGCGGTTTTTTATTTTTGTATAAAATCTCCAAAGAAAAAAAGGGGTGTGTCTTGTTTGTAATCTACAAGGGGATTGATTTTGTGCGGAAAAATCGGGTATAATTTTGTTTATGGACACTGTGAAAGAGCCTGTTGAAGTTGATTTTGAGGTGGCAGGAGATGTGCTGCTGGTCACACTGCAGCGGCCGCGCCAGTTAAACGCGCTAAACACAGCGATGTGCCGGGTGATCACCGCGCAAATTAAAAACCTGCCTGCCGGGACGCGGGCGATTATTATCCGCGGTGCTGGCGAAAAAGGGCTGTGCGGCGGCGGCGACATTAAAGCGATGCGCACCCCCGAGCTTGGCACAGAATTTTTGCGCGCCGAATACGAAATGGATTTGGCAGTGCACACCGCCCCGGTGCCGGTGATATCTTTTATGACCGGGATCACCATGGGCGGCGGGGTCGGCATTTCCGGGCACGCGAGTGTGCGGGTGGTGGACGAAACCAGCCGGATTGCAATGCCAGAAACGCGCATCGGGATTGTGCCAGATGTGGGTGCCAACCGCATTCTGGCAAAGGCTCCGGCGCCCTTTGGTGAGGTGGTGGCGGTGACCAGCTGTGAGTTTGGGGCAGGAGATGCGATTGCTGCAGGTTTTGCCGACTATTTCGTGCTGAAAGAAAAGCACGAGGTTTTGGTGGAAAATATTATTGCGGGTGCTGAGCCGGCCGCGGCAGTTGCCGAGCTTGCCACCGCGCCACCTGCGGCAGCGCTGGTGGAAGCGCTTAAGCCGCTGGCCGCAGACATCGCCGCTCTCGATCCTTTAAATGCTCCGGCTGACGCGTTGTCTGCGCTCCAGCGGCTGCTTGCGGCTGTGCCGCAAGCGGCAACTGCCGTGGCCAGGCTCAGCGAGGTGAGCCCTTTTGCTGCGGCTGTCGCCTGGAACCAGGTGCGGCGCTGGCAGGGGAAAAATCCTAGCCTGGCCGAGGTTTTGGCCGATGATTTGCGCGTGGTGGGCGAACTTGTCGCGCACCCAAACTTTCTCGAAGGCGTACGAGCCCGTCTCATCGACAAAGACAACAGTCCGCAGTGGCAGCCAGCCACTTTCCCCGAAATCACCCCGGCTGATGTCGCCGAGCTCGTCTCTCCCTAGCTTAATTTCGGAGTGTTAAATCGGACATTAAATTTTTTTTGAGGCGGTATTTGCCTTTACCAGCACCCGATACCGCAACAATCTCGCCAGCATTTCGCAGGCGTGCAAGCAAAGCAGATGCTGGTGAGGCGGTAATCGATAGAACTTCCATTACCTCACTTCGTCCAAAAACCTTATCGTTTAGCTCTTGGCGTAGTAATTCTAGATAGCGCCTAGTTTTAGCTGGTAGTTCTGTATCAATGTCCTGGTTTTCATTGTCAATATCCTGGTTTTTGTGTTGAATGTCCCGGT
>JAUNHM010000050.1 GCA_030523945.1 Microbacteriaceae bacterium
ACTCGGCTCTGCACCAGTGGTACAGCCTCGTGCAAAACCTGACGTTGACGCTCGGTCGGCTCGGCAGGGAAAGCACCTGCAGCAACCAGGTAAGGCAGAATCCGCGCCTCAAAATCGGCCGGATCAAGCAGACGGATATGGTCGGCGTTAATCGAATCAGCCTTTTTCTGGTCAAAACGGGCCGGGTTCGGGTTCACGTTTTTCACATCAAACGCTGCCGTCATCTCGTCGAGCGTAAACACGTCTCGATCCGGCGCCAGCGACCATCCCAAAAGCGACAGATAGTTGAGAAGACCCTCCGGAATAAAGCCGCGCTCACGGTGCAGTAGCAGGTTCGATTCAGGGTCGCGTTTGGAAAGTTTTTTATTGCCTTCACCCATCACATAAGGCAGGTGACCGAACTGCGGAATTGCCTCAGCCACTCCGATCTCAACCAGCGCATGATAAAGCGCGATCTGGCGCGGGGTGGAAGAAAGCAAATCTTCGCCGCGCAAAACGTGAGTGATGCCCATAAGCGCATCGTCAACCGGGTTTACCAGGGTGTAAAGCGGGGCACCGTTTGGCCGCACAACCACAAAGTCGATCGTCGAGCCGGCTGGGAAACTAATGTCGCCGCGCACCAGGTCGGTGAAAGAAAGATCAACATCGGGTACGCGGAAACGCAAAGCCGGGGTGCGCCCCTCAGCCCGAAACGCCTCGCGCTGCTCCTCGGTGAACGCCCGGTCAAAGTTGTCATAGCCGAGCTGTTTTGGCCGGCCGTTGGCCTCATTACGCGCGTCGATCTCTTCAGCGGTCGAAAAGCTCTCGTAAAGATAGCCGGCAGCACGCAGCTTCTCGATCACTTCCTGATAAATTTCGCTGCGCTGTGACTGACGGTAAGGCTCATGCGGTCCGCCGACGTCGATGCCCTCGTCCCAGTTTAGGCCGAGCCATTTCAGCGAATCGATAATCTGGAAATAGCTTTCTTCCGAGTCGCGAGAAACGTCCGTGTCTTCGATGCGGAAAATAAACTTGCCTCCGGTGTGACGCGCATACGCCCAGTTAAAAAGCGCCGTGCGCACCAGGCCAACGTGCGGAGTGCCGGTCGGTGACGGACAAAAACGCACCCGCACATCGCTGCCGGTTGCGGTGGAAAATTGAGCTTTAGGAGTTTCAGTCATAACTTCTTTAGATGTTTAGGCCAAGTGGCGAGGAACGAAAAATAAATGGTTTACAAAGCAATTAAGAGGTAACCGGATAGAGCCAGCCGTGCGGATCCGGTCGCTGCCCAAACTGAATGCCCATCAGCTCGGTACGCAACTGCATAGTCACAGAATCGCTCTCAGAAACCTCAGGCATTTCGATCAGGAAACCGTCAGGACCAAGCAGACGACCAACCGGGACAATCACCGCCGCAGTGCCACAGGCAAAAGCCTCGATGATTTCGCCGCTTTTTACGCCCTCCTGCCATTCAGAAACCGTGACTCGACGCTCTTCCACGTTCATGCCGCGGTCTCTTGCCAGGGTGATCAGGCTGTCGCGAGTCACACCCTCCAAAATATTGCCGTTTTTTTCCGGCGTTATCAGGCGATTATCGGAGGTGACCAGGAAAAAGTTCATGCCGCCAAGCTCATCAATCCGGTCAGAATCGGCCGCATCGGTGAACAAAACCTGCTGGCAGCCGTTTGCGTAAGCCTCATCGGTAGCCGCCAAAGAACCGGCATAGTTACCACCGCACTTCGCAGCACCGGTACCACCGTGACCGGCACGCTTCAGCTTCGTCGAAAGCCACAGGCTAACCGGCTTCACACCGTCAGGAAAATAGTGACCGGCTGGGCTAGCAATCACCATAAACCGCGCCCGATGCGCACTGCGCACACCCAAAAAGTTTTCGTAAGCAATCAAAAACGGGCGCAAATACAGTGAATGTCCCGGCGTGGTCGGTACCCAATCGATATCGACCTTAACCAGCTCTGCGCAAGCCTGCACAAATAAATCCTCAGGAATCTGCGGCAACGCCAGTCGCACAGCGGAACGATTCAGCCGCGCCGCATTTTGCTCAGGACGGAACATTACGATCTCACCAGCGTCGGTGCGATACGCCTTCATTCCCTCAAAAACTTCTTGCCCGTAGTGCAAAACTGCACTGCTCGGATCAAGGCTAATCGGCCCGTAAGGCAAAATTTCCGGTGTCTGCCAGCCGCCCTCTTTTTCCCACACAATCGAAACCATGTGGTCGCTAAAAAAGTTACCAAACCCAGGGTCGCCAGCCAAAGCCTGTGCCCGACGCTCTGCGCACACATCGCTCGCCCTTGTAATTTTAAACTCGTGCGTCAATCTTACCTCACTAAAATAACCGCAGGAAACCCTGCTGTGCCGCCCGCACCACAACGCAAGCAGCAAAAACTCTAATTCCAGTCTAGCCGACCTTGCCCAAAAAGTGCTGAGAATTTACTGCCAAATTGCCAAAAAGCAAGCCGCTAATCGACCAGCTGCTGAGCAAAAACGTGGGAAGTAAAACCGGTCAAATCGCCGATTCCCTCACCGCGCCCAACCAGTTTTACCGGCAAATTTGTCTGCTGCTGCACGTTCAAAACAAAACCGCCGCGAGCCGAGCCGTCAAGTTTCGTCAAAACCAGCCCGGTCACTCCCGCGTGCTCAATAAAAGCCTCAGCCTGCGACAGACCATTTTGCCCGGTTGTGGCGTCAAGCACAAGCAAAACCTCAGAAATCGGGGCCAGCTTTTCGATTACGCGCTTGATTTTGCCCAGCTCGTCCATCAGACCGCCCTTAGTTTGCAGGCGACCCGCCGTGTCGATCAGCACAATATCGTAGCCCTCGCGAATTGCCCGATCGACCGTTTCGTAAGCAACAGACGCCGGATCCTGCCCTGCCGCTTTCGGACGCACTATGTCGGCACCACCGCGCTCGGCCCAAGTGGCCAGCTGATCAACTGCCGCGGCACGGAAAGTGTCGGCCGCACCAACTAAAACCCGTTTGTTAAAGGCGCGCAAATAGTTCGCAAACTTGCCGATCGTGGTGGTTTTGCCCACGCCGTTCACCCCGGCCACCAAAATTACGGCCGGTTTTTCGGCCAGTCGCAGCGTCGGGTCGAACTGATCAAGCCGGTCTGCGATCGCGTCACGCAGCATGTTGCGCATGTCTTTCACATCACGCACGTTAAAACGCTGCACGTCGTCGCGCAACTTGCCGAGCACGCTTTCGGTCACGTCCGGCCCGAAATCTGCCGTGATCAGGGCCGTTTCCAAATCGTCCCAGGTGTCTTCTGTGATCGGCTCGGAGCGGTTAAAAAGCCCCGAAAACGCTTTTGCAAACGACCATTTTTTCTCTGCCATATTCTTAAGCCTACCAGTTCTGGGGCGGGTAGGCTGGCGCGTTCGCCACAGGCGGAGTTTTTTGGAAGGGGGACGGATCTGGGCGCCGAAGAAAGAACTTCGGCCTTGCTAAAAAGCGGGTTTAGCGACGTTTTTGGCAGTTTGGACAAAAAGTGGATGAACGCCCGCCGATAATCTGCGCGGTCATTTCTGTGCCGCATCGCAGGCAGGGCTTGCCGGCACGGCCATAGGCGTTTAGATCCCGCGCAAAATAACCGGCCTCGCCGTCGACATTAACATACTGCGCATCAAAACTGGTGCCGCCCTGTGCGAGCGCGTGCTGCATCACCTCTGCCGCCGCCCGCAAAAGAGCCTCAAGCCTGGCCGCACTCACCCTGTGCGCGGCAGTTTCCGGGTGGAGTCCCGCCTGCCACAGTGCCTCGTCGGCATAAATATTGCCTATGCCGGAAAATAGCGACTGTTCAAGCAGCAACTTTTTTAGCGCGGTTTGCCGCAGTTTTAGTGATTTTGCGGCAGTTTTGAAGTCAAAAACGGGGTCGAGCAGGTCGCGTCCAATATGGGCGGCTTGTCCAGGTAAAAGCGGCAGTTCTGTGCCCCAACCGGCCGCAAACCCGTCTGCTGTGGGCACTAGAGAGTCGATGGCAAGTGAACCGAAACGGCGTTGATCGGCAAAATCTAACCGCACCTGGCCGGCTGACGCGGTTTCCACCCACAGCCTGATGCGCACATGTTTGTCTTCTGGCGCGTCCGGCGCGCGCAAAAGCAACTGCCCACTCATCGCCAAATGGGCCAGTAGCGCGGTGCCGCTGCCTGCGATCGGAATCCACAAAAATTTGCCGCGCCTGGCCGGAGCATCTAACTGCACGCCGGTAATGCGGCTTTCAAAATCTGTCTGCCGTAAAGCCTGAATTTCAGGCGAAAGGGTGCGGCCGTGGCCGGCAGCGGCGGCTGGGCGAGCAGGCGCAGCCTGCTCTGCGCGACTGATGTGGCGCTTTAGCGAGCGCGCGTCAAAAACCTCGGCCGCCACAACAGTCGCGCCGGCTACCGCGGGCGCCAGTCCTGCCCGCACCACCTCAACTTCTGGTAATTCTGGCATTTACGCGCCCGCGGTGCCGTGCCCCGCGCCGCTGCAGGCCACGGTCGCACCCGAAATCTCTGTGCCAGGCTCCAAAACGCTCTCGCCGCCCTGGCTCGGCACGCCCTTCTCCGAGACATCACCCGCGCCTGCGCCAGCATCAGCATTTTTGCGCACAGTTGCCCGCTGCTGCTCTGCCTGCACTGCACGAATCCGCGTCACAGCCTTGCGCGCCGCCGCCGCCTCAGCCGCTTTTTTACTGCGCCCTTCAGCCCGCGCAGTTACTCCTGCCAGTGTCACGGTCGCAAGATAACGCCTGGCGTGATCTGGCCCTTCCCCCACAACAGTGTATTGCGGGTGTGGCCTGCGCATTTCGTCCGCGATTTTGCCGAGCGCAGTTTTCGGGTCAAGCATCACACTCAAATCCCCGATAAACTCAAATTCTTTTGCTAAAAAGTCGAGCACAAATTTGCGTGCAGTTTCGATATCGGTCGACAGGAACACCGCCCCGATCATGGCCTCTGCAGTGTCTGCCAAAATCGAGTCTTTATCGTGCCCGCCGGCGGCTGCCTCGCCTTTGCCTAGCCGCACAAATTCGCCCAATCCTGCCCGCCTGGCTGCCTGAGCCAGCGCCGTGGTTGAGACCACAGCCGCCCGATGCCGGGTTAGCGCCCCTTCGTCGAGCTTTGGAAACATTTTGTATAGCCGCGTCGTCACGGCAAAGCCAAGCACCGAGTCGCCCAAAAATTCGAGCCGCTCGTTGTGTGGCGCGTTCTTATTTTCTGCCGACCAGGACCTGTGTGTCAGCGCCCGTGCCAGCAGATCAGGGTCAACTTTTACCCCGAATTTTGCCAGAAAGCCGCCCGCCACCTCCGCAGATTGCGCGGAAGCAGCAGACGGCTTAACTGCTGTGTCTTTTTCAGACGTCAATTATATAGCTCGCTTACGCGTCAGCTACCCGACGACCCTTGTACTCCAAAAACAGCGGAGTACCCTGTGCGTCTTCAACCACGCGCGCACGGTGCGGCAGGCTGTAAACGGTGCGGCCGTTTTCTACGGTCTTTACCAGGGCAGGCGCGGTAGCCTTCCACTGTGACCGACGGTGGCGGGTGTTTGAACGTGACATCTTGCGCTTTGGAACAGCCATTGATGCTCTCTTTCTGTGTCTATGGCAGGCAAATTTCGCACCTGCTGCGAGCCGAAACTCGCGTTAATTTTTATCTTTATCAACCGAAAAACCAGCAAGCGCCGCCCATCGGGGATCAACCGGTGCGCTCTCGCCTGCTGCTGCGTCACCCGGCACGCGCTCACCAGTTTCCGGATCCAGTCCGGCACAGTCTTCGCGGCACACAGGTTGAAACGGCAGTGCCAGCACTACCGCGTCTCGCAACGGGGGTTCAAGGTTCACGTGATCACCGTGAACCCCGTATTCGTCAGTATCTTTACAATTATACAAGAAAAGTTCGAGAAAATCGACTTTAAGGTGTGTCTCGTATTCTTCCAGGCAACGTCCGCATTCGGAATGCACCGTAGTTTCGGCCTGCACAGTGGCCAAAATCCCTTCGTGCACGGACTCGAGCCGCACTTCCCAGTGCAGTTCGGTGCCTTTTTTTACCGCGGCCAGCCCTTCGCCCCACGTTTCGGGCACAATTTCGGTGCGGTCGAACTCGCGCATTTGTCCGGGCCGGTTGTAAATATCGCGGATATTAAAGGAAAAAACTTTACTCACCCTTCCAGTCTAGCGATTTTCTTTCCTTTACGCACACCAAATCGCTGTTAAATCCTGCACAACAAGGCAAGCAAGTTTCGGGCTAGTTTTCAGTAAACGCGGCAATCAGTCGTTCTACCGCTTCGGCAATAATTTCCGGTTTGGTCGCCAAGTTTATGCGAATAAAACCAGCAAATCCCTCCCCGAACCATTCGCCAAAGTCGATCGCAAGCTTAGCCTTATTTTGCACGATTTCTTTTGCACTTTGCCCGTCTAACACCGGGTTTAGGTCGATAAACAGCAGGTATGTGCCCTCGAGAGTAAAAACGTGCGCACCCGGCAGCCCGGCAGCAAGTTCACGCTTCACTATCTCGGCGTTGTATTGCACAATCGCTTTCACGTTTTCGAGCCATTCGGCCCCGCTTGCATAGGCGGACTGGGTTGCGATCATGCCGAGCAGGTTTAGTTCTGAGTTAAAATGTGTTGATGCGTATGAGTCATATTTAGCGCGCAGTTCGGAGTCTGCGATAAACATGAGCGAGAACGCCAGGGTTGCGAGGTTAAAGCTTTTGCTGGCTGCGGTCACGGTGATAATGCGATCGCGGAAGACCCCGTCAGCGACATTAAAACTTGGCACCTGCACGTGCGGGGCAAACACCAGGTCTTGGTGAACCTCGTCGGCAATAATTAGCACGTCATGTTGCGCGCAAATCTCAAAAAGCCGCTGCTGTTCATTTTCTGTCCAGACTCGCCCGGCCGGATTGTGTGGCGAGCAGTGAATATAAATGCGCGGTTTTTCGCTTGCTATCACCCGCTCAAACTCATCAAAATCTATTTCGAATCGCCCGCCGGTTACCCGCAAAGGAACTGTGATTTCCTGCCGGCCAGTGTCTTTAATTGCACGCGCAAACTGGTAGTAGACAGGCGGCAAAATCACTACTTTATCGCCCGGCTCACTAAAGGCGTGTAGCAGGTTGTATATCGACTGCACCACACCGTTGCTAAATCGAGTCCACGATTTTTCTAGGTGCAGCCCGTGTCGCGTTTTTGCCCAGTCAAAATAGGCGCGGTAAAATTCGCTTGGCACGAAGGAGTAGCCGTAAACGCCGTGCGTGATCCGCTCGTTTAGCGCGCTAGTAATGCAGTCTGCGACGCGGAAATCCATGTCGGCAACCCAGAGCGACAGCAAATCTGCGTCGCCGAACCTTTCGCGCAGCGCGTCCCATTTCAACGAGTTAGTGCCCTTGCGCTCTACGAAATAGCGGCGCGCAAACTCTTGCTGGGCAGGAGTTAGTGCAGTTGCGGCAGGCTCGGTTTTAGCCGGGGTTGTTTCGCTCATTTTTCGCCGTTCTGTTCTGCCCTATTTTGCTCGCATAGAGTTCCGCTATGCCCGCAGCGCCTGCCAAATATCGGCAACTAGGTCGGCTGCAGTTTCGATGCCGACGGAAATACGCAAAAGATCGGCTGTGAGGCCGTAAGATTCGCGAATTTCGACGGGAATATCGTAGTGCGTCTGGGTGGTCGGATAGGTAATGAAACTTTCGACTCCGCCAAGGCTTTCCGCAAATGTAAAAACACGCAACGCCCGCAAAAACGCGTCGACTTTACCCGCGTCTTTCAAGCGAATACTCATCATCGCGCCCCGCCCCGGATACAAAACTTCGGTAACTTCCGGGTCTTTTGCAAGGGCGGCAGCGATTTCGCGCGCGTTCGCCTCTTGTTTGTCGAGTCGCAGCGGCAGAGTTTTGAGGCTGCGGATAAAAAGCCAGCAGTCAAACGGAGACAGGGTCGGGCCGGTGGTGTTTGCCAGCCAGGCTAGTTTTTCGCCCAGGGTCGGGTCGTTTGTGACCACGACTCCGGCAAGAATGTCGTTGTGTCCGGTCAAATATTTGGTGCCGGAGTGTAGTGAAATGTGCGCACCGAGTGTGAGCGGTTTTTGTCGCAGTGGTGTCAAAAGTGTGTTGTCGACTATGAGGATCGAGCCTGCTGCCCGGGTGATGCGGGCGATTTCGGCGATGTCAACCTCTTGCATCAGCGGGTTGGTCGGCGTCTCCACAAACACCGCGGCGGTTTGGCCGGTGATTTGGGCTGCGAGGTCTGTTTCGTCATTGAAATAGGCGAATGTGTGCTGGCCGCGCCTAGCCAGCTCTTCAAAGTAGCGGAAGCTGCCGCCGTAAATATCGCGCGTGACAAGGAAGTGACTGCCCGGGCTAAAACACTCAAACACGAGCTGGATCGCACTCATGCCACTGCTGGTGGCGAATGCGTGGGTGCCGCCCTCAAGCTCTGCCAAGCCTTCTTCGAGCACCGTACGGGTGGGGTTTTTGGTGCGAGTATAGTCGAAGCCAGTGCTTTCCCCCAGCCCCGGATGCGCGTATGCGGTGGAGAGGTGGATCGGCAGGGACACTGCGCCCGTGCGCTCATCACGCCTGTTGCCGAGTTGGGCGAGTGCGGTTTCGATATTTGTCACGGGCTTCCTTTCTTGCTTTCTATTTATTTTATTACAGAAATCTGAAAGGCACATAAAAATACGGAAAATTTGTATTTTTATTGCTATTTTTAAAACTTTTAATTCAAACTTTAAGCACCTGTTTTCACCCCGATTTTTACCCGCTAAATTCGCCAGTTTGCCCAGTTTTTGTGCTGTTTTTTATATTTTTGTGGAAAAACGCCGGCCGATTTCTTCCGCCTATTTTGGGCTGGATTATTTATTTTCTAAAAATATTTATTTTCTGCCTGTCGCCAAGTGATGATAGCTATTTTTGAAGCTGCTTTTTGCGTTTCGCCAGCACATATACTACTGCGCCGAAACCGCACAACGGCAATAATATGGCACCTGTCCACATCCAAAAGGTGCCAGAATCTCCTGCTTTTACCTCAGGGGTGGCTTGTGTGTCACGATTTTCTGCTGGAGCTGCCGGCACTGCGTCATCTTGGGATGCCGGAATTGGGGCAGCATTTGTAATGTCGCCGACCGAGAATTTGTAGTTGCCGGTGATCGGGTGACCATCGCTTGAAACGACGCGCCAGCGCACCTGATAGTGCCCGGCCGGCAGGTTTTGTTGCAGCGGCTGAGTCACGTTAAAACCGGAGACTTGGGGTTTACCGGTTTGCCATTCTTTGCCGTGCGCGTCTACCACTAGCACAACCGCACCAACGTTGATTGGCTTGTTATTATAGGTGAGCACTACTTCTTTTGGAGCGGTGGCGATATTAGTTTCTGCTTTCGGAGTTCTGTCGATCAAAACGTCGTGTGCGTTTGCTGCATTTACCCCGCCAAAAAACAGTGCAAGAGTGCACAGCAAGCCCGCAAATAAACCTGAAAGGTGACGAGTTTTTATCCGAAAATTACGCATGTTTCTAGCCTAGCAAACAGGCCTGAAAACTCTCTCCAAAACCTGCAGTCTCTAAGCAAAACTCCATATCGATAAACAAATCACGGGCAGCCGCCAAACGGAGTCCTTGCGGTTCAAACCTACAACCCACAAACTAATCCGCTAGCTGACAGCAAACTAAATCTGGGCGGCTCGAGGCTCTAGTAGCGAAAATATTTACTCACTGTGCTCGCGATTTTTGCGCTTGCTCCGCGATTTTAGCGCAAAAATCGCTCCCCCCACTACGATCACTACTAGCGCCGCTACAAGCAGCACATTAAACACCGGCCCGGACAGGCCTGAGAACGCGAGTTGTGCTTCTTCTTGCGCTTCGATCGGCAGCAGCGATGGCGCGTTTAGTAGCCCGTCAGTGACATAAAACAGCACACCAAGTAGAATGATTACGATACCGGAGATAACGCTGGTGGTGTGGAAGTGAAATCGTCCAATTTTGAAAGCGCGGCCGCGCAGCACTTTGCGACCCTTGTCGCCTAGCGCGTTCCATAGAAGCGAGATAAGCACGAGGGGCACGACCATGCCTAGCCCATAAAACGCCATCAGAGTACCGGCGAATGTGAGGTTGCCAGAGCCGAACGAGAGGGTTAAAATCGCGCCCAGAATTGGCCCGGCGCAAAAACCTGCGATGCCACCGGCTGCCCCCATTAAGAGCGATTTGCCGTAGCCTACGCCGCGCGCCGCTTTTTGTTTTAGCGCGTCTGCGCCCGGCAGCGCTTTGGAAACGTCAAATCCGATGCCAAAGATTTGCAAGACACCTAGCACGATGAGCAAAATTGCGGTGAATGTGATGACTGCTTGCCGGTGTGCGACGAGCAGGTCGCCGAGCGCGCCTACTCCCAGGCCGAGGGGCACGAGCACGATGAGCAGCCCCGCAT
>JAUNHM010000051.1:0-4861 GCA_030523945.1 Microbacteriaceae bacterium
CTCGGTGAAGAAAGCGCCGGAATTATCGTGCTGGCAGATCTCGGCCTGGACCCGGAAGTGGGCACACCTGCGCTGCCACTGCTCGGCATGGACGATAGCGCGGTAGAAATTAACGTCACGCCAAACCGCGGCTACGCTTTCTCGGTGCGCGGTGTTGCCCGCGAATACGCTGTGGCCACAGAGCAAAACTTTACCGACCCGGTCGCAGAACTAAACCTGCGCGCCCAAGCGGCAGTAGAAGCTGCAACGGCGCATTTCCCTGTGATGATCGACGACCAGGCTCCCGTGCGCGGAAATATTGGTGCGAGCGGATTTGTGACCCGGCTGGTGCGCGGTGTAGACAACACCCGGCCGACTCCGCCTTGGCTGGTAGCACGTTTGACACTCGCAGGGCAGCGCTCGCTCGGACTCGTGGCAGATATTTCTAACTATGTAATGCTCGAACTGGGCAATCCGCTGCACTTCTATGATGCAAACAAGGTCAGCGGCGGAATTGTGGTGCGGCGCGCGATATCCGGTGAAAAACTGGTAACGCTAGACGGCACAGAACGCACCCTTGACCAGGCAGATTTAGTGATCGCAGACGACAACGGCGCAATCGGAATCGCCGGTGTGATGGGCGGCGAAAGCACAAAAGTCGACGGCGAAACCCGCGACGTGCTGATCGAAGCGGCGACCTTTGACCCGATTACTATCGCTCGCACCGTGCGCCGCCACAAACTGCACAGCGAAGCATCGAAACGATTTGAGCGCACCGTTGATCCGCTGCTAGCACACGCTGCAGCACAGCGCGCGGTCGATCTTCTGGTGGAACTTGCCGGCGGACAGGACGCGGGGCAGGTCACAGACCTGGCCGCAAACTACACGCCAGAGACGATTTTCCTTGCGGAAAACGCGGCACGCAATCTGATCGGCGTGGACTACACCGGGGAACAAATCGAACACGCATTCACCGCCATTGGCGCAGAATTTAGCAAAACTGAAGATGGTTGGCAAGTAGTGCCGCCAAGCTGGGCGAGTGATCTTTTGCGCCCGGTAGACTTAATCGAAGAAATCGCGCGCATCAGCGGGTACGACCTGATTCCGGCGCAACTGCCTGTAGCCCCTGCCGGGCGTGGCTTGACTCGTGAACAGCGCCTGCGCAGACGTGCCGCAAACACGATTACCGCAGCCGGATTTACCGAGGTTTTCAACTATCCATTCCAGACCCAGGCACAACTAGACCTGTGCAGTGGCACAGAGAACACGCCGGGCGTCAAACTCGTAAACGCGCTGGACAAATCTGCGCCGTTTATGCGTCAAAGTCTCTTGCCAGGGCTGATCAACTGTGCGCAGCGCAACCATTCACGCGGCAACACAGACCTTGCCCTGGTCGAGCTTGGCAGCGTGTTTTTGCCAGGTGAAAATGCGGCACAGCTCGGCACTCTGGAGCTGCCAGCAATGGCTGTGCGGCCGGGTAACGCAGAACTGAAACAGCTGCAACAGGCGCTACCAGAGCAGCCGTATTATGCTGCAGGATTTTTGTTGGGAGCAGCCGTGCCACAGCAACCAGGGGAGCGCGCGCGCAACTACGACTGGTCAGATGCAATTACCGCAGCCCAAAACATGGCCGTAGCCGTTGCTGCAGAAATTGAGGTGCGCCAGGGCAATCACCCGGCATTCCACCCGGGCCGCTGCGCGGTGCTGCTGGTAGATGGCGAAGAAATCGGTTTTGCCGGTGAACTGCTGCCAGAACTGGTCGAAAAATCACACCTACCGGGTGTGGCCGCAGCCTTTGAAATCAACCTGTCGCGCATCATTGAGCTTGCCCCGCAGCGCGCCCAAACCGCACAGCTTAGCACATACCCTGCAGCCACCCAAGACGTGACTTTGCTGGTAGCAGACAGCGTGCCAAGTGCAGCCGTAGCCAAAGCATTTGTGCAAGGCGCGGGAGAACTGCTAGAGCAAATTCGTCTGGTCGACGACTATCGCGGCGCCGGAGCCGAAACCGGCGAAAAAGCACTAACCTTTGCGCTGCGATTTAGAGCAGCAGACCGCACCCTGACCGCAGAAGAAGCAAACGAGGCAAAAAACGACGGTGTTGCAGCTGCTGCAGCAATCGGTGCCCGCCAGCGCGAAATTTAGGAGAGCAGCGTGAGCGCGCCAGAAACTGTGAAGACAGTTGCACTATTAGTAGCTGGCGCTCTCACAATCTTCCTCGCAATCACAGACCTGCGCGAAAAACGCCTGCCAAACAAACTTGTTGCTGCCCTCCACCTGACCTGGCTGATTGCCGGAATTATGTTTACGGTGCTAAACCCGGCAAGCATTTCCGCATTCCTTGCAAGCGCAGTAGTTTGGGTGGGCACTGCACTTGTCGCTTTCGCGTTAAAAATTGCGCTGCCACGCCACATCGGCTGGGGAGACGTGAAACTTTTGCCGGCACTCACCGCACTTCTCACATGGCGGTGCGGCACAGCTGCGATCCTCACTTATGCGGCGCTCGCAGCAGCATTTTTAGCAGTGCACGCGGCAGTTTCTTTAATTGTTAAAAAACAAAAAAATAGCCCGGCAGAAATTCCGGCAGGTCCAGCCCTAATCGCCGGATTTTGGCTCGCCATACTGCTGTTTCCACAACTTGCCCAAACCAGCTAAGATAGATAAATAGGCATAAACTTAAACCGATCAAAACCAGCCCAAAACGACCGGTTCGGTAAAAGTCTAAAATAAGCCAAACTCGCTAAAAACCAAAATTTACCCCAAAATCTAAGCAGGAGAAAAAGTGACATACGTAATTGCGCTGCCGTGCGTCGATGTGAAAGACCGCGCCTGCGTTGACGAGTGTCCGGTAGACTGCATTTATGAAGGGGAACGGAGCCTTTACATTCACCCGGACGAGTGCGTAGACTGCGGCGCCTGCGAGCCGGTGTGTCCCGTCGAGGCGATCTATTACGAAGACGACCTGCCCGAAGAATGGGAAGAATATTACACCGCAAACGTCGAGTTTTTTAGCGAAATTGGTTCCCCGGGAGGCGCGCTCAAAGTCGGCGCATACGAATTTGACCACCCGCTTGTCGCCGCACTTCCGCCACAAAATCAGTAACCTGAGAATTACGCGAAAAAACACACAAAAAATTCCGCTAAGATATACATAAACACAGCCGCGCAGGCTACCACCAATCCGAGCCACAGCAAGGAGCACGAATGACAGCGCCACAGCGAACAGCAACGTTGCAGGTAGACGGCAAAACCGTCGAATTGCCAGTATTGCAAGCCACAGACGGCAAAGACGCGATTGACCTGAGCGCGCTGACCAAGCAGACCGGTCTGACCGGGCTCGATTACGGGTTCGTCAATACTTCTTCGACTCGCTCAAAAATTACTTATATTGACGGTGACGCTGGAGTCTTGCGCTATCGCGGTTATCCGATCGAAGAGCTCGCTGAAAAATCGACTTTTCTTGAGGTTGCGTATCTGTTGATTTATGGCAACCTGCCGAGCGATGAGGAAATGGCTGAGTTTGACGCGAACATTCGCCGGCACACGCTGCTGCACGAAGACATGCGCTACTATTTTGAGGGATTGCCGCACACCGCGCATCCTATGGCGGTGCTTTCGGGCGGGTTGCAAGCGCTGGGTACTTTTTATGAAGGCTCGCTTGCGACTGACGACCCGCGGCTGGTTGAGGTAAACACGACCCGGTTGCTGGCGAAGCTGCCTGTTTTGGCGGCTTATTCGCACAAAAAATCTATTGGGCAGGCGTTTTTGTACCCTGACAATTCGATGAGTTTTGTGGAAAACTTTTTGCGCCTAAACTTTGGGAATCTGGCGGAGCCGTATGAGCTGAACCCGGTTTTGGTGCGGGCGCTTGATAAACTGCTTATTTTGCATGCGGATCATGAGCAGAATGCATCGACTTCGACGGTGCGGCTGGTTGGGTCGACCGGTGCGAACCTGTTTTCTTCGGTTTCGGCCGGGATTAACGCGCTTTCAGGGCCGCTGCACGGTGGCGCGAACGAGGCTGTTTTGACTATGCTCGCGCAGATTTTGGAGAGCGGCGACTCGGTGAAAACCTATGTTGAGCGGGTGAAACGCAAAGAGTCTGGCGTGCGCCTGATGGGCTTTGGTCACCGTGTTTACAAAAACTACGACCCGCGCGCAAAGATTGTGAAAGAAAGTGCTGACCAGGTGTTGGCGGAGCTCGGAGTTAATGACCCGATGCTTGACCTGGCGAAAGAACTTGAGCAGATTGCGCTGGAAGATGATTATTTCAAAGAGCGTAGCCTGTACCCGAACGTGGACTTCTATACGGGGCTGATTTATAAGGCAATGGGATTCCCGACGCGCATGTTTACCGTGCTTTTTGCGATTGGGCGGTTGCCGGGCTGGATTGCGCACTGGCGTGAGGCACAGCAGGACCGCTACACCAAGATTGGGCGGCCGCAGCAGCTTTATATCGGTGAGGGTGAGCGTCACGTTAGCCGCTAGTTTTGTTGCTTGCTAGTTTTCTGCAGCGCCGGGAATGGTTTTGAACCGCCCGGCGCTGCGGTGTTTTTGCAGTGGAAAATGTGTGTAAATGTGGGTGTAGGGGGCATGCGTTTGAAAGATGAAAATCACCCCCATGGAAATTTACAGAAAAGTATGATAGAATGGAAGCGATATCTTTAACTTTTTTTTAGGAGAATAGTGGTATGGCAGCTATGAAACCTCGCACCAGTGAAGGTCCTCTAGAAGCGGTGCGTGAAGGGCGCGTTATTGTTTTGCGACTACCGCTCGAGGGCGGCGGTCGACTCGCAGTATCAATTAGCGAAGAAGAAGCGCGAGAAATGCGCGACGCACTAAACGGTGTCGTAAGCTAGTTTTGCTGTGGACGCGTCGCAGC
>JAUNHM010000051.1:4871-10154 GCA_030523945.1 Microbacteriaceae bacterium
ACGCGAACACCTGGCATAGCGCTTAAAGTTAGCTGTTTGCGTTGTTTCCGGACTTTAGGCGTTTTTAAACCAACCGCGTCAACGTCAGCAAGCCATTACCAGCAGGGGATAGGCTCGCTGCCACGGCCGGGCTATCAGCCATCATTTCCAGCAGGTCGCGGAAAGCAGTTGTTGCCTCATCACGCGCGGCCGGATCAGCCACCTGCCCGTGCCACAGCGCGTTCGGCACCAAAATCGTGCCGCCAGGCTGCACCAACTGCAGTCCGTGCTCAACATACTCCAAAAGCCCCGCCGGATCCGCATCCAAAAGCACCAAATCGTATGAGGCGGCATTCAACCGCGGCAGCACGTCCTGCGCATCACCCTCGATCAAACGCAGCCCGGCACTCGGCACCCCGGCCGCCTGAAACAGCGGCTTCACTTCTCGATGATAGTCAGACTCAATATCGATAGAAGTCAGATGCGCCTGCGGCAGATATCGCAGCAACGCCAGCCCGGAAACACCCAGCCCCGTGCCCACCTCGCAAATGTGGCGTGCCTGGGTGATAGCGGCGATATTGCTGATCGCGCTCGCAACCGCGCGACTCACCGGCTCCACACCAAACTCCAGCGACAGTCTGCGTGCCTTCGAACTCGCCTCGCTTTCGACAGGAAGTTGCTCAGCGTATTGCCAGTTGCTTTCGATTTTGCTCACGATACTCCTTAGTTTGCCTGATTTAAGCATATTGCACCGAGCCTGATTTTGCCTGCTTTCGCATGATTTTCGCGCAAATTCGCTCGTTTTTTCGCCAAAATTCGCGTTTCGCGGCCGGGAAATCGCCTAACTTCAGAAAACCACCGGTCTGGCGCGGTAGAATGGCAGGTATGGGTATTTCGTTCGAGAAACTGATGTTGATTATGCTGCTTGCCATAATCCTCATCGGCCCGGACAAACTGCCCGCTTATGCCCAAAAACTCGCCCAGCTGGTGCGTTCGCTGCGGCAAATGTCGCAGTCGGCAAAGGAGCGTATGCGCGAGGAAATGGGGGAGGATTTCAGCGAAGAGGAGTGGCGCAAGCTCGATCCGCGCCAGTACATGCCGAGCAATATTGTGCGTAATGCCTTGGCGGAAGATCGCGCTGCCGAGCGACGGGCTACCGGGGCTGCGCGCGCTGCTGCTCTGCCGCGGGTTGCCCAGAGTGCGGCCGGCGGAGGGGTTGAGATTGCTGCTAGCGCAAGTGCGGGGGCGGCTGCAGAGCTGGCTCGTTTGCGTGGCGGGGCAGGCGCGCCTTTTGACTCGGAAGCAACCTAGCCGTCTTGCGTCGGGCCTAAACTTACGGGTTTCTTCTTGCGTTTTATGCTGGTTTCCCGGCTGGTTGCTAGTTTTATTTTTGGTGGGAAAGCGCCGATTTGCGGCCGGGTGTGGTTTTGTGGCGCAAAAATTTAGTTTTGTGCTGCTTGCTTAGGGTTTTCGCTTGCAAGGAAATCGGCTATTTTTAGCAGGGCTCCGCTAGCCGGGCAGGCAGGGCTTGCGAGCACGGCGGGGTGGCCGATATCGCCTGCGGCTCGAAATTCCGCGCTCAGCGGTACTGTGCCAAGCAGCGGCACATCGTAGCCGAGTGCCCCGCTCAGTCTCTCGGCGGCAATTTCCCCGCCACCGGCACCAAACAGCTCGATAACGCTGCCATCGGGAGCGGTGAAAGCGCTCATATTTTCGACTACCCCGAGCACTTTTTGCCCGGTTTGATGGGCAACCAGCCCAGAACGTACCGCCACATCGGCGGCTGCTGGCTGCGGCGTGGTCACAACTAAAACCTCTGCGTGAGGCAAAAGCTGCCCCGCCGAAATAGCAATATCGCCTGTGCCCGGCGGCAAATCCAGCAGCAGAAAATTAAGCGGCCCAAAATGCACATCGCTTAAAAACTGGGCGAGAGTGCGGTGCAGCATCGGGCCGCGCCATGACACGGCGGTGGTGCGGGTGTCTTGTTCTCCCAAAAACATGCCGACAGACACCGTAGCTACTCCGTGGGCGACGGGGGGCACGATCATGCCGTCAAGCCGGGCGGGCGGGGAAATCTGTCCGTTCTCGCTCACGAGTCCCATAATGCCCGGAATTGAAAACCCGAACACGTCCGCATCTACCAGCCCGACCCGCAAGCCTTTTACCGCGAGTGCTGTGGCCAGATTTGCGGTGATTGAAGATTTGCCCACCCCGCCCTTACCGCTGGTTACCGCGATTACTCGGGTGCCGCAGGCCGGGTTAAACTGTGTGGCGCGCTCACCGTTTCTTCCCGCGTTAAAAAATGTGGCGCGTTGGGCCGGGGTCATTGCAGTTACTTTCAAGCGCAGTTCGGTAACTCCCGGCACTGCCGCGGCAGCTTCGCGCACCGCGGTTTCAAGCGATGCTGCGGCAGGACACGCGGCAGTTGTCAGCCGCAGCTCGACAGTTGCCACCCCTGCAAAATCAACCTCACAAACCGGCGCCATACCAAGCTCGGTTATAGGTCGGCGCAAATCAGGGTCTAAAACAGCCCCTAAAGCTGCCCACAGATGTTGCTGCAGCGAGTTTTTTTCGGGCATAATACCCCCCTACCTACTTGTTAGGCTTGCTGGCTCTGCCAGGCTCAGGTTTGTCTGGCGTGCCATTACCGTCTTCGCTTTCGCGATAGTCAAGCCGGCCGGTGTGCGGGTTTTGTACTACGTTAATGATGCCGGTTTGTGGCACAGGTTCGGTTGCCGGCGCAGGGGCAGCTTCAGGCTCTTCGAGTTCGGCTAAAAGCGAACGCAACTCGGCTCGCAGCCATTCGCGATCCGGCAGAGTTTCCATTGCCATGCGCAAAGCCACCACTTCACGCGCCAAGAACTCGGTGTCGGCCAGGTTGCGTGCCGCGTGCTGCCGGTCCTGTTCCATCGCAACGCGGTCGCGGTCATCCTGCCGATTTTGAGCCAGCAAGATCAGGGGAGCGGCATACGATGCCTGCAGCGACAAAATCAGCGTCAGCGCGGTAAAACCGATAGTTGCCGAATCAAACCGCCATTCTTCCGGAGCAAAAATATTCCAAAGAATCCACAGCAAACAAAATGCTGAAAGCGCTACCAAAAAAGCTGGCGTGCCCATTGCCCGCGCAATACCTTCAGACAGTTGCCCGAAACGTTCGCTGGCAGATACTCGCTCTGTCTGCTCCGGCACGGTTTTGTTGTTTTTAGTGTGAGGCTGCCGTGCCATTAGTGCCCCTTTCGTGCGTTGCGCGCGTCGGTTGTGTTGCTGTCCGCTCTGTCTTCATCGCTGGCGTGGCGCCAGTCTTCAGGCAACAGATGGTCGAGCACGTCATCAATCGTTACCGCGCCGAGCAGGTTGTTATTTTCGTCAACAATCGGCACCGCCACCAGGTCGTAACTGGCCAATCGTCGGGCAACTTCGGCTGCCGAAGCAGTCGCCAATACCGGTTCAACATCGTCGTCGATTAGCGTCGAAAGTCGCTCGTGCGGCGGGAACCGCAGCATTCGCTGAAAATGCACCATGCCCTGATATTCGCCGGTTGGAGTCTCAAAAGGCGGCAGGGTAATATAAACCGCAGAGGCAGTCGCCGGGTGGATTTCTGCGTTACGGATCATAGCTAGCCCCTCTGCCACCGAAGATTCGCCGGAAAGCACGATCGGGCTCGGGTTCATCAGACCGCCGGCAGTGTCCTGTTCGTATGCGAGCAGGCGGCGCACGTCCTCTGCCTCTTCCGGCTCCATCAAATCGAGCAGCGCCTCACCGTGCTGGGCAGGCAGGGCGTGGATCAGGTCGGCTGCGTCGTCAGCGTCCATGCGGTCGAGCACGTCGGCGGCGCGGTCGCTGTTGAGCCAAGCCAAAATTTCGACCTGGTCACTCTCATCCATTTCTTCCAGCGCGTCGGCCACCATGTCGTCCGGCAGCTCCTGCACCACTTCGTTGCGGCGCTCGGCAGGCAGTTCGAGGATGCTTTCTGCCAGGTCAGCCGGCTTCAAATCGACCAGGGTTTGGATTAGCCTCTCCGCAGAGGTAGTTTCGCTTTCCGGACCCTCGTGCACAAGCTCTTGCCACGCAAAAATTTGCGATTTTCCGCGTGAAAATGGCCCACCATGACGCGGCAGTTTTACAAATACATCGCTGATAACCCAGTCGCCGCTGCGGGTCTGCTCCAGGGCTGCGTCTTCGATACGGGCATTTTCGCCTGTTGTTCGGGTTTTGCGGGAGCGGCCGACGATTTCGGCGAGCACACGCTGTTCACCGCCGCGCTGTTCAAAGCGGCGCGTGTTGATTTCACCGGTGCAAATCACTTGCCCGTTGGCGACAGAAGTAATATGGTCGACCGGGATGAAGACGCGTTTGCGCCCCGGAATTTCGACCACGAATCCGACCGCGCGGGGTGCGTCATCGGCGCGTTCGACCACGACAACATCGCGCACCTTACCGATTCTGTCTCCGGCCGGGTCAAAAACGCCCTGGCCCGCCAGCCTGCCCACAAAAACTCTTGCATTACTCACTCTTCTAGGCTATCAAGTCCGGCTGAGTTTCGGCTCTGTTTCGCCCGGTTTTTGCGTTCTTAGCGAAATTCGCGCGTGTCTGGTCGGTTTTGCAGTTTATTTTTGTGCAAAATGCGAGACAATAGGGGGTATGATTCAAAAACCTCACGGCTTGCGCGCCGATTTTCAGACACCGCAGGGTGTGGTTGTGTCCACCTATAGTTCGCAGCAGGCGGCGCATCATGCGGTTTCGGTTTTGAGCGAGGCTGGTTTTCCGGTGCAGTCGCTTGCGATTGTGGGGCGTGACGTGCAAACGGTGGAGCAGATTACGGGCCGACTCACATACGGCAAAGTGGCGCTCGGTGGCCTGATTTCGGGGCTTTATTTTGGTTTTGCGGTGGCAATTTTGCTGTTTTTGCTAAATCCGGAGGGTCGCGTTAACCTTGCCCATTCCGGTGCGATTGTGTTGATGGTGAGCGGCCTGATGATGCTGTTGCGGCTGGTGATGTTTGGGTTGACTCGCCGGGCGCGCAACTATACAGCGGTCGGCCAGGTGGTTGCTTCGCGTTACGATCTTTTGGCTCCGGGGGATTTGCTGGGTCGTGCCCGCAAGGTTTTGGAGGAGCATTTCCGTGCCGATCACTCTGCAGAGTCGGTGCTCGAAGATTAGCCTGCTTAAAAGGTAATTTTCACCATATTTAGCCCGCTTTAATTATCTGCTTTGTAGATAATTAGGTTTTTGGCAATTTTTGTTTTGATGGCAGGTTTCGTGTAAGAACCCCAGATAAGCTGCGGTTACTTTTTGTGTCTGTTA
>JAUNHM010000001.1 GCA_030523945.1 Microbacteriaceae bacterium
TCACCAGGATTAAAACCGCCAGGGTTAAAATCATTCGGGTCAATACTGTCGAAATCGAAATTATCCGGATCAAACCCGTCAAAATCGCTCGGGTCAAATCCGTCGAAATCACCCTCATCATCGCTATCAAAAACGAAATTGTGCGGATCAAAACTCTGGCCAGCCCGCTCAGCAGCCTTACGCGCACCAACTTCCAAACTATACGAGCTTAGCTGCAGCAGCGTGCTCGCATCAGACTCCTCAAGTTGCGTAAAACTCGAGTCGCTGATAAGTTGCGATTCCAAACCAATAATCATCGCAGAAGACGTCGCAACCATCAAAAACAGATCAATCGTCATCGGCGAAAGGAAAACCGGCGGCTGCCGTCGCGCCTCAAGATACTCGTGCAAAACCGCATCGCTAAAAGAAAGCAAATCCGGATCCTCAGAAGTTTGCAAATACGCCCAGGTCGTCAAATATTCGCTAATCTCACGCGGATTAAAATGCTTGTCGCCAAACAGCTCAACATCATGTTCCGAACGAGGCCGCTCGGCAAACAAGCCAGGACTGTGCGCGGGACGCGGCAAATAACGTAAAGTGTCTGCAAAAAGCAGCAGCGCGGCCCTAAAAATCCGCTTATGATGCGACTCCGGCGGCAGCACCGACTCGCGCGATAGGTCAGTCCAGTTCTGCAAAACCTCAAATCGATCCTGCAAAGCATCATCTTGCAAAGACATAATATTCATGGCTTTTTCAAAATAGTCGTCAGCCAGCTCTGTATCTTCCAGCGCTAGATGCATTTGCGCGAGATGATGATAGGTGAGGCCCGCGGTCGAGAGAATGCCCGCGTCCAAAGCCTCGGTCGCCAGCTCCTCCAACCCTGCACACAAATCAAGTAGCCGTTTTTCCGACGGAGACGCGGCCGCGCGCATTTTCAGCTTTTCGATTCGCTCAAAAGTCTCAGCACACGGCGTAAAAAACCGCTCCCGACGGTCGGCCGCAATCCGCTCGTTATAGGCCGAGTCAAGTTGCGGGGCAACAGCAGCCAGCTCTTCCTCTTCGTCCTCGAGCAGGTCACTGTCACGCAACTGGGCAGGAGCGGGAGTGGCCGCGGCTGCCTCGGCAAGCGTGTCTTGATAGTGCGTGTTTTGGTTGCGTTTGTCAAATTCTTCAGCCCGCACGAGCGCGCACTCCAGCAGCGCACTGCGCAAACTGCCCAGGGTAGCAGCTTCAGCAGGCTCGGTCACCCCGGTGGGCGTATCGGCTGCAACTCCGCCGGCAATCAGCGCACTCAACCCGGCAATGAGACCGCGCTGCAAAATCAGCAACGAAAGCGACTTATCTTCGAGGTCAAACAGTCGTTTCAGATCGTGATCGCTCAAATCTTGCAGCAGGGTTTGCAAAGCGCCACCGCGCCCCAGCGTTTCATAGGTGATGCCGCTGCTGCTCTCACCACCCTGCATTTTGCGCGCGTCACTATTAACGGTCGCCTCCGAAAGCCGGAAATTTTCGAGTGCAGCCTCGCTATCGCCGGTCATCAGATAGGCAAAAGCCAGCACCCGGTGCGTGTGCGCCGGTTCAACGTTGCAGCCGCTATCTTGCAGCTCGCCAACCCGGATCGCTTCCGCCCAGTCGCCCCGTTCAGCAAAAAACGCAACCTGTGAGCCAATGCGGCAGGCCGGGCATTCATCAAACTCGTCTAGTGGGGTGCTCAGCCATTCCCGCATTGCCGGCAGTGCCTCTTTCGAGCCGATTTGCGCCAAAAAATTGAAGCGTGCCGCGCGAGGTGCGCACAGTCCGTACCCGGCATCGCTGTAGTGGCGCGCCATTTCTTGTAAAAACTCTTCGCACTGTTGGCGTGAAAAATCTGGCAACCCCATTGCCGCGTCTGCGAGCCATTTATACTGCCAAAAAACGCTGTTTTTTTCATCTTCGTCAAACAGTTCTGGCTGTTCGTGCAAAAGTTTCAGAATCCGTGCAAAAGCTGGAAACATTAGCTTGTGATTGTTGCTAAAAGTGTATGCTTCGTGCAGTTGCAGCAGTGCCCGGGGCAGCAAAAGTTCCGGCCCGTTTGCGGTTATTTCTTTTACGATCCGCTCGGTTGCGCGCACGCGAGCCATGTCGTACGGCTGGTGTGCCAACTCGTGCAGCTGGTTAAAAACATCGTGTTCTTCCAAAACTATGCTCCCGTTTCGTCGCTGTTGTTTTGGAGCGCCCGTTTGAGCAAAACATCGAGCGCGTCGCTCAAAATTGCGGTGTCGCCGGAGGCGAGTCCGGTGCCGCTCATTGCCGAGGCAGAGACGAAAAGCGCGGAGAGTCCGGCGTTAAATACGGTTTCGTCGTGGTGGTTTTCGAGCAGGTTGCGCACGACCGGGCAGGCGTCGTTTAAAATGATGGTGCGTGCCCGGAAGCTGCCGGTTTCGAGTAGCGATTGCAGCATGCCGTTCCACATGTCTGGGTCTTCTTCGTGCGCGCTCGCGGTTTGGGCGTGGTATTCGGCTTCCGGGTCGAACAGCAGCATAGCTGGCACGTCGGCCGGTTCGAAGGTGCGCAGCAGCACGTCGCAGTCGGTTTCTTCAAAAAATTCGCGTGCGGCGGCTAGTCCCTGTTCGGTTGCGGTTTCGCGGTCGCTGCTGATAGGGGAGAGCGCGCTGGTGATGTCTTGCGGCGAAATTTCGCGGGTTTTCCATTTGAGGGAGGCTTGGAGACGGTCGATGATTTGGTTGTCGTAGGCGTATCCGGCGTTGACCACGGTGATGTTTGCGGCGCGCGCGACTGATTCGATGCGGCGGAAGTCTTCAACGCTTGGTGCAAAAACTAGCTCGTTTTCCGGGTTTTTTTCTCGGGCTGCTTGGAGCGTGATGCGCCCGGCTGTGGTTTCAAACGGTAGCGTGTTTGTGATCAGTTCCAAAAGTTCGGTGTCTTGTGCTGCTGCGGCGCGCAGGGCGAGTCCGTGTGCCGAGAGGAACAGCATTTTCACGTCTTCCAGGTCTGGGTCGGTCAGCAGGTTGATTAGCCATTCTTTGAGCTGTTTGCCGAGTTGTTCGCGGGCGACCATGAGTTCGTGGGTGTCGCGCAGGTCTTCACGGCTGGCGGTTGGCGAGAGTGCTTCGACGTTGATGGCTGCGCGCACAAAAAACGCCCATTCTGGCAGGATTTTGTCGGAGCGGTCGCTCAGCAGCATTTGTTTGAGATAGACGCGGTGTTTGCTGCTGTTTGGCGGCACGCGTTGCGGAATCACAAAGGCGACTCCGTCGATGCCGAGCAGGTCGAGTTGCAGGTCGATGATTTCTGGCGGCCGGAATCCGAATGTTTCTTGGCAGTAGTTTGAGAGGCTGTTTTCGCGTTCGGCTGCGGAGTCGTATTGTGGTCGCCATGGCACTTGGTGTTTGTTGAGGCGTTCTAGGGTTGGCCGGTCTGCAAACATTTGTTCGCCTTGGAAACGGTGTTCGAGTCGCACGTCGACTGGCAGCAGATCGCCGTATTCGATTGTGAGGGAGCGCACGGTTTCGCGTTGTAGCCAGTCGTGTGAATCGATGCGGGCAACGATGTGCACTTGGGTACCGCCTGTGGCAATTTCTGCGGGTACTTGTTCGTCTGGGATTTCTTCGACTGTGAAGGTGCCGTCTGAGTTGCCGATCCAGAGCACGGCTGGTGGCAGTTGTCCGTTTTTGTCCGCTTTGCGGGAGCGGGTGTGTACGGTGATTTTGTCGGCTACCATAAATGTTGCGAGCATGCCGATGCCAAACTGGCCTAGAAATTCGCGCCGGCCTTCTTGGAGTAGTTCATCGCGTTTGGTGGAGCGGCCGATTGTTGCGAGGAATTCTTGTGCTTCTGCGGTGGTGAGGCCGATGCCGCTGTCGGTGACGGTGAGCTCGGGGGAGTTTTTGCCGGTTTGTGGCAGGATGGTGATTTTTGCGGGCGTGTCAGGGTTGAGTTCGCGGGCGGCTGTGATCGCGTCGACGCCGTTTTGCAGCAGTTCTCGAATGTAGACTTGTGGCCCGGAATAGAGGTTTTGTGACAGCAGTTTGACCAGGCCGCTTAGATCGACCTGGAAATTTTGCCCGTGTTTTGTCTCTTTTTCAGACATTAAAACCTCGCTTCTGCAGTGAATTTTTTGTTACTCTAATTATGCCAGAGCGCGGTTGTGAAAATAATGGGCGAGTCTGAAAATTTTGTGTGCGAAATGAAATTTTGGTAACGGGTGTTCTTTGGTCGGTTTTGTTTGGTGGTCGCAGAATGAGATATCGCTGTGTCGAAAACGCGGTGCCGCCCAGACTTTTCGATCCGGGCGGCACTTTTTAGTTTTTTGATGCGTTTTTAAAGTGACGCGAGGATTGCGTTGAAGGTGGCAGAAGGGCGCATGATTTCGTCGGTTTTGTCACGGTCGACACGGTAGTAGCCGCCCAGGTCGACAGGCTGGCCCTGTGCTGCGAGCAGTTCTGCCTCGATTGCGTCAGATTTCTCCACAAGCTGCTCGGCGACCGGCTTAAAGCGCTCCGCCAGTGCGGCGTCTGTGGTTTGTGCGGCCAGCGCTTCAGCCCAGAAACGCGCCAGCCAGAAGTGGCTGCCACGGTTGTCGATCTCACCGGCACGACGCGAAGGCGACTTGTTTTCCTGCAAAAAGCGCTCGGTTGCGCTCTCCAGCCCGTCTGCCAAAACGTCCGCGCCGGCCTGGCGCAACGATTCGGCCAGCGCCATAAACTCGCCCAGCGAATCCCAGCGTAGGTGGTTTTCGCCCACCAGCTGCTCCACGTGTTTTGGCGCAGAACCGCCCGCACCCGTCTCAAATAGGCCACCGCCGGCCAGCAGCGGCACAACTGAGAGCATTTTTGCGCTGGTGCCCAGTTCCAAAATCGGGAAAAGATCGGTGTTGTAGTCACGCAAAACGTTACCGGTGACAGAAATCGTGTCTTCACCGCGGCGGATCCGTTCCACCGAAACGCGCGCAGCCTCAGCCGGTGCCAAAATCTGAATGTCTAGCCCGTTAGTGTCGTGCTCGCCCAAATATTCGCGCACTTTTGCAATAATCTGTGCGTCGTGGGCGCGTGCTTCGTCCAGCCAGAAAATCGCCGGCATGCCAGAAACGCGTGCGCGGGTCACTGCGAGCTTCACCCAGTCGCGCACAGCAATGTCTTTGGTTTGGCAGGCGCGCCAAATATCGCCGGCTTCCACATCGTGCGAGAGAAGCACCTCGCCCGCGTTGTTCACCACCTCTACGGTGCCGTCCGCATCAATCTTGAAGGTCTTGTCGTGCGAGCCGTATTCTTCCGCCTTTTGTGCCATCAGCCCGACGTTTGGCACGGTGCCCATGGTGGTCGGGTCAAAAGCCCCGTTTGCGCGGCAGTCGTCGATCACGGTCTGGTAAATTCCGGCATAGCAGCTGTCTGGAATTACCGCGAGGGTGTCCTGCTGCTGCCCATCTGAGTTCCACATTTGCCCGGAGGTGCGGATCATCGCCGGCATCGAAGCGTCCACGATCACATCGCTCGGCACGTGCAGGTTGGTGATGCCCTTGTCACTGTTTACCATCGCCAAAGCAGGCCCGTTTGCAAGCTCGGCCTCGATCGAAGCTTTAATTTCATCGCCGTTTGGCAGCTCTTCAAGCCCGGTCAAAATCGCTCCCAGGCCGTTTTCACCGGTCAGCCCGGCAGCGTCCAGATCCTCACCAAACTTGGCAAAAGTGTCGGCAAAATATGCGCGCACAACGTGACCGAAAATAATCGGGTCACTCACCTTCATCATGGTCGCTTTCAAATGCACAGAAAACAGCACATTTTCGCGTTTTGCTCGCTCCACCTGTTCGGCCAGGAAAGCGTCTAGCGCAGCCGCACTCATAAAGGTTGCGTCCACAATTTCGCCCGCCAAAACCGGCAGTTTTTCTTTCAAAACAGTAATTTCGCCGTTTGCAGCGGTGTGGCGAATGGTTAAAACATCGTCGGCTTCAAAAATCACCGATTTTTCGTTGCTGGCAAAATCGTGCTCGCCCATCGTTGCAACGTTCGTTTTCGAGTCAGCTGACCAGGCGCCCATCGAGTGCGGGTGTGCCTGTGCATAAGCTTTCACCGATTTCGGTGCGCGCCGGTCCGAGTTGCCCTCACGCAAAACCGGGTTTACCGCCGAGCCTTTTACCGCATCATAGCGAGCACGAATCTCCTGCAGCTCTGGCGTGTCTGCCTCTTCCGGATATTCCGGCAGCGCAAAACCCTTCTCTTGCAGCTCGGCAATCGCCTCTTGCAGCTGCGGCACAGAAGCGGAAATATTTGGCAGTTTCACAATGTTTGCCTCGGGAGTTTTTGCCAGCGCACCCAGCTCGGCAAGCGCGTCGTTCACCTTCTGATCGGCCGGCAAAATGTCGCTAAAAGCGGCCAAAATGCGGTTTGCCAGAGAGATATCGCGGGTTTCGACCGTGACGTTTGCCGCTTGCGCAAATCCCTGCACGATAGGCAGCAGTGAGTGGGTCGCCAGCATCGGCGCCTCATCAGTATAGGTGTAAACAATTTTTGACATGGCAACTCCTTCGGTTAAATACGGCGCACAACAAGCCAGCAAGCCGCGCCCGGCGCGCCCTGACAACCGGCTGTTTGCCACAATATTTTGCTAACTTCTAATTTACACCTCTTACCTGTGTGTCTGCTAAGAAAAGAGGGGGTAAAATTAGCGGTGATGAAATTTTTGCTTGCCGCCCTCGCCGCCGCCCTCGAAGCAATCGGGGTGCTGCTTTCGAGCGTTGTGCTGCTTGCAATTCCGGTTTTTATTATCTGGCTCACCCAGTTTCAGGCGCAGGGCAATCTCGCCCAGCCCTTTAGCGTAATTGCGATGCTGTGGCTGCTGGGTCACGGGGTGCCGCTGAATTTCGAAATTAGCGCTGATCAGGCAAAATCGCTCGGTGCTGGGGCTGAGGCGGTGCAGTTGCCGCTCGGTCTACCGCTTTTGGCGATTGCTGTTTTTACCGTTTTCTTGGCGGTGTGGGCTGGTGGGCGTGTCGCGGGGAGTGCAGCGGCAAGTCCCGATGCGAAAAAGCGCCTTTTTGCGGTTGCAACAGTTTCGTCCTGGCTGGTTTTTAGTGGAATTACGGCGCTGCTGGCGTGGGTGAGTAAAACCTATACCGGCCACAATTCGTTGCTAATTTTCGCCAAACCGTTACTTGTTTTTGCGGTTAGTTGGCTGGCCGGGGCTGCTTGGCAGGCGCGCCGCGAACTGGTGCGTGCATACGACAGGGCCACTGTGGCCAGGTTCAAATCTGGTTCAGACGCTGGTAGGCAGCTTAGCGGTCTGCTGGCTGCTTTGCGATGCTCGCCACGCCTGTTTGCTGCGGTAATTTGCGCGTTTTTTGGACTCGCGGCGCTTGGCGTGGCCGTGTCTACGCTGCTGCATTTCACCGAGTTTGTGCGCATCAGTCAGGGCCTGCATTTTGACTGGACGGGCGTTGTTGCCGCTTCTTTCCTATATTTACTGCTTTTGCCGGTTGCGATCATTTGGTCGCTGGCCTGGTTTTCCGGCGCCGGTTTTAGCATCGGCGTGGGCAGCGCGGTCAGCCCTTTTGAACAGTTGCTTGGTCCGGTGCCGGCGCTGCCTGTTTTTAGTCTCGTGCCGCACAGTTGGGGCAGTTGGGGTTTGCTGGCGCCTTGCATTTTGGTTGCGCTCGCTGCCGTAGTCGGGTTCTTTTTGGCGCCCGGGTTGCGCGATATTTTACCTTTGCAAAGGGGTGTGTCGATCGTGTTTGCGGCGGTTTTGTGCGGATGCGCGGCCGCAATTTGCTCGCTTTTTGCTAGCGGCCCGATCGGTTCTGATCGGCTTGTGCACACCGGTCCTGGAGTTTGGCAAACGGCCGGATTGGTTAGTTTGGAGGCTGCTATCGGGCTCGGTTTGGGAGTTTGGTTGCGGAAAACTCAAGCGTTTACCGGGAATGAAACCAGCGTGACAGGGGTTGCTGCGTTGCCAAGTTTGGGTTTGGAAAATTTGTCAAAATCTGCTGAGGCAAAAGACGATCAAGAGACCGAGCTGATTTCATCAACCGGTTTTATTACGGAATCGGAACTCGACTTTACCCGCGATAGTGCGGAGGAAAACTGGGAGCCTTTAACGCCGAAAACCGCTGAAGAAACTGCGCTTGCCGAACTACCTGAGCTGCTGCCAGAAACGGAAACCACAAAAGTTGCCGATTTGGGTTTTCTCGATATTTCTGCGTCCGAGCCAGAAAATGAGCCGGCCGTCGAGCCTGAAAACGAGCCCGGAGCGGATAAAAAGCCTGGCGTTTTCAAGCAATTATTTGGTAAATTTGCGCAAAAAGCTGAAGAAATAACTGAGAAAATAACGGTAAAATCCGATAAAAAAGATGAGAAAGCAGCTCGAAAGACAGAAAAAGCTGCTGCAAAAGCCGTGAAAAAACGTGCCAAAAATGTTGCGTCCAGTGGTGAAACCGAAGAAGACATAGATGCTACAACTCCGCTAAAACTCGATTCTCTCACCGAACTAGACCACCTGACACAAGCAGAAAAACGCCGCACAGATGACAGCTAAACCAGCCCGCGACCCCGGCGCACACCGGATTGCACTGGTGATCGACTATGCGCTCGACTATCTCGGCGGCGCGCAAAACGCGTTCTGGGACGGCGCACACGCGCTAAAAAACGCCGGACACAGCATCACGATCGTTGCCCCGGACACGGCCAAAACTCGCAAAACCGCAGAGCTACAAAAATGGCAACGTGCCGGCGGGGGTGTTTTGCTGGTTAAAACGCGGGGCACAGTGCCGGGAGTTGGCCTTCCAATCGTGCCAAACACGTCAAAACTGCGCGCGCGGCTGAACGAACTTTACAAAACCCAAGGTATCACCGCAGTGCACTTGCATTCGGAATTTGGACTGGCAAACGCGGCGCTACAAGCTGCACAGGCGCAAAATCTGCCCGTGGCGCACACTGTGCACACATTTTTTTGGGAAGCGCGATTGCCAAAGGTGCTAGATTGGGTGGTTGCTGCGTTGCTGCGGCGGGGGCTGGGGTGGCTGATTGGCGCAAAAATATCAGGATTTGCGGTTACCGGTAAGCCGCTTGCTTCTGCCCGCACCGACAGTGTTTTGCGGGGCGCAACTCTGCAGACTGTGTTGGCTGCAGATGCGGTAATTTCACCTTCTGCACACCAGGCCGAAATTTTGCGGGAGGCCGCACAAAGAGCGATCGCGGTGGTGCCAAACCCGCAACACAGCGCGGCAGAAACTAAACCTGACACAGAAGCAGAGCTTGCTGTGATGCCAGATTTCGCACAGGGGTTGCGACTTGTGTGGATCGGGCGACTCGTGCCCGAAAAGCGCCTGATAGAGTTTATTAAAGCATGCAAACTTGTTCAAGAACAGGCGCCAAATTTGCGGTTTCAGGTTGCAATCGTGGGGGCAGGGCCGCTTGAAGCTCAGGCTCGCGCACAGGCTAAAGGCCTGCCGATTAAGTTTTTGGGCAGGCTCGAGCGTGAGCAGGTGCTGGCGCAGATTTCGGCCGCGCACGTCACCGTTTTGAGTAGTAACGGCTTCGACAATCAGCCGGTCACGATTGTGGAGTCTGTGCAGCAGGGGAGGCCGGTTTTGCTGTGCGACAGGCGCCTGCCAGAAGGGCTACACGGCGGCAGCGGAATTTACACTGCGGGGCCTGCGCCGCAAGATTTTGCCCGCGAAATTATCCGCCTTGCCAATGACCCTGCCGCGGTACAAAAAGCGGCCGCAGCCACCGCACAAGACCGCGCAGATTTTTGCCCCGTAACCCACGTCGCCCGCCTGCTCAAAGTCTACGAAACCGCATCCCAGGTCTAGTTTTAGGGGAGAGTAGTAGTGGCATCTTTTGCGACAGTTACTGTTCTGCGCTGGTAAGCTGTAAATTAAGTTTTTTGAGAATATTTTCGCGGGCGAGTTTTGCGGCGTTATCGACGAAATCTGCACCCTCGCCGCGAGTGTATTCAAAGCCCTTGCGCGCGGTCACTACTTGCAGCAGCTCATCCGCAAACGCCGGGTTTTTCCCGCACACAGGCCCCTGCATCACTGTTGCATACAGGCTGCCAAACTGCTGCCCCTCGATCTTTTTGCCGCCCTCATTACCGCGCCCGTATACGACCTTGCCGAAGCCGGTTTCCACCCCGTGGAACGCGCGGTTACTGTTCTGGAACCCGAACATAATCTCGCCGCCTCGCTTTAGCACCAACTCATCGGCGATCCGCTCGGTCATCGTCGAGGTCACAGGTACAAGCCCCAGCCCCTCCGCGGTGCCACCGTCAGGCATCTCCAGGGTTTCCCCAAGCAGCGCCCAGCCAGATCCAATAGCCAGCATTGGCACGCCCGCCGCCAGCCAGTCGCTCAGTTGACCGCGATACGGCCGCAGCATTTCCGCATACTCCCGCAAATCACCGTCACTCGCCCCGCCAAGCACCACGAAATCTGGCGAATCAGGCGCACTCTCGCCCGCATTCACCGCCTGCACAGTGCTCGCAATCCCAGCCCACTCCAGGCGCTTCCCCAGCACCCGCGCATTCTGCGCATCACTAAAAAAGTCACTCACTTCTGTGAGCATAGTCACAAGTTGCAGGGTCATTTTTTCGCCCCAACTTTATGCTTAGTTTTTAGATGGTGACGCATAGGCCACATCATGCCAAAAGTAGAAAGAATTGTTTTCATGCCGTTTTTAGGAGCTGGCAAAGCCAGAAAATCGTCAAGTGCCTTAGCTAAATCAGGCTCCACTATATCCACTTGGCAGCCAGCATAACCGAGCATCAACGCAGCCTCGCCGGCTTTTTCTCCGGTTGCAAAAGTGACCTGATGGAGACTGCTGAAATCACTCTGCCAAAAATAGGCCAGATCGTTGCCGTCACCCTCACCAAAAGCAAACAGCAACTGTTCGGTATCAGCAGGCACATTTTTCAGGTTAAAATACAGGCTGGCCGGATTTTGAAACAGTAAAACCCGCACATGCTCGCCACGTATATTCAGGATTTCGTCCCGCCAAAAAACCGTCTCAAAGTTTTCAAGCGCCTTAATCGCGGTGGTCGCATCAAATTTGTCCCCCAAAACCTGCTGCGCTGCACACATCGCGGCGGCACCATCGACCGCATAGTGCAAGCCGTCTAGTGGCAGTTTTGCAGGATAAACCTTGCCTGAAATCTCGTATTCTACAAGTTCCTGGCTGGAAGAAATCACTCGCACACCTTGGCCGACGGCAAGTCGCTCATCTTTATTGTCGCGCCACAGCGGCAGTCCGTCGGGTAGTTCGTTATAAACAGACTCTGAAATGCCAAAATAGTGTGCCGGTGCTTTAAAACCGGGTACCAAACCCATCAGTGCAGCATCATCGTGGTTTATTACCACCGCGCCGGTTGCTCGCTTTGCAATTTTTTCCAAATATTCCACAACTTTTGCTGGGTTATGAAAACGCTCAACCTGATCGCGCACAACATTGTTAAGCAGCGCAACCCGCAAATCGTGGTTGGCAACGATTTTGGAACCTTGCCCCTCGTCCATTTCTAAAACCGCAATATCGCCTGGCAGTTTGCCAGACAGGCTAATCTGCGCAATAAAATCAGACACCAAACCCTGATGAATATTACCGGTGGTCGAGTTGGTATAGACGTTTACGCCGTGCGCAGCAATCACCGTCGCAACCATTTTTGTGGTTGTAGACTTGCCGACAGACCCCGAAACCACCACAATTCCCTCAGGAAAAGAGCGGAGCGCGTTGTCCAAAAACTTTGGTGAAATCTTATTTATAACGACACCAGGAATCGCCGAACCGCCTGCCGGTCGAAAAACTTTTGTCGCAAAGCGCACGAATTTCCCCAGCAGGATAACCAAAATATGCTTTCTCAAACTGGCTTCCTGGGTAGTCACCTATATATATATATATATATATTACCTGAGTAATCTGAGAACATTCCCTAAGCGGCAGCTAAAAGTATTAATTGGTTGAAATTTTGGTTGGTGTTTTTTGTGGCGGAGTTATATATTCTATTAGTTGGATTTAGGGGAGCAAGCATATAGCAAGTACACAGGCGGGCGGGGTAAAATAGAAGAGTGCTAGATATAGTTGTGCTAATTTCCGGGTCCGGCAGCAACCTGAAATCGCTGCTCGAACTTGCTCAAAAACCGGGCGCTGCCTACCGGGTGGTTGCCGTCGGCGCAGACTGCGACGCGCCAGGCCTGCAGCACGCCACCGATCACGGCGTGCCATATTTCGTGGTAAAGCCGGGCGACTATGCTGGTCGTGCCGAGTGGGGCGCAGCGTTTGCGGCAGAAATCAAAAAATACGGGGTGGACGCAGCAAACGGTCTGGTCGTATCTGCCGGACTAATGCGCATCTTGCCGCCAGAATTTATCGGCGAATTTAGCCCGCGGCTCATCAATACCCATCCGGCCCTGCTGCCGCTGTTTCCGGGTGCCCACGCGGTGCGCGACGCGCTCGCGGCAGGAGCTAAAGAAACCGGCATCACCGTCCATATTATTGACGAGGGTGTGGACACAGGTCCCGTCATTCGCCAAGCAAGCGTTGCCGTAGAGTCGGGAGATACAGAAGCCGTCCTTCACGAACGCATCAAAGAACGCGAACGAGTGCTGCTGCCTGAGATAATCACCGACATCGCAACCGGGCAAATCAACCTGTCCGAAATTGTGACCGGGTCTTAACCCGCCCGCCACTAAACTAAAAATAACTATACATAATGCAAAAGAGACTTTTTACAAAACACAAAATTGCGTAAATACAGCGCAAATAGCCCGTTTTGAAGTAAAAACAAAACCTACTATATAGATAAATAAACCCAGCAAAATTAGCAAAAAATATACTAAACAGGAGAAAAAATGGCAGTAGCCAGCCACGACCCAAAACTTTACCAACACCGCGACCAAATCGAAATTAAACGCGCGCTCATCTCGGTCAGCGACAAAACCGGGCTGCTCGAACTGGCAAGCGCCCTGGCAGCAGCCGGCGTCGAAATCGTCTCCACCGGCTCCACCGCCGCGCAAATTCGCGACAACGGCATCGCGGTAAAAGACGTTTCCGAAGTGACCGGCTTTGCCGAAGCGCTCGACGGGCGCGTCAAAACCCTGCACCCGGCAATCCACTCCGGCTTGCTAGCTGACCTGCGCCTCGAAGACCACCAGCAGCAAATGGCGAGCCTCGGATATGCCGGATTTGAACTCGTCGTCGTCAATCTTTACCCGTTTGAACAGACCGTTGCAGCAGGAAAACCGGCCGCAGACGTGATCGAAAACATCGACATCGGCGGGCCGGCAATGGTGCGTGCCAGCGCCAAAAACCACGCCAACGTCGCAATCGTCGTCTCACCAGAGCGCTACAGTGACATTGTTGCCGCGGTAAACGCCGGCGGCACCACGCTCGACGAGCGCCGCCAGCTGGCCACCGAGGCATTTATCCACACCGCCAACTACGACGGGGCAGTGGCAAACTGGCTGCTCGAACAGGAAGAAACCGCCTGGGGCGAGGCTGAAATTGAGGCGACAGACTACGATGCTAGTAGCGAAACCGACATGATTTTTGCGCCGGTGGAAAACGCGATCGTCACCTACCAGATCTCTGGCGCGCGCGAACAGGTGCTGCGATACGGCGAAAACAGCCACCAGCGAGCCGCCCTGTTTACCGACCCGGACGAAAACGGCATCGCACAGGCCGCCCAGTTGCACGGTAAAGAAATGTCTTACAATAACTATGTGGACGCAGACGCGGCAGTGCGGGCTGCCTACGACCATGCGGCGCCGGCCGTGGCGATCATCAAGCACGCCAATCCTTGCGGCATCGCGGTTGCGCCTGCCGATGAGGCAGACGACGGGGCTGCAATCGCGGCCGCGCACCAGCTCGCCCACGCCTGCGACTCGCTCTCTGCATTCGGGGGCGTGATCGCGGCAAACCGCGAAGTCGGGGCTGAAATGGCCGCAAACGTCGCCGAAATCTTTACCGAAGTGCTGGTTGCGCCAGGCTTTACGCCGGAAGCGCTGGCAATTCTGACCAAAAAGAAAAACCTGCGCCTGCTCTTACTGCCGGCAGGATTTACCCCGCCACAGGCCGAGGTGCGCCAGGTTTCTGGTGGTTTCTTAGTGCAAGAAAGTGACCGCAAATTTAAGCCTGCCAGTGAGTGGGATCTGGTAGCAGGTAGCGCTGCCGACGAGGCAACCCTGCGCGACCTGGAATTTGCCTGGACTGCTTGCCGGGCGGTGAAATCAAACGCGATTTTGCTTGCGAACGACGGCGCAAGCGTTGGCGTGGGCATGGGGCAGGTAAACCGGGTAGATTCCGCAAAACTTGCTGTGGCTCGGGCGGGGGAGCGCGCTGCTGGGTCTGTGGCTGCTAGCGACGCATTCTTCCCGTTTGCAGACGGGCTCGAAGTGCTGCTTGAAGCTGGGGTGCGTGCCGTTGTTGCGCCGGGCGGTTCAGTGCGCGACGATGAAGTTATTGCGGCGGCAAACGCGGCCGGCATCACCATGTATTTCACCGGCGAACGCCACTTCTTCCACTAAAAACGCGAGTTTGCTGCTAGCCGGGCTTCGCTAAAGTTAAATTTAGCGAGGCTGGGTGCGCTTGTTCGCGGTTTCGCGCGTGTGCGGTTGCTCGCTCGCTTGCGATTTCACTTGTGTGCGGCTGCTTGCTTATGGTTTGTCCTTGATCGCTTTGAGAGCTGGGCATTGCTGGTTACCAGCCCGCATAAAAACACCCCGCGACCTGGGTTTTCTCAGATCGCGAGGTGTTTTTGGTTTATGCTGAAAAGCGTGCCGTGTCGGTTAATTCACTCGATAGTAAGGTGCATACCCGGTAGATTGCCCACGCCACATTCGGTCTCGTGAAATATCTTCTGAAGGACTCTTCAGGCTTTCAGGGCCTTTTATCCCAGCAGGACAATAAATAACGAAAAATCCTCCGTATTCATTAGGATTTCGAGGGACTCCGCCTCCGTTAAAGCAGCCGCCGTCCATTTTGTTGAAGCTATACTTAATTTTCGGATCATTAAAATCCATATTTACCGTCTCGGCTTTAACCGCGTAGTTGCCATTAAGCATAAAAGAATCCCTGTACCATTTGCCCTGCACATCTTCCCATTTTGGTGCAGGTCGTGGAGCTGTGGTTTGTGCATTGTTCTGTGCCGTAGTTTTGCCGTCTTTGGTGCGATAGTACGGTGGAGACACCCATGATGTTTGGGTAAACCAGATGCGATCTCGGGTGACGTCAGAATTGTCGATATTTTTTTCTGGCGCGTTATCGTCGTATGCATTTAGCGAGGTTTCTCCGGCTGGGCAGTAATAGATCATGCCTGTGCCGCCGGTTCGACTTCCGATAAAGCAACCGCCGATTTGTTCCTTAATTTTGAAATCGCTGAGGCTGGTTTTTTCTGTTTTTCCTTTGTCGTTCGCCCACTCGCCTTCAATATCTTCCCATTTTGGAGTGTGCTGGGCTTTCGGGGCCGGGGCAGGCTGACTGGTTTTGTTGACTTTTTGGTCTGTGCCGGTGCGATAGTATGGGCCTTCCATCGCTCTGGTTCTTGTGTTTGTGACCCAGATGCGATCGCGCGAGGTGTCAGACGCATTGACTCGCCGCTGTTGCGAATCGTCATAGTGGTCAGGGTCTAGAATGGTTTCGCCGACCGGGCAGTAGTGCAGTCCTTCATCGGTTTCGGGCTTGGTAATATAGAAGCACCCTTTGACTCGATTATTCGGGGTGTAAGCCTGGCTGCTAAGGTCGATGTTTAGGGTTTTGCCGTCTTGCGTGCGCCATTCGCCGGCGATGTCTTGCCACTGCGGCGCGCGTTTTTCACCTGCTGCGCTGTTTTGTCCGTTGGCAACTATCAACGCAAGAATCACGTTGGCTGCGAGCACCAACACAATCAGCATGCTCAGAATCATCAACAGCGTCTTGCGCGATTTCGATTCTGCAGAAGTATCGGAGGTTGGGTGTGACATTACTTAATTATCTTTTCTGTTTAGTTGCGATAGAAAGGTGAGTCGCGGACTTGGTGACTTATTAGCAGACGTTCTTTGCTGACGTCCTCGTTTTCTGCTTGTAGTCGGCTAGGTAGCGGAACACCTGCCGGGCAATACCAGACTGTTGCGCCGCCCGCTCCGCTAGAGGTGCTAATGGTACCTTGCAAGCAGCCACCGTCGGTTTTGTTGCCATCGTGGAAAACGAATTTAGATTTATCGTGAAAATTAACTTTTAGGGTTGCTCCTGCTTTATGAGACCATGCTTGACCGCGTGGCAAATGCCAGTTTCCTTCAATATCGGCCCATTTCGGGCCAGAATTTGGGTTATTTGATTTCTGTATTGTAGGCTCTGCGTTTTGCGTGCTTTTTGGAGCAGTGCCAGCACGATAGTAGGCTTCTTTGAAGTTATTTGATACTGAATACCAGATTCGTTCTTTTCTCCGGTCTGTGCGGATCAGATGGGTTTTGTCTGTGCCTGGCGCTAGAGAATTAACTAGTTCATCCATTGGTCCAGGTGGGCAATAGTAGATCGCCCCATCTATACCGACAAGTTTGACCCGAAAGCAGCTTCCAATAGGTTCACCAAATTCTAGATCTTTCAAGCTGACCTTGTTAGTTTTGCCATCAGGTCGTTCCCAGTTTCCTTCAACATTTTCCCATTTATAGCTCTTTGGTTCTTCCTTAATAATTCTTGGATCAGGGCTGGTGCGAATATATGGTCCCTCGATTGTGTTGGTGTTTATATTGTGTGTCCATATACGGTCTTTGGTTTTATCAGATTCGTCAACAGAACGCTGCATTGCGTCGTCATTTTTACTGCGTTTAAAAGTACTTTCTCCAGCTGGGCAGTAGAGCATTGTCAGGTCGCTGCGGTAAACACCGAGGCCGTAGCATCCGGGTTCGTTGCTTACTGGTGGGGCATATCTTTTCAAATCTAGTTCGACTTTCATCGTGGTGCCGTCTGCTTTTTTCCATTCGCCTTCGATATCTTCCCACATCGGTGGCCGTTTTGGTTGGTTTACGTCAATACTTGCGACCTCGTTGTTTTGAGTATTGGATACTATTAGGAAGATTGCTGCGTTGGTTGCGAGCACGAGCACGATGAGCATGCTTAGAATCGCTAGCAGTGCTTTGCGCGGTTTGGCAGAGGTGTTTTCGGAGGTGGTGTGTTCGGCTGGCTGGTGTTGCGGCATTTCCCGTTCCTAAATAAAATGTTTAATTTTATTCTATCGTGTTTGGTCTGGGTTAGGCTGAGTTTATTTGCCAGATCGCGGTTAGGGTGGGCTTGCTAGAAAATGCCCGGTAAAACGCATAAAATGGAGGTATGGATATTGTTAAAAGTATTGTTGTTGTTTTGCACCTGCTGTCGTTTGCCGCGCTGTTTGGCGTGACGATCGCCCAGTTTAAGCCGGCTTCGCGCGGTGAGGGTGCGATTTCAAAGGGTATGTTTCACTGCGCAAACGCGTTGCTGGTCACCGGTATCGCTCTGGTTGGCTTGACTTATGCTGTTGGTGGCGCGCCAAATAACACCAAAATTGCGATTAAGGGTGCGGTTTTGCTCGCGATTTATGCGGTAATTTTGGTTAATCGCGGTAAGCGTCAGGTTTCTGCGCCGATTTTTGGAGTTATTGCTGCATTGCTCGCGGTTAACGTGACTTTGGCGGTTATGTGGCACTAGGCGCCTTTTAGCTTAGTTAAAAGCGGCGCTGACTTTCTCGGTCGGTGCCGCTTTTGCTTTGTATTTTTGCGGAAGCGGAAGCGGGTCATGATTTGGGTATTTTGCGATTTTTGGCAGGGTCCTAAAAGCCCCCGTTCCAGGGTATTTCGACCTGTTTCAGTCTGGATTTCTGTTGGATTTCCGGCTAATAAAGCTCCCGATTTCCGAGGCTAGTTCCGTGTTTATTTCCCAGCTTTTGGCTGCTGCTGGGTGATGCAGTGAATGCCGCCACCGCGCGCAAATAGTGGCCGCGCATCTACGCCCACGATTTTGCGCCCTTGATAAATATCGCCCAAAATGCCCTGTACCCGGTCGTCTGCCCGGCTGTCGCCAAATGCGCAAGCGATTACCGCGTCGTTGATCACGAGGTGGTTAATATAGCTGTAGTCGACAAAGTCTTCTTCGTCGCGCAGCTGTTCCGGTGCCGCCAGATCGACAATTTCGATTTTTTCGCCCCGCTCCGCAAACCATTTTTCGGCGATCTCCCGGTTGGTTTTGGCGATTTCATGGTCTGGGTGGTTGGCGTTTTCTTGTGCGTGCATCAGCAGCAGGTCCGGCGTCGCAAATGCTGCCAAAATGTCGCTGTGGCCGCGGGTGCCAAATTCGTCATGGTCGCGGTAGAGGCCGCGTGGCAGCCAGAGTGCGCTGGTGGTGCCGATGGTGCGCTGCAGTTCTGTCTCGACCTGTTCTTTGGTCCAGCCCGGGTTGCGTCCCGGGTCCAGTTGCACGGTTTCGGTTAGGATCACGCGCCCGGTTCCGTCGACTTGGATGCCGCCGCCCTCGTTGGTCATTTCCGAGTTTATCAGGGTCGCACCGGCGGCTTCGGCGACGATGCGGCCGATGTGCTGGTCGTTTTCCCAGCTGGCCCAGTCTTGTGCTCCCCAGCCGTTAAACACAAAATTTACAGCGCCGAGTTCACCGTTTTCGCCCAGCACAAAACTCGGCCCGATGTCGCGCATCCAGGCATCGTCGAGGGGAGCCTCAAGCAGATCGATGTCGCCCGCCAGATATTTGCGTGCAATCTGCTGGTCGCCCGGGTTCACCGCAACAGTCACCGGCTCAAATTCGCTGATCGCGTTGGCCACGGCAGCCCAAGTGCTGCGGGCTTCGTGCGCGTCTGCTTCTGTGTCACCCAGGGTGTAGCCGCTGGTCGGCCAGGCCATCCAAACCCGGTCTTGCGGGTGCCCCTCTATCGGCATGCGCCACTTCTGTGTCATTTTACTTCCTAAAATTATCGATAACGCTTGCGTAGTTTGCGAGTTTTTGTTTCGTTAAAAAATCGCTCGACGGATTTGCGAAAAGCCGGACAGTTTCCTGCCCGGCTGCTCGCTTTGTTACTTGTTTGCGATATCCAAATCCATTGCTTCGTCGATGATCTGCGCTTGTTCTTTCGCGTGAACTTTAGCAGATCCGGTTGACGGTGAAGCAGATTCAGCACGACAGATCGCTGCGATGCCGCGCAAAACTTTACTTTCGCTGAACATGCGGCTGAGGTAGCGGCGCGCGCCCTGGTTTTCCGGCTCGTCCTGCACCCAGATCAGCTCAGCGTCAGGCGAGAACCGGCCGACGGCTTCTTCAATCTTGTCGAGTGCGAGCGGGTAGAACTGCTCGATGCGCACGATTGCGATGCGTTCTTCGCCGCGTTTTTCTAGTTCGGATTTCAAATCGTAGTAGACTTTGCCGGCGGTGAGCAGCACGCGTTTTACCTTGGCAGGGTCTGCGGTGTGGTCGCCAATCACTGGCTGGAATTCGCCGCTGGTAAAGTCGGCAATCTCGCTGGTTGCGCCGCGCAGACGGAGCATAGATTTCGGGCTGAACACGATCAGCGGCTTGCGTGGCCTTGCGTAGGCTTGGCGACGCAGCAGGTGAAAGTAGTTGGCCGGGGTTGATGGCCGGGCGATGATCATGTTGTCTTCTGCACACATTTGCAGGTAGCGCTCGATGCGGGCAGAGGAGTGGTCTGGCCCTTGACCTTCGTAGCCGTGTGGCAGCAGCATCACGACAGAAGAGTTTTGCCCCCACTTCATTTCGGCGGACGACAGGAATTCGTCTACCACGCTCTGCGCGCCGTTTGCGAAGTCACCAAACTGTGCTTCCCAGATCACGAGGGCGTCTTCGCGCTGCAGTGAATAGCCGTATTCGTATGCGAGTGCGCAGTATTCGCTGAGCAGTGAGTCGTAAATCCAGAAGCGTGCCTGGTCTTCGCTCAGGTTGGTCAGCGGCAGCCACTCTTGGCCGTTTACCCGGTCGTGGAATACCGCGTGGCGCTGCGCAAAGGTGCCGCGGCGCGCGTCTTGACCGGCGAAACGCACCGGGGTGCCTTCTGCCAGCAGGGTGCCGAGTGCCAAAATTTCACCGAAGCCCCAGTCGATTTGACCTTCGCGACTCATCTTGTGGCGTTTTTGCAGAATGGTCGATTCGAGCTTGTTGTGGGTGGTGAAGCCGGCTGGCTTGTTCAAGTGTGCGTCACCGATGAGTTCGATTGCGCTTTTATCGACGGCGGTTTTCACCCGCACTTCCACAGGCTCAGGCTTAGTTTTCCCGATAACAGGCATAGACTGGGTTTGCGAGTTGTGGGTTTCCAAAAACGCCTGTTCGAGTTTGTTGTGGAAGCTCGCTTTTGCCTGCTCGTATTCTTCTTCGGTAATGTCGCCACGACCCACCAGAGCCTGGGTGTAAAGTTTACGCGTGGAGCGTTTTGCTTCGATCAGGTCGTACATTAGCGGCTGGGTCATTGACGGATCGTCACCTTCGTTGTGACCGCGACGGCGGTAGCAGATCAGGTCGATGATAACGTCTTTGTGGAACTTCTGGCGGAAACGGTATGCCAGCTGTGCGACGTGCACAACTGATTCTGGATCGTCACCGTTTACGTGGAAGATTGGGGTCTGCACGGTCTTTCCGACGTCGGTTGCGTAGGTCGAGCTGCGTGAGTCGACCGGCAGGGTGGTGAAGCCCACCTGGTTGTTGACGATAATGTGGATGGTACCACCGGTGCGGTAGCCGCGCAGCTGTGACATTTGCAGGTGTTCGTAAACGATGCCCTGACCGGCAAACGCAGCGTCACCGTGGATCAGGATTGGCACGGTGCTGAATGAGCCGATCGGTTTCAGATCCTGTTTTGCACGCACAATGCCGCTGAGCACGCCGTTTACTACTTCGAGGTGGCTTGGGTTTGCGGCCAGGCTCACCGGTACCTGGGTGCCGTTTGGTGCGGTGAAGATACCGTTTGCACCGAGGTGATATTTTACGTCACCGGAAGCACCGGCTGCCGACTGTGAACCTTCAAACTCGCGGAAAATCTGGCCGTAGCTCTTGCCGGCAATGTTTGCCAGCACGCTGAGGCGACCGCGGTGGGCCATACCCATATCGACTGATTCTACACCGTCTTCTGCCGCTTCGATCAGGATCGCGTCGAGCAGTGGAATCAGCGATTCGCCGCCCTCGAGGCTGAAGCGCTTCTGTCCCACATATTTGGTTTGCAAAAAGGTTTCAAATGCTTCTGCTTCGTTGAGTTTTTCAAGAATTCGCAGCTGCACATCGTGGCTTGGTTTGGTGTATTTCACCTCAAGTTGTTCGCGCAGCCAGGCGCGCTCTTCAGGATTTTGCATGTGCATGTATTCGATGCCGATTTTGCGGCAGTATGAGTCACGCAGCACGCCCAAAATGTCGCGTAGTTTCATGGTGGATTTGCCGCCGATGCCGCCGGTTACAAATTCGCGGTCGAGATCCCAGAATGTCAGCCCGTGGTTTTCAATCTCGAGGTCTGGGTGGCTTTGCTGGCGGTATTCGAGCGGGTCGATGTCGGCCATCAGGTGAGCACGCACGCGGAATGCGTTGATTAGTTCTTGCACGCGCGCGTTTTTATCTACCATGCCGAGTTTGCCGCTGTGCACGTCTTTTGCCCAGCGTACCGGCTTGTATGGCAGGCGGAGTGCGGCAAAAATATCTTCATAGAAGCTGTGCTGGCCGATCAGGCGTTCGTGCACGAGTTTCAAAAATTCGCCGGAGCCTGCGCCTTGGATCACGCGGTGATCATAGGTGCTGGTCAGGGTCAGGGTCTTGGAAACACCCAGTTCGGCCAGGGTTTCATCGCTCATGCCCTGGTATTGTGCCGGGTAGTCGAGCGCACCCGCACCGATAATACAACCCTGCCCCTGCATCAGACGTGGGATCGAGTGCACGGTGCCGATGCCGCCCGGGTTGGTCAGCGTCATGGTTGCGCCCTGGAAGTCTGCCGCGCCCAGTTGCCCGTTGCGGCCGCGCTTGACCAGATCTTCGTAGGCTTCTAAAAATTCGTTAAAGTCGAGGGTTTCGGCGCGTTTAATTGCCGGTACCATCAGCTGGCGGGTGCCGTCTGGTTTTGGCAGGTCGATCGCGATGCCCAGCCCGATGTGTGCCGGGGTGATCACCGATGGTTTGCCGTCAACTTCGGTGTAGGCGACGTTTTGGCTCGGGAATTCTTTCAGGGTTTGGATCAGTGCCCACCCGATCAGGTGAGTGAAGCTGATTTTGCCGCCGCGGGTGCGGGCGAGGTGGTTGTTGATGACGATGCGGTTGTCGATCATCAGTTTAGCTGGCACGGTGCGCACGCTGGTTGCGGTCGGAATGCTCAGACTCATATCCATGTTTTTGGAGATGGTGCGGGCGATGCCTTTTAGCTGGGTGACTGTGTCGGTTGCTTCGTCGCTATCTTCGGCCTGTGGTTGGCTTTTTTGTGCTTCGGCCGGGATTGGGGTGCTGCGCGGTGCGGTTGCGGTGGTGCGTGCCTGCACAGACGGTGTCGCTGAGCTGTCTGCTGGCTTGTCAGCGGTTTTTGCGGCCGGTGCGGCTGCGGCTGATTTGTCGGCAGGTTTGATCGCGTCTGGCCCGTCGGCGGCTTTGCTGGCTGCTGGCTGCCCTGCCTGTTGCCCACCTGCGGCGCGCATTTTTTCGAGGGTTGGCCACCAAGACGGGTCAACCGAGTTTTTGTCCGTCAAATACTGCTTATAGAGCTCGTCTACCAGCCACGCATTTGCTCCAAAATTGCTGTTTTCCTCAGCTGCTGCTCCAGTTGCTTGCGACACTGTAGCTATCCTCGTTTCTTTCTTTTGTCACGGACTTCCCGCGCTTATGAATAACCTTATATATAAGCCTACGCTACTAAAATCAAAAAAACAGAAAAAATCCTGTGTGTGTTCACATATTATTCCGCTAGGATGGTTAGTAATTATGAGTTCAGAGCCCCCGAGTCTTAACGGCTATCGTAAAAATTGCGGTGCCGGGTTTTTGCTTGCCTTTTTTGTGAATTTTTTTGAGGAAAATCGCGTGTTGCCTGCTCGCTTTAGTTGCGGAGGTGCGGTTTGAACGACTGGATTTTGCTCACTATCGGTCTTTTGCTGACTTTTGGCACGGGCGTGTTTGTGGCCGCGGAATTTTCGCTGGTTGCTTTGGACCGGGCGGAACTTGAGCGTAAACAGGCTGCGGGAGCTAAGCGGCTGGGTTCTGTGATTAAGGCGCTGCAGCACACATCGACTCATCTTTCGAGTGCACAGCTTGGTATTACGCTGACTACGCTTTTGGCCGGTTATACGCTGGAGCCGTCGCTCAGTCACTTTTTGCAGGATCCTTTGAAATTGCTCGGGGTTCCGGCCGATTTGCAAAAAATGATTACGGCGCCTTTGGCGGTGGCGATCGCGACCATTTTGTCGATGATTTTTGGCGAGTTGGTGCCGAAAAACTTTGCGATTTCTTTGCCGGAGCGCACCGCGAAATTGGTGGTGCCTTTGCAGGCGGCTTTTACTGCGATTTTTAAGCCGGCTATTTTTGTTTTGAACGGCAGTGCTAACGGTATTTTGCGCATTTTTGGGGTGGAACCGAAAGAAGAGCTTTCCGGGGCGCGCAGTGCTGAAGAGCTGAGTTCTTTGGTGCGACATTCGGCGGCTTCGGGCGTTTTGGAGGCAGACACTGCAACTTTGCTTGACCGTACTTTGCGGTTTGCCGAGCTAACTGCGAGTGATGTGATGACGCCGCGGTTGCGGGTGGAAACTATGCTGAAAAGCGCGGCTGTGAGCGAGCTAATTCACCTGTCTGGCAGCACCGGTTTTTCGCGTTTCCCGCTAATGGAAGATGACCGTGACGATATTATGGCTGTCGCCCATGTGAAGCAGGCGGTGGCTTTGCCGCGGGAAAAACGTGGTGAGGTGCCGGTTGCGGCGATCGGGGCAGAGGTCACGCGTGTGCCTGAAACGATGCACTTGGACACGCTTTTGGCTGAGCTGCGCAGCGCGGTTTATCAGTGTGCGATTGTGGTTGATGAATACGGTGGTACGGCCGGGTTTGTGACGCTGGAAGATCTGGTTGAAGAGATTGTGGGCGAGGTGGCTGACGAACATGACCGGGCGCAGGCAGACGTGGTGGGCACCGCAAATAAACTGCTGATTCCGGGCGAGTTGCGGCCGGACGAGCTTGCTGAACGTAGCGGCGTGGTGATCCCTGAGGGCGATGACTACTACACTGTGGCCGGGTTTATGCTGCAAGAGCTTGGGCATATTCCGGTCGTGGGCGAAAGCATTACCCTGCCAGACGGGGCGATTTTGAGTGTGGAGCGCATGGAAGGTCGCAGGATTTCGCGTGTGCGCTACACCGCACCACCGCTACCTGCCGAGCATGCCGAGGGCGAAGCACGCGAGACGGTTGTTTCTGACCGGACGGGTGTGATTGAGCTGCCAAAGCAAGGGGGTGCAAAATGAGTAACGACACCGCCGGAATTGTATGGTTGTTTGTGCTGCTGGGTTTTAACGCATTTTTTGTGGGGGCCGAGTTTGCGGTGATTTCTGCCCGGCGCTCGCAGATTGAGCCGCGTGCTGAGGCCGGTTCTAAAGCCGCCAAAACCGCACTGTGGGCGATGGAACACGCCACTCTGATGCTGGCCACTTGCCAACTGGGTATTACGGTCTGTTCGCTTTTGATTTTGAACGTGTCGGAGCCTGCTATCCACCACCTGTTGGAAGAACCGTTGCATCATCTCGGCATTTCCCATGATGTGGTCACGGTGGCGGCGTTTGTGATTACGCTGCTTTTGGTGTCGTATTTGCACGTGGTTTTCGGCGAAATGGTGCCAAAAAACGCGGCATTTTCGCTGCCAGACAGGGCAGTTTTGCTGCTGGCTCCTCCGCTGGTTTTGATTTCAAAGCTTTTGAAGCCGCTGATTTGGGTTATGAATGCGCTGGCCAACGGCGTTTTGCGCCTGTTTCGGGTGGAGCCAAAGGACGAGGCAAACTCGACTTTTACCATTGAAGAGGTTGAGTCGATTGTGGCTAACTCGATGCGTGAGGGTGTTTTGGAGGATCGTTCCGGGGCGGTTTCGGCGGCGGTTGAGTTCACTAACAAACAGGCGCTGGATTTGGTGGTGCCGCGTGCGGAGCTTGTCACTCTGGCTGAAAACGCAACCCCGCTTGATGTGGAGGCGGCAGTTACCCGGCACGGTTTTTCCCGCTATATTATTGAGTCGGAAAGCGGCGATTTGCGCGGTTATGTGCATATTAAAGACCTTTTGCGGGTGCATGAAGACCGCCTCAGCCAGCCGATCCAGGCCAAACGGGTGCGTGCGATGATGACGGTTACGGCGCATACCGATCTGGAAGATGTTTTGGCAAAAATGCAAAAGCAGGGCACGCACCTGGCGCGAGTTTATAGCGATGCTGGCATCGAAATGGGTGTGCTGTTTTTGGAGGATATTATTGAGGAACTGGTGGGTGAGGTGCACGATGCCACGACCCGCCAGCGTTACGCCTAGGAGCCGGGTGTGCTAGCAGATTTGATAGCAGCGGGTCGTGTGGACGCGAGCTGGGAGAGAGTTTTGCGGCCGGTTGAGTCAGATCTGAAGCGCGCTTTTGCAGCGGCTGAAGCTGAGCGTGCAGCTGGTGTCGAGGTTGTGCCTAAATCATATGCGGTTTTTCGCGCCTTTACTCAGCCTTTTAGTGAGGTGCGGGTTTTGATTTTGGGGCAGGACCCGTATCCCACCCCGGGGGACGCGATGGGGCTAGCTTTTAGCGTTACGCCAGAAACTGAAAAACTGCCAAAGTCTTTGCAAAACATTTTTAAGGAACTTGCCGTAGACACGGGCTGCCCGCCGCCAGCTAACGGAGATTTAACCCCGTGGGCTAGTCGGGGAGTGCTGCTGCTGAACACTGCGCTGACGGCTCGGGCCGGCTGCGCCGGGTCGCACGGCAAACTTGGTTGGCAGATAGTTGTGAGGCAGATTGTGCGGGCTTTGGCGGCGCGCAAGCAGCCGTTGGTGGCGATTTTGTGGGGGAAACACGCGGCCGCGTTTTTACCAGACTTGGGCTTTACCGGCAGTGAGCGCGCTTTTGCGCGAGGGAATGCCACTTGCTACGTTGAGGGCGAATTTACCGGGGTTTCGGCAGTGGTTTCGCCGCACCCTTCGCCATTGAGTGCACACCGCGGTTTTTTCGGCAGCCGCCCCTTTTCTGCCGCTAACGAGCTGCTCACACAGGCCGGTGCCACCCCGATCAACTGGGAACTCCCCTCAAACTCGCTGCTTTAGTTTTGCGCCGACCAAAAACTGCCCGCGATCTGCGCGACACGGTTAGTGCTTCAAATTTGAGGCAACAAAAAGCGCCCCGACCAGCTGGCCAGGGCGCCTTTCGTGTTAGCTGAGATTAGCCAGCGTAACGGTAGAGTTTCTTGTTGGTGAACTCGTGAATACCGTATTTACCGATCTCACGGCCGTAACCACTCTTCTTCACGCCACCAAATGGCACGTCGGTGCCCTCCAGGCCGGAAGCGTTAATAAACACCATGCCCACCTCGAGTGCGTCACCCACACGCTCAGCGCGCTCAACATCGTCACACATTACAACAGAACCGAGGCCGTAAGGAGAAGAGTTGCACAGGTCAATCGCCTCCTGATCGCTCGAAACTTTGTAAAGCTGGGCAACAGGGCCAAACAGCTCTTCGCGGTAAACGTCCATCTCCGGGGTCACATCGGTGAGCACGCTCGGGGTGTACCAGTTGCCATCAGGGTTGTTGTCGCCGACGATCAGCTTTGCACCCTGGTCAAGCGCCTTCTGCACCTGTGCGCTCAGAGTCTTGGTTGCGTCATCGCTAGACAGCGGGCCGTAGTCGCCATTGTCTGGGTTTTGCGCGGCAATCGCGTCGCAGAACTTCTTTGAGAACTCGTCGTAAACGCTGTCAAGCACAACGATACGCTTCGAACCGTTACATGCCTGACCGGTGTTTTCCATCCGGCCGCCAACAGCATATTCAACAGCAGCGTCAATGTCTTTAACATCGAGCACGATGAAAACGTCAGAACCACCGAGTTCCAGCACACACTTCTTCAAAGCGCGACCGGCCTGCTCAGCAACAATCGCACCGGCACGCTCAGAACCGGTCAAAGACACGGCAGCGATGCGGTCGTCAGCAATAATGGTCGAAATCTGGTCGTGGCTGGCAAATACGTTGATGTAAGCGCCCTCTGGGAAACCAGCCTCGCGGAAAAGACCCTCCAAAGCCAGCGCGGTCTCAGGACACTGGTTAGCGTGCTTCACAATGGTGGTGTTACCAACAGCCAGCACAGGAGCGGCAAAACGGGCGATCTGGTAGAACGGGTAGTTCCACGGCATAATACCCAAAATCGCGCCAATCGGGTGGTGCTTGATGATGGTCTTCAGGCCGTCTTCAACCTTCAGCTCATCGTCAGCAAGCCACTCTTCAGCACCTTTGGCAAAAGCTTCGATAATGCCAGCAGAGAACTCAACCTCTAGCTTACACTGCTCCAGCGGCTTGCCCATTTCCCGGTGGAAAATAGCAGCAAGCTCGTCCTGGCGCTCCATGTGCAGGTCAGCTACGCGCTGCAGCAGAGCCGCGCGTTCAGCAACGGTGGTGGTACGACCCCAGTTTTTATAGGTGTCGTGAGCGTCTGCAAGAGCAGCTTCGATCTGGGCGTCAGTCGCCTCATCGTAAGTTTTAACAACCTCACCGGTAGCCGGGTTAGTGACAGCGTATTTGCTCATTATTCACTCCTTTAGTGAACTTTTATTGTTAATGATTACGATAGCAGTGCCGGTAGCACCGTTATACATTTATATTTTATTAGATAAACTAGCTAATCGCCTGTGAAAGAACTGTGATTTTCTCAGTATCGGCAATTGGACTTGCATCTTTACCCCGCAAATCCGGCACAATCCGAAACGCCGCAATACTTACCAAAATAGCCAAACCAAGCCCGCAAAGCGCGACAACAAACGCGCCATTCTGCCCGAAATGATCCACCGCAACACCAGCCAAAGTCGCCCCCAAAGCAGCCCCGACAAGCTGCCCGGTCATCGACCAGCCAAAAGCCTCAGACGTATCTGAAAACTTGACCGTCGAACTAATCAGCGCCGAAAGCGCCGCAAAAGCCGGCGCAGAACCAAGCCCGCTCAAAAGCAAACTAAGGCAAAGCCACCAGGTTTCCCCCGAAAACAGACACATCGCCGTGCCAAAACCGCACGCGGCAAACCGCAACGGAATCGCAAACGGGGTGAGCGGACGATGGCCGATCAAAAAACCGCCAATAAACGAGCCAACCGCATTACAGGCCAGCGCAATTCCGCCATCAAAACTTTCGTGACCAAAAATCGCGACCACACCCGTTTCGAGCGCAGCAAAATAGGCGATATACAAAAAACCGAGCACGGTCGCAAGCCACACCGTCGGGCGCGACAAAACCGCCCCAAAACTGCGGCGAGAACGCGGAATGCGCACCTTGCCGATCTCGGGTGTAATCGTAAACAAAACCCCGCCGCCAAAAATAATCGCGCTGGAAACCAACACGCCGATATCTGGCGCGATCTGCACCGAAATAAACACCGACAAAACCGGGCCGCAAACCCAAATAATTTCCTGCGCGGTCGCGTCCATCGAATAAAGGCCGCTGAGTAGGTTGCCCGGCACAATCTTTGGATAAATCGTGCGCACCGCAGAGGTGATCGGCGGCATTGACAGGCCCGCAACCGCCGCAATCGCGATGATCGGCGGCAGCTCTAGTGGGGCGAGCGCGATCGCGGCAAAACTGAGCGCGCAAACAGTTGACGTGACCAAAATCACTGGCCGAATGCCAAACCTGCCCATCAGGCGGCTGGTGACAGGACCCGATACCGCCTGGCCAATCGAGATGGCGGCGAGCACGGCACCGGCGCTAGAATAGTTGTGAAAACGGTGCTCGATATGCAAAATTATGGCGATCGTAAACATGCCAAAGGGCAGGCGGGCAATGAGCTGTGACGTTAAAAGTCGCACAACCCCGGGAGATTTGCAAAGATCGCGATAAATGCCCACATCTTAAGCCTAGCCGGTTGCGGGGCGGGTTGGCTGAAAACTGGCTTGAAGGCGGTGGTTTGGCTGAATTATCGCGAAACTGCTGTGAAACACTGTGAAACATTGCGGAAACCCAGGCTCGAAACCTGTGTAAGCAACCCGAAACCGGGTGCGAAACAAGCGCGAAACCAGCGATAAAATAGCGCGAAACGCCGCAAAATCCGGCAAAAAACGCGGTGGGATTATTTAATGTTGCCGCTAGGCGATATGCTAAAAGTAGCGTTTAAGAGAAAGAAGCCGAATCGATGTTTCGTAAATTGTTTGGATCCAAGCCGAGCACCGCAAGTCGCGTGGCTTGGGAAGTTGCTGCGCCTAAAAGCGAGCAGGTTTGGGAAGATGACTTTGGGCGGTTTGCTACCCGGGCTTTGCAGGTGATTATCGTGATCGTGCTGCTGGCTCTGGTGGTGCTGGCGATGGGATATATCGGTAACCTTGTGATTCCGGCACTTTTGGCGATTATTTTGGCTTCGACGCTGACTCCGATCGTAGGCTGGTTGCGGGGCCTTGGCGTGCCGCGATTTTTGGCCGCTTGGCTGGTAATGGCGGCGTCTATTGGTGCGTTTTTTGGGGTTTTGGGGCTGATTGCTTGGACGATTCATGCGCAGTTTGACGAAATCGTGGACAAGGCAGTGCGCGGTTACGAGCAAATTATCGCCTGGTTGCGCAGTTTGGGTGTGACGATCGACGAGCAGAGCCTGAAGCAAGCGCAGGAAAAAGTGGCCGAGACGCTGTTTAACGAGGAGGTTGGCGGCAGCGTGCTGCAGGGTGCGGTTGCGTTTGGTAACGGGCTGGGCGCGGTCGGTTTGATCGGTGTGCTGTTTTTCTTCTTTTTGAGTGAGGGCGACAGGATTTGGGAATTCTTGTGCCGGCCTTGGCGTGGCGCGGCATATTTGCGGGCAAAACGCGTTGGTGAGAGCGTGGTTACTGCGTTTGGTGCTTATGTGCGGGGGACTGCTGCTTTGGCGTTGGCAAACGCACTGATTATTACTGTGCCGCTTTTGATTTTGCAGGTGCCGCTGGTTTTGCCGTTGGCTGCGTTGGTGTTTTTGCTGTCGTTTATTCCGATCGTTGGTGCGCTGATCGCCGGGGCTTTTGCGGCGCTGGTGGCGCTGGTTACGAGCGGCCCGGTTGCGGCGCTGGTGGTGGTTGCGGTGGTAATCATCATCAACCAGTTGGAGGGTGCGCTGTGGCAGCCGCTTTTGATGGGTCGCGCGGTAAAACTGCACCAGTTTGTGGTTTTGTTGAGCATTACCGTGGGTACGATTTTGGGCGGCCTGTTTGGTTCTGTTATTGCGGTGCCGATTGTGGCCGCGTTTTGGGGTGCTGTGCGGGTGTGGAACGGCCCGAATACGCCTGCGCGCTGGGCACAGGAAAAAGACCCTGCTGAGGTAAAAGCATACGAGCTAATTGCTGAAAAATCGCCTGAACTAGAGCAGTAAAATCGCTATATTTGGAGCAGTAACCCGGCTAGCGGGGAAAGCGGATTGCTATTGGTATGCACTGGGTGTATTTTCACCTGAACTGGAGCAGTAACTAGGCAAATTAGCGTGGTAGCTTGGTGATTTGTGGGGCGGGTATGTTTTTGAAAGCTGTCTGCCTTTGCAGGGAACTTAGTAAAATTTAGGATTTTGCCCGGTAGCCGGGTTTTGAATGCCGAAACTAGGCTGTCTGCTGGGTTTCGATCTGGCGCAGATCTGCTTCAAGGGCAACCCATGCGAGCATTGCGCATTTAATCCGCATTACGAACTTTGCCACACCCTGCAGCGCAACCGCGTCACCGAGCAGTTTTTCGTCGGGCTGGGTGTTTTCGTCGCGCGACTGCAGCATGGTGCGAAATTCGTTAATTAAATGCTGTGCTGCGGTCGTGTCTGGTTTGTCTTCGGCAACGAGCGCGGCGAGCATAGAAGCTGAAGCCTGGGAAATAGAGCACCCCTGGCCGCGCCACTTTAGTTCTTGCACACGGCCTGCGTTATCGACTGCAATATCGAGAGTGATTTCGTCGCCGCAGCTCGGATTGAGTTCGTGGTGCGAAGCGGTTTTGTAGTCGCTGCCTGTAGAATTGGCTAGTTCGCCTTTGCCAACGGGACGTTTGGAATGATCCAAAATCAGGTCTTGATAGAGAGAATCGAGCATAGACATTAGGCAACTCCAAAATATTTTTGTGCGGCGACAAGACCTGCGGCAAAGGTGTCGACCTCGGCCGCGGTAGTGGTAGCGTGTACACTGGCGCGCACGCTAGCGGTAATGCCGAGCGCGCGATGCAGCGGCTGAGCACAGTGATGGCCGACCCGCACCAGCACATCGCGGGTGTCCAAAACCTGGCCGACATCGTGGGCGTGGATTCCGGCTACATCGACCGCGGCAAGCGCAACACGCGGCTGGCCTGGTGCAGGTCCAAGCAGGCGCACCCCAGGCAGCTCAGCGATTTGCGTGACCATGCGGTCTACCAAAGCGTGTTCGGTGGCGGCAATCCGGTCCATGCCGACATGCCCCAAAAACTCTGCGGCAGCTCCGAGCGCGACAGCCTGGGAAACCGGCTGGGTGCCAGCCTCAAACCGGTGCGGCGCGGGTAAAAACTCGGCAATTTCTTTGTTCACGGTCGTGATAGCGCTGCCGCCGGTGCGATACGGAGGCAGGGCGTTAAGCAGCTCTGTGCGGCCGACCAGCACCCCGATGCCGTTCGGGCCGCACATTTTGTGCCCGCTAAACGCCATAAAATCAACGCCGAGTTCGCTAACATTAACCGGAATATGCGGCACAGACTGGCAGGCGTCGAGCACGGTGACGGCAAGCCCGGCGCTCGCAGCACGCACCGCAGCCACGATCTCGGCAACCTGAGCAATGCAGCCGGTCACATTAGAAACATGCGCAAAAGCTGCCACCCGGGTGCGCGTGCTGAGCACAGCTGCAAAATCTGCCAGACTCCAGGTGCCCTGCTCGTTTACCGGCACAACGCGCAGGCGTGCCCCGGTGCGGGCGGCAAGTCGCTGCCACGGGATCAGATTGGCATGGTGTGCGTCTTCTGTCACCACAATTTCATCGCCCGGCCATAGTGCAAAGCGTTCGCTGCCCGGCACCGCCAGCGCCTTCCGCGCTGAAATTTCGCCGCTACCGGCCGCAGCCAGGCTCGCCTCGGCAATGCCCCCGGCAACTGTGTTTAGCGCATCTGTCGCCCCGGCCTGCCACACAACGGTGTAGTCGCCGCCCGCGCCAATAAACTTCGCCACCTGCTCGCGCGCCTGTTCAAATGCCCCGGTCGCAGCTCCCACGGCAACGCTGGTGCCGCGGTGCACGGCGGCATTACTAAAAGCAGCAAATTCATACTCTGCCCGCAGCACTTTTTCCGGCCTTTGCGAGGTTGCAGCGCTGTCCAAATATGCTGGTGCCTGCCGGCCAGCCGCTTTTTCGCTATCAACCCGGGCAAAATAAGGAAATTCCGCTCGCAAAGCGGCAATTTCGCTCTCGTTCAAAGGCAGTGCGGCATCTGCAGCTGGTGCTGTTTCGCCATGCGCGGTTTTTCCACCTGCCTGCCCGTTTTCCGGGTCGCTACTCGGGTCACTTTTCGGGTCATTACTTAAAAAAGACATACTCATTCTATTGTCCCATTTTTTGCTGAACTTAACCACAAAATTTGCCAAAAATTAAAAACCGACCGCCGCAAGCTATAATTGAGTGTGTGTGGGGTCATATAGTTTACGAAACATTGCAGCTTGCCGGCATTTTGGCGTTTGCGATTTCTGGCGCGCTCATCGGGGTGCACAAGCGGCTCGATCTGCTCGGTGTGATCGTGGTTGGTTCGGCCACCGGCGTTGGCGGCGGCATTATTCGCGACATTATGATCGGAGTGCACCCGCCTGTTAGCTTGGTTTATTGGCCAAATATTGCGACGGCTGCGGCCGGCTCCCTGCTGGTTTTCTTTTTTCACCCCCGCATCTCGCGCCTGCGCCATTTCGAGGTGGTTTTTGACGCTTTTGGGTTGGGCCTGTTTTGTGCAAATACGGCGGCGGCGGCGATCGGCAACGGTTTTTCGCTTTTGACCGCGGTGATTGTCGGCACGGTTACGGCGATCGGCGGCGGCGTGGTGCGTGACGTTATGGTGAACGAGGTGCCGGGCGTGCTCACCCGCGAGTTGTATGCGGTTTCGGCGATTTCTGGGGCGCTTTTGGCCGGCGGGTTGATGATGCTCTCGAACAGTCTGCTGCTCGCTTCGACGGCGGGTTGCGTTTGGGCGATTGCGTTGCGGCTGACCTCTTATGCGCGCGGCTGGCAGTTGCCGGTGCCAAAGTTTGGCAGTACGTCTTTAAAGTAAGGGAACTCTGGCGCGCCGCAGGGTGCTCACCAGGGCGCTCAGGGTGGCAACCCGTTGGCTGGCCTGCAGCCGTTTTTGCAGAACGAAAACGTGAGGAAGTTTTTGCCTTACGCTCCGCTAGCATTGTGCGGCACTCTGGCACTTGCCTTCATTTCGCTGTTTATCCCGATTATCAGCTTCCGTGGTGGGTATAATGTCACTTTTTTCAGTAACGGTGAGGGCGTTTTCCTTACCGTTATTTATGCTGCGACTGCCGCTTTTGCGATTGTTGCGTATTTGAAAAAGTTTGGTTGGGCGTTTATCACCGCTGGTGTTATCGGTTTGGTTGCCGCTATCGTTAGCTTGATTGATGGTTTCGGCAACGCTAAGTTTGGCAGCGCCGGTCCGATTATTTTGGGCATCGCCGGGATTTTGATGCTGGTTGCTTCTATTGCAACTATTCTGGCTATTCCGCCACGTCAGACTGGCTACCAGACCAGTCAGCAGCACAGTTTTGGGTTTGGTTCGCAATAAGTAAAATTCCGCTGTTTTGCGCAAATTTTTATAAAAATAAAAAGATTTTTGTTTTTAGTGTAAAAATTTTTGTTAGTTTATTACAATAATGCCGGGTTTTTGCTAGGATATTTTGTGTAGCTTCCTGGCGTTTAGCGGGGGAAAGAGATGCTGTTTCAGTATTTCTGAGCGAGACCGTAGTAGCTGCGCGTTTTCCATATAATTATTGAATAGGAATAAAATGTCTAAAGAAATTTCAGCCTACACCGTTGCTGATTTGGCAGACCCTGCTATCGAGGCTGCGACTCTGGGGCAGATCGCGAGTCAGCGTCCGGATCTTTGGGACGCAATTTTGCAGCATCCGAATATTTATCCTGCCCTGACCGGCTGGATTGAATCTTATCGTGCGGCAACTCCTGCTCAGCAGCTGGCTGAGCCGCAGGAAGCTACGCAGCAATACGCGCAGCAACAGGAAACTCAGCAGTATGTTCAGCCGGAACAGCAGTATCAGCAACCGCAGCACTTTGAAACTCAGCAGTATGCTCAACCGGTATATCAGCAACCGGTGACTCAGCAGTATGCTCAGCCAGCTGCCCAGCAGCCGGACTTTCAGCAGTACACCCAGCCAGTATTTGCGCAGCCAGTGGCTCAGCAGCCAATTGAGCAGCAGCCTGTTCAGCAAGTAGCGTATCAAGCACCAGCGCAGCAGTATGCTCAGCCAGTGGATCAGCAGCAGGGCGGTTATGTGGCCGCGCCAGCAGGCAACACCGCGGCAACCAATGTCGTTGCGGGTAATAAGTTCGGCACCTGGGCGGCTATTTCTACAACCGCCGTTGGCGCGGTGGCCATTTTGGGCACATTCTTGCCAATCTTCGGTAATATCAACCTCTACACTGGCCCGTTGATTGGTCTCGGTCTTACGCTGTTTATTTTTACTGCTTTGCCGGTTGCATTTGCAGGCGTTGCCTGGGGCACCAAGGCCGGCTGGGCATATGTTACCGGTGGTGTGCTGGGTATCGTGTTCGGCTTGATTAATCTGTTTATTTCTCTCGGGATTGCTCAGTTAGCAGATTTGGCGAGTAAAACGGAAGAGTTCTTTACTCGCAGCAGCAGCTCTAGCAGCAGCGCGGGACCGATCATCATGGTACTGCTTTACGTTTTGCTGATAGCAGCGTCGATCATGCTGATTATTGCAAAGCCAAAAACTCAGCTTTTGGCGGTGCAGTCATATCCTCAGCAGCCTGTTTACCCGCAGCAGGGTGGGTATCCACAGCAGGGCGGTTACGAGCAGCACGGCGGCTACCCGCAGCAGTAAGTTGATTTAACGGCAAAGCGCGGGCGTGCGGTGGGTACGCTCGCGTTTTGCTTTATTCGACTTTTTCTTAGAAACACAGGAATTTCTGAGATTTGTTTTGTTAGGATTTAAGCAGGTTCCCGTCGTTGAGTTTGTCGGGGTTATCCAGAAGAATAGAGGGTTAAATATGTCGCAGGAAAAAGCTCCGCACACTCCCGCAAGCCAGGAAACTGCGGCTGCCAAAAGCAGAGGGTCGCTGTTAAGCTGGGGGCGATGGGGGCAAAAACTGCCGTTTGTGCTGCTTGCTTTGGGCGTTTTTGATCTGCTGGTTTACCCGATTATGGGCTCTTTTGCGCTCGGTTTGGACGTTTTGGACGCACTGCGCATTTACCTGTTTTTGAACTATATTTCTGTGATGCACATGGTTTTGCTGGTTGCGGCGATTGTGCTTGCGTTTGCAGCCTCGAAGGTAAAACGGCCGGTTTTGATGTTGGTCGTTGCCGGAATTTTGGTAGTGCGAGGAGTTTCTACTCTTTCCGGTTCGTTTGAACTGCTTATGAACGATTTTAAATTTGGTAATTCGGTTCTTTTGACTACGCTGCACGCGCTGCTTTTGCTGTGCCAGATTGCTTTGCTGGCTGTGGCGGCTGTGTATGCTTTGGAGCTGAACCGGTTGCGTATTGCTGAAAATAGGGAGAAAAAAGATGAAAGCGATGCTGGCGTGGGCGCTGCTGCGGAGACTGCACAAGATATACAAAAAGAGAGCGGAGAAGCAGGGAAAGAGGCCGCTGCAAAACGAGAAAAACTCGAAAAGTTCGCTGCCGAATATTCCGCTAAAAGAGGTAAGCATGAGAATGCGCCAGCTCGATCAGATGCGGAAACTGCTCCAGAAAAAAACTAGCCGGAAAGGTTAGCAAACCGTGCTAGTGCTTGCGGCAACACCGATCGGCAATCTGCAGGACGCTTCTCCGCGTTTGCGTGATGCGCTGGCCGATGCTGCCGTGATCGCGGCTGAAGACACCCGCACAACGAAGCAGCTTTTGCGGTTGCTTGGCATCGAAACCAGGGCAAAAATTGTGCCGCTCCACGATCATAACGAGAGCGCAAAGGCGGCGGAACTTGCCGGGCTTGCGGCTGAATCTGACGTGGTTTTGGTGAGTGATGCGGGCATGCCGACCGTGAGTGACCCTGGTTTTAAGGTCGTGGCGGCAGCTGTTGCCGCCGATGTGCAGGTGAGTGTGGTGCCCGGTCCGAGTGCCCCGATAGCCGCGCTGGCAATTTCAGGCCTGCCCAGCAACCGTTTTGCGTTTGAAGGGTTTGTGCCGCAGAAACAGGGGGAGCGGCGCAGATTTTTGGCGGAGTTGCGTGATGAGAGTCGCACGCTGATTTTCTTTGAAAGTCCGCACCGATTGCACGCAACTCTGCAAGATATGGCGCAGCACTTTGGGGCGGAGCGGCAGGCTGCAGTGTGTCGCGAAATTACTAAAATGTACGAACAGGTTTTGCGCGGCTCGTTGGCTGAACTTGCCGAAAAAATGGCCGACGGCGTAAAAGGCGAAATCGTGGTCGTGGTGGCGGGTGCGCAGCCGGCCGAGGTGACTCCTTGTGACGCGCTCTCACAGGTGCAGCTGCGGGTCTCTGCCGGAGAACGGCTAAAAGACGCAACCCGAGCCGTAGCCGCGACAACAGGTATTCCTGCCCGCGAACTATACTCATTAGCGCTTGCCGCAACAGACGCGCAAACTGTGCGTTTATATTAACGAGCAAAAACAGAACCGATTTCAACAAACTTAAGTATATGTTAAGACAAATCTGCTAAACTTACTTGGTATCTGTTTTTACGGTCACCTAAAGTGGCCTATTTTGTTACGCGTTAATCGCCACAAGGAGAAAAATGAAGCGCACACTCGCCTTCGCAGCCGCAACCGCACTAGTGTTTGGCTTGGCAGCCTGTTCTGGGAGCCAAGGTTCCGGTGCAAACGAAAACGGAAAAGCATCAAGCGAATGTCAGAAAAAATCCGGCGATCTCAGCAACAGCATCAAAGTAAAGGGCGAGGCAGGCAAAGAAGACTTTACTCTCGACGTGCAAACCCCACTCGGCAAGGCAGAAAAACCGCAAATTACCCTGCTAAAACAGGGCGAGGGCGAAAAAATTGAAGTTGCAAAAGACGTGCGCTATGCTGCAACCGTTACCGTTTTTAACGGCAAAGACGGCAAAAAGATTGACACTCAAAAGCTCAAAATCAGTGCTGCCGCAGAAGAAACTAAGCGAGAGCAAGATCTTTCCTGGGTAGCCGACGCAATTTCGTGCGCGGGTAAAACCAAGAGCCGCACCGTTGCAGTTTTGGGTGCAAAAGACATCTGGGGTGAGCAGGCTGCAGCCAGCGGCAGCATTCCGGGTGTTGGAAAAGACGACACCATGGTTTTGATCTTCGACATTGGCGATAAAGTGGCTAAACCACTGGCAAAAGCTGAGGGCGAAGAGGTGAAACTGCCAGAGGGCTTCCCAGAGGTAAAAGTTGCCGAAACTGGCGAGCCAACCATCACCATTCCGCAGGGAGCAAAAGCGCCAACCGAACTGAAAATTGCCAACCTGATCAAAGGTAAAGGCGAAGAAGTGACCGACGGCGCGACCGTGACCGTCCACTACAAGGGCGTGATCTGGAGCACCGGCAAAGAGTTCGACTCATCATGGAAGCGCGGTCAACCAGCAGAATTCCCGACCAGCGGCGTGATCGAGGGCTTTAAAAAGGCACTTGTGGGGCAGAAAGTTGGCTCCCGCGTGGTTGCTCTGGTAGATCCAAAGAGCGGCTACAAAGCAGAAGGGCTGCAGCAGCAGGGCCACAAACCAGACGATGTGATGGTGTTTGTGCTCGACATTCTGTCTGTGCAAAAATAGCGGGCGTTTAGGCGCAAAAGGCCGGTTAAGTGCAAGAAATACTGCTCTATTTGCTCGGGGTGCTAGTGATGGTGCTCGGGCTGGGGCTGTCTATTGGCTTGCACGAGATCGGCCACCTGGTGCCGGCGAAACTGTTTGGCGTGCGCGTTAAACAGTACATGATCGGCTTCGGGCGGACACTCTGGTCGCGCAAACGCGGCGAAACCGAATACGGCATAAAAATGCTACCGCTCGGTGGATATATTTCGATGACCGGAATGTACCCGCCAAAGCCAGTTGACGAGGGTGCTGCAGACAGCGAGGCTGAGGAGGCCGAGCTGATTCCCGCCGAAACCGATCTTGCAGCCCCCGCTGAAAAGCCAAAAGGCATAGTTAAGTCGATTATCGACGATGACGGTGAGGTGGTAGATCCGCGCCGGTCTTTTTATGCGCTTTCTGTGCCAAAAAAGATTGTGATTATGGTCGGCGGGCCGCTGATGAACCTCGTGCTCGGATTCGTGTTTTTTGCGATTTTGATCAGCGGTATCGGGATTATGGGCGCTTCTACCACCGTTGGCAGCGTGAGCGAGTGCTTGAAAGCGCCAGACAGCAACTCGCGCGTTTGCGAATCGGGGGATACCCCCGCACCAGCTGCCGTAGCCGGCTTGCGCCCCGGCGATAAAATTTTGACCATTAACGGGGCCGCAATCGATAATTGGACGCAGGTGCGCGACACTATTGCCGCCAACCCGGGTAATATTTTACAGCTTGAATACGAGCGTGAAGGCACCCGCAAAACCACCGAAATTAAGCCGTTTCTAGCGCAGCGTGCCAAATTTGACAGCAGCGAACGGCCGGTGCTTGACGGAAACGGCAAGCAGGTTTATGAAAACGTTGGGATGCTGGGCCTCTCGCCGGCTTATGAACGCCAGCACCGTCCGATCACAGAGGTGCCGCGCTATGTGGGCGACCAGGCTGCTGCCGTAACTAATATGATTTTGCACCTGCCGCAGCGCATGATTGATGTTTGGAACGCGGCTTTTAGTGAGCAAAAACGCGACGCAAACGGGCCGATTTCGGTTGTGGGCGTGGGGCGGATCGCGGGAGAAATAGCCAGCCACGAGCAGGTGCCGGCGCTCGATAAAGTCGCGGCAATGGTTGGGATTTTGGCCGGGTTAAACATTGCGCTGTTTATTTTCAACCTGATTCCGTTACTGCCGCTTGACGGCGGTCACGTTGCTGGTGCGCTGTTTGAGGCTTTGCGTCGCGCCTGGGCAAGGTTGCGCGGGAAACCAGACCCCGGCCCGGTGGACACCTCAAAGCTTTTGCCGCTGACGCTAGCTGTTGTGGTGGTGCTCGGGGCGATGAGCGTGCTGCTAATGTATGCCGATATTGTAAAGCCGATTACGCTCGGCTAATCCCTGGCAGCATGCCAATACTATAAATCTGATAAATTATTTACAATGACAGAAGAATTTGAAACTGAAAAACCGCGCCATCGACTGCTTTCATTTGTGCGTCGTGGTGGCAGGCTGACCACAGCCCAGGAGCGGGCGATGCGTGATCTCGCGCCGGAATACATTGTCGATGTTGAGCGCGGTGATGGCGTCACCAGCGTAGCCGCCGGGCATACGCTCGATCTGGCTGCACTGTTTGGGCGCACCGCTCCGGTCACGGTCGAAATCGGCTCCGGGCAGGGACACCAAATTACCCACGCCGCAGCCAGCCACCCGGAACGCGACTTTCTCGCACTCGAGGTGTTTACCGGCGGTCTTGCCCGCACAATGGTGCTTGCCGAGCAACAGAATGTGCACAATCTGCGCCTAATCGAAGCAAACGCGCCAGAAGTGCTCGAGCATCTGTTGCCGGCAGAAAGCATTGATGAAATCTGGATTTTCTTTCCCGATCCGTGGCATAAAGCTCGCCACAACAAACGTCGCCTGATCAGCGACCCGTTTATGCCGATTTTGGCGCGCGTGCTACGTCCGGGTGGTCTGGTGCGGCTCGCAACCGACTGGGAAGATTATGCGCTGCAAATGCGCGATGTGTTTGACGCCGCACCGCAGTTTAGCCGCGAATTCTCAGGGGAGTGGGCGCCGCGTTTCGACGGCCGCTTGCTCACTGCTTTTGAACAAAAAGGTATTAAAGCCGGCCGCGAAATTCGCGACCTGGTTTTTCGCCGCGAAAATGTGACTAATTAAGGTTTTTGCGATAGACTGGTAAAGTTGCCCTCGTAGCTCAGTGGATAGAGCGCCGGTTTCCGGTACCGTAGGTCGGAGGTTCGATTCCTCTCGAGGGCACCAAACGAAAAAGGACGGAAGTTTCAGGCTTCCGTCCTTTTCGCTTAACCGCGCAGCAGGCTAGTTTTCAAAAGCCGGGTGTCCAGCGGTCTGCTCGACAATCGGGCGCAGCTCACGCAGCTGGGTGATGTGACGCGGAGTCAGCTCTTCCAGGTTTTCAACCTGCAGCAGTTTCATCGTACGCTCAATTTCACCACGCAAAATCTCGATGGTTTTGTCAACACCGCGACGACCACCTGCCATCAAGCCGTATAGGTAGGCGCGACCGATCAGGGTAAACTTCGCACCCATCGCGATCGAAGCCACAATGTCGGCACCGTTCATAATACCGGTGTCGAGCATCACAGTGGTGTCTTTACCAACCTCGCGCACTACCTCAGGCAGCAGATAGAACGGCACAGGTGCGCGGTCCAGCTGGCGGCCACCGTGGTTAGACAGCAGAATTCCGTCCACACCGTAGTCAACAAGTTTGCGCGAGTCCTCAACGGTCTGCACACCCTTAATCACAATCTTGCCAGGCCACATTTCGCGAATAATCGCCAGATCGTCAAAGCTAATAGTCGGATCCATGGCGCTGTCAAGCAGCTGCGCAACGGTACCGCCGGTAGAGGTCAGAGAAGCAAACTCCAGCTTCGGCGTGGTCAGGAAGTTAAACCACCAAGCCGGACGCGGAATCGCGTTAATAATGGTACCGATAGTCAGCTGCGGCGGAATCGAAAAACCGTTACGGCGGTCACGCAAACGCGCACCAGCCACCGGCGTGTCCACAGTAAACTGCAGGGTGTCAAAACCGTTTGCCGCAGCACGCTTAACCAACTCGTAAGAAATCTCGCGCTGACGCATAACATAAAGCTGGAACCAGTTACGGCCGTGCGGGTTAGCCGCCTTCACATTTTCAATCGAAGTGGTGCCCAGGGTTGAAAGAGTAAAAGGAATGCCCGCCGCGCCCGCAGCTCCAGCACCTGCCGTCTCGCCCTCCGTCTGCATCAGACGGGTAAAACCGGTCGGCGCAATACCGAAAGGCATCGAGCTCGGCCCGCCCAAAATCTCGCAAGAGGTGTCTACAACAGGCACATTTTTCAGAATAGACGGGTGCAGTTCAATATCGGAAAAAGCCTTGCGTGCACGCGCCAGGCTGAGCTCACCCTCGGCAGCACCGTCGGTGTAGTCAAAAGCCGCTTTTGGGGTGCGTCTTGCCGCAATATCGCGCAAATCCCAAATAGTGTGAGCCTTTTCGAGCCGGCTCTCAGTCAGATTGAAATTCGGCTTCCGGAACTTCATAAGCTCAAAAATTTCTGATGGACGTGGTAGTTGGCGCTGGACCATTTTTATCTCCTAACATCTGCGTTCAGCGGAATGATTCAACTATACTCCCCGAACCTGAGAAAAAACTAAAAATATACCATACCGCCCTAAAAATATTGGCATATATAAAAATTTGGGACGTTCAGGCAGTTTTATATATTTAGGAAAGCTCGCTTGCTAGAATGTAAATAAGTACTTAAAGAAGCGGGTAAAAATGAAAATTGCACGAAAGGGCGAGCCGGGCCAGGAAATTCCGGTTGCTGAAATTGACGGAAAAACCTACGATTTGCGGCCGCTTGCGGGCGATATCGGGCCCGAGTTTTTTGCCGCGGGCGGTTTCGCGCTGGTACGGGCGGCTTTTGCGGCCGGTGAGCTGGCAGAAATCGACACCGCCGGGCAGCGATTTGGGGCGCCCCTCGTGCGACCTGGCGTGATTTTGTGCAACGGCATGAACTATGAGCAGCACGCGATCGAGTCCGGATTTCCGCCACCGGCCAAGCCGATCATGTTTTACAAACACACCAACACGCTGGCTGCGCCAAACGACGACGCGCCAATGTCCCGCCGCGCCACTAAATACGATTGGGAAGCCGAACTCGCCTTTGTAGTGGGCAAAACTTCGTGGGAACTGGAAAGTCCGGAGGCTGCTTTAGCGCATATTGCCGCGGTCACTGTCGCCGACGACATGTCGGAGCGGGTGTGGCAGCTGGAAGACTCCGGCGGGCAGTGGTCAAAGGGCAAAAGTCACCCGAAATCCACCCCGGTTGGCCCGTATCTGGTGCCAGTGGAAGACGTCGACCTGGGCAACTTGCAGATTAAAAGCTTTGTAAACGACGAGCCACGCCAAAACTCAAACACGAACGATATGATCGTCGACCCGGCAACACTGCTCTACCACCTGAGCCAGTATATGCAGCTGGATCCGGGTGATCTAATTTTGACGGGCACGCCGGAGGGAGACGCGCTGAGCAGCAGCGAATTCCCATTTTTGGAAGTTGGCGACGTTGTCCGCATCGAAATCCCAGGTATCGGCGAGCAAAAACACACCATCGTTGAGTACTAAACCTCCCTCATCAAGCGGGAAAACAAGAGCGTGTAAAGCAAGTAACAGACACAGGGCAGCAGAAAAATATTGAGCAAAAACTAAGCAAGTTACTTCCAAAAAATAAAATAGAGCAAGCCAGAGACTGAAAAACACTCAGACACGGCGGAGCAAAGAAGGGTAAAATTGTAGATTATGACCCCAGCACAAATTGCCAGCGAACTGCACCGAATTTTGAGCGGAATAATTGCCGCAGCCGGTGCCGAAATCGACGTAACCGCAGCCAGCCTCGCACCAGAACGGCCAAAAAACCGCGACCACGGCGACTGGGCATCAAACGCGGCGATGCAATACGCCAAACGACTCGGCACCAACCCGCGCGCGCTCGCAGAACAGATCGTTGCCGAACTTGAGCAGGTTAGCGGCATTGACAAAGCCGAAATTGCAGGGCCGGGGTTCATCAACATCACCCTCGACGCGGCAGCAGCCGGGCAGATCGCGCAAGACATCGTGCTCGCAGGCAGCAAATACGGCACCAGCGACGCGCTAGCAGGGCACTCCATCAACCTCGAATTTGTTTCTGCCAACCCGACAGGGCCACTGCATCTCGGCCACACCCGCTGGGCGGCACTCGGTGACTCGATCGGGCGCCTGCTGCAAGCGACCGGGGCAAATGTGGCGCGCGAATACTACATTAACGACGCCGGCTCGCAGATGCAAAAATTTGGGCGATCAGTGCTGGCAGCAGCGCTTGGCCAGCCACAACCTGCAGACGCATACCCGGGCGAATATATCCAAGACCTCGGGCGCCACGTTGTCAGCCAGGTGCCAAACCTGGCAGATTTGCCGGCTGACGAACAACTAGCGCAAGCCACCGAAATTGCCTACCAAAAACAGCTCGCCGAAATTAAAGACTCGCTGCAACGGTTTAATGTGCACTTCGACATTTGGTTCTCAGAGCGCACCCTGCACGCCGCCGGGCCAAACGGTGAAAAAAGCCACATCATGACCGCGCTTGACCGGCTGCGCGAACAAGGCCACGTTTACGACGCAGACGGTGCAGTTTGGATTCGCACAACTGACTTCGGCGACGACAAAGACCGCGTGTTTACCCGCGCAAACGGCGAACACACCTATTTTGGGGCGGACGCAGCCTACTATCTATCTAAAAGCGACCGCGGCTTTTATGAAAAAGTTTATATGCTCGGCGCCGACCACCACGGCTATGTCGGCCGCCTGCGCGCGCTCGCCGGAGCCGCCGGAGAAGACGCTGACAAACAACTCACCGTGCTGATCGGGCAGCTGGTCAACCTCAACGGCGCAAAACTCTCAAAACGTGCCGGCAACATTGTCGAACTCGACGAACTGCTCGAATGGCTCGGCTGCGATGCAGTACGCTACTGGCTTGGCCGCTACCCGGCAGACTCGCCACTCAACCTCGACGGAGAAGAACTGCGCAAACAGAGCAACGATAACCCGGTGTTTTATGTGCAATACGCTCACGCGCGCACCCGTTCCGTCGCCCGCAACGCTGAAGCCGCAGGGCTAGAGCGCGGCGCGTTCGCACCAGAACTACTGACCCACCCGGCCGAAACCGAACTTTTGGGCAGACTCCAGCAATACCCGACCATCGTCGCTGGCGCTGCGCAACTGCGCGAACCGCACCGTGTTGCTCGCTTCCTCGAAGAACTCGTCGCCAGCTATCACCGCTGGTATGACAACTGCCGAGTTTTGCCTGGCGCAGACGAAACCGCAAGCGACCTGCACTCAACCCGCCTCTGGCTGAACGACGCCGCAGGACAGGTGATCCGTAACGGGTTGGAGCTGCTGGGAGTGAGTGCGCCAGAAAGAATGTAACCCGGAGCGTAACCGCAAATGCAGCCGCACTACAGCGAAAACGAACCGAACGCCGCACCACCGCACGCCAGCCTCGGCCATGACAGTGCTGCCGGCACATTTGAGCAAAGCACCGCAGCGTTCCGCAAAAAACGCCGCCGCAAACGCCTGATAATGTGGCTCGGCGGCACGTTTGGCACGCTGTTGCTGCTTGCAGTGCTCGCAGAAATTTTACTGCGCATTTTTGTGCCCATGAAAACGGCCGAAATGATCCGCAAAACTGCAGATCTCGGGCCGGAGAGTAAAATCGAAATGCAAATCGGCGGGCTGCTCGTGCCGCAAATCTTGACGGGAAAAGTGCATAACCTCAGCGCGCAAATATACGATTTTAAACTGCCACAAAACGCCGGATTTGCCGATGTGAAAGTGTGGCTCGGCGCGGTGGAAATTTTCCCCGCAACGTTTAAACTCGAAAACGCAACCGTAGCTGCTCAAGTAAATAACCGGCAATTTACCGGGCTGCTGAGACATTTTGCGCCGCAGTATGTGGATAGCGCCGAAATTCACGACGGCTATATTTACGGTGCCAAAAACCTTAATGTTTACGGGCGTGACATTCCGTTATCGGTGCGGGTGAGCGGGTCTGCTGGAGACGGTGGCGGTCTGGTTTTGACCCCGCACGAGGTGAGTGCAAGCGGCGTTGCGGTGACACCCGAAGAGCTGGAAAGACTGGCCGGTGGGCAGATTGGCGAATTTGCGCAGCAATATGGCGGGCCGGTCGAAATTTGCCTGGACAGCTGGCTGCCGCACGGCGTTCGTCTGGACACAATCGTGGAGCAAGAAAACAAACTGACCGTGCTGGTAAACCTGGACGAAAACATTGTGCGCGACAAACGTTTGCAAAAAGAGCGCGGCAAATGTGAGCCGCCGGGATATCGAATTTTGAAATAGGCGTTGTTTGGTGAGGTGCGGTTTTACGACGAAAACCGGTTTTCAGCAATTTACTAGACAAAATATAGCAGAATAGAACTTAAGATTTGAACGCGATTGGAGAAAAATGTCTAAGGCCCAGACCCTAAAAATTGCCTTGCTCGGAGCCGGTTCGGTTGGTTCGCAAGTTGCCCGGCTGTTGCTGGAAATGCGGGAAGAGTATGCGGCGCGTGCCGGGGTTGTGCTGGAACTTGCTGGCATCGCCGTGCGTAACCTTGACGCGCAACGCGAGGTGGAATTACCGCAGGAACTTTTCACGACAGACGCGGCGGATCTGGTCGAGAGCGCAGATATTGTGGTCGAGGTGATGGGCGGAATTGAGCCTGCTCGCACTCTGATTTTGCAGGCTTTGGCAGCGGGGAAAGACGTGGTTACCGCAAACAAGGCGCTAATTGCCGCACACGGCAGCGAACTGCACGAAACCGCGGCAAAACACGGTGCGCAACTGACATATGAGGCGGCTGTTGCCGGGGCAATTCCGATTTTGCGGCCTTTGCGCGACAGCCTCGCCGGCGACCGGGTGCAGCGGGTTATGGGCATTGTAAACGGTTCCACCAACTACATTTTAGACAGCATGTATCGCTTTAACAAAACCACTGAAGAGGCTATGAAAACTGCTTCTGATCTGGGATATTTGGAAGCGGACCCGACTCTTGACGTGGAAGGATTTGACGCCGCTTCGAAAGCAACCATTTTGGCGCGTCTGGCTTTTCACGCGGATGTGCCGGAGAGTGCCGTGCACCGGGTCGGTATTACCGGGGTCAGCGCAGAAGACGTGGCGCTCGCTAAAGAAAATGGCGAAGTGATCAAACTGCTCGCTGTCACAGAACGGGTGCAGGGCGAAAAAGAGGAATCTGCGCTGGCGGTGCGAGTGCAGCCGGTTTTGCTGCCGGAAACCCATCCTTTGGCGGGTGTGCAGGGTGGTAAAAACGCTATTTTTGTGCAGGCTGATGCGGCCGGTGAGCTGTTTTTTGCCGGGGCCGGCGCCGGAGGTGTGGAGACCGCTTCGGCAGTGCTCGGCGACCTGATTGTGACCGCGCGCCGTGTGGCTGCCGGGGGAGCGGCCGTTGCCCCAACTACCCATGCAAAACTGCCGGTGCTTAGTTACAGCGAAAGTACCGCCGCATGGCAGGTGCGGGTGCGGCTGAACGGGAAGCCAGTAGCTAAAATCAATATGAAATTCTCGGCAAAAGGTGTGGTCGCAAAAGTTAGCCACGACCGGGAAAAAGACGAGCTCGTGCTGCGTACCGAACAGACTCCTGTCGCGAACCTGCAAGCGGCTGTGCAGCACCTGCAAAACCTCGTGCCAGAGGTAGAAATCCTCAGCATTATCGACGTGATCGAGGTGTCGGCATGAGTTTTGTAAAAGTTTTTGCCCCGGCCACCAGCGCCAATCTTGGGCCAGGTTTTGACAGTCTAGGCATGGCTTTTAACTATGGCGATACCTACACCGCCCAGCTTAGCAGTCAGCCGGGTGTGCGCGTAACGGTTACCGGCGACAGCGGCAAAGATGTGCCGAGCGACCACACCAATCTCGTGGCCAAAACCCTGCTCTGGACCTATGACAAAGTGCGTGCACCGCGTCCTGCCGGCATTGAAATTACCTGCGAAAACGTGATTCCGCACGGTCGCGGACTAGGCTCTTCTTCAGCCGCAACTGTGGGTGGGTTGCTGCTCGCAAAAGGTCTGCTCGGTTTACAGGGCATGGAAATTAGTGAGCGGCAGTTGCTTGATTTTGGGGTCGAAATTGAAGGTCACCCGGACAATATCGCACCCTGCCTGCTGGGCGGTTTGGTAGTTGCCTGGATGGATCGGCGCGAACCTGGCGCGCAGCAACTGCAGTGGCACGAAAATATTGAACCACTGCTGCTCGTGCCAAATTTTACGCTTTCCACCGAACACGCGCGCAGTTTACAGCCAGACACTGTGCCGCTGGCCGACGCATGTTTTAACGTTTCGCGCGCGGCGCTTTTGGTTGCAGCCCTTACCCACAATCCAGAGCACCTGCTGGCCGCCACCGAAGACAGGCTCCACCAGGACTATCGCGCCGGAGCTATGCAAGCAAGCCACCAGCTGCTGGTGCAGTTACGCGAAAAAAAATTTGCTGCGGTGGTTTCTGGCGCCGGCCCGTCTCTGCTGGTTCTCTGTAAAAACACGGTAGAAAGGCAAAAAGCGAGCGACTTTGTTGCCGAGCAAGCTGCAGACTGGCAGCGACTCGCACTTGATATTGCACCACAAGGTGCTAGACTAGAAGTAGTGGCTTAACCGGCCGCCCAGTTTGGGTTGCGCGCCGAGCCGCTTTAATTACTGCTGCACAATTTGAGCAGCCCGTACACTCGTACGTTTATTACTGAAGCTATCGCAAAACCGAGCAGGTTTGTAGCTTGAATGAAAGGACCTGAAATGGCAACCGAAGAAACCAACCCGGAAATTGGCGTAGAAGCCACCGCAGAAGCGCCAAAACGTCGTCGTGTGAGCCGACGAGTAGTGAAAAAAACTGACGAATCTGCGCTCGAAGTGACTGAAGCAGCTGCCGCAGAAACTGCCGAGGCACCAGCCGAACCGGCTGCAGAAGCGCCGAAAAAAAGGGTAAGCCGGGCGCGCAAAAAAGCCGCCGCTGCTGAAGAAAACAATGCCGCAGAGGCAGCAGAAACCGCAGAAGCTGGAACCGCAGAAGACGCAGCTGACGAGCCGAAAAAACGCGTAACTCGCGGTCGTCGCAAAAAAGCCGACATCGAAGCTGAAGCAGCCGCTGCCGAAACCGAGACAGCTGCACAAACCGCAGAAACCGGCTATGAAACAGCAGAGACCGCAGAGGTGTCAGAACCGAAACAGCGCACCAGCCGCACCCGCCGCACCAAAGCTGCTACCGCAGAAGCCGAGCAGACAGACGCAACCGAAGCAGCCGCTGGCGAAACCAGTGAAACCGGCGAAACCGAGGCTGCAGCAGAAAAACCAGCACGCACCCGCGGTCGCCGCGCGAAAAAAGCAGCAGAAACTGAAACCTCCGCAGAAACCGGAGAAACCGCTGCGAGTGACGGATCTGCAGAAGCTGACACCGCGGCTGAAACCGGAGAAAACGAGGCAAAAGACGGCTCAAACAGTGAAACCGCACAGCGCGAAAACGGCCGCAACCGCACGCGTCAGCGCGACCGCAAACGCCGCAACAACCAGGACGACTTCGACGAACTCACCGAAGAAGATGTGCTGTTGCCAATCGGTGGTATCCTCGACGTGCTCGACAACTACGCGTTCGTGCGCACCACCGGTTATCTGCCGGGCGTGAGCGATGTTTACGTGTCACTCAGCCAGGTAAAACGCTACGGACTGCGCAAAGGTGACGCGATCGTCGGCGCAATCCGCCAGCCACGCGAGGACAACCAAAACACGCGCCAAAAATACAACGCACTGGTTAAAATTGACACCATCAACGGTGCAACCGCAGAAGAAGCCGCACAGCGACCAGAATTTGCGAAACTCACCCCGATCGCACCAGACCAGCACATCGCGATCAGCGACCACATCGACAGCGGGATTGCGCGGGCAATCGACCTGTTTGCACCGCTCGCGGTCGGTCAGCGCGGCGTAATTTCAGCTTTGCCTGGCAGCGGCATCACCGAAACTCTGGTGACCATCGGTAACGGCTATGGCAAAGCCCTGCCAGACGCACACCTTGTGCTCGCGCTCGTAGGGACCCGGCCCGAAGAAGTTACAGAACTGCAGCGCAGCTTTAACGGCGAAGTGATCGCCGCGACAGCCGACGCGCCAGTCGAAGACAAACTCACCGTTGTTGAACTCGCTCTCGAGCGCAGCAAACGGCTCGTCGAAATCGGTCACGATGTAGTGTTGCTCATTGACAGCATTGCCGCATTTGAAGACGCATACGCGCTAGCAAACTACAACCCGCGCAACCCGATCGTCCTCACCCGCGGACTCGACCCGCTCGCAAGCGCCGCAGCAAGCAGCGTATTTGCTGCAGCACGCAACATCGAAAACGGCGGATCCCTCACCATCTACACCGCCGCAGCCGCCTATTCACACACCAGCGAAGATCTGCAGCGCACCGCGAACTGGACCCTCGAACTGGACCTCAGCCTTGCACAAGCCGGGATTTTCCCAGCTCTGCACCTAAACGGCACCCGCTCACGCCTAAACCAGGCCGACAACCCGGCCAGTGAGACCATCGCAAAAGCGCGTCAGACACAAGCCGATCACAGCGCATTTGCAGGCAACGGTGCTGACATAACCGACATCATTGCCGCCCTAAACTCCGCCAAAACCCGTGACGAAGCGGCAACCAAAATCGCCGCACTGCTCGCCTAAAAGATAGCAGGAGAAAAATGTTTGAACAGGTAGCAGGGCTGCTCGAAGAGCACGCCGAACTGCAAGAGCAACTCGCCGATCCAGAACTGCACGCAGACGCCGGACGAGCCAAAAAAGTCAACCGCCGCTATGCAGAACTGAGCAAAATCAAAGCCGCACACGAAAACTGGCAGCAAACCGGTGAAGACCTGGAAGCCGCCCGCGAACTGGCAAAAGAAGACGAAATGTTTGCCGACGAAGTACCAGCTCTCGAAGAGGCGCTCGCCGAAGCGCACGAGCGGGTGCGCAGGTTGCTGATTCCGCGCGACCCAGATGACGCACGCGACGTAATCCTCGAAATCAAAGGCGGGGAAGGTGGAGCCGAATCTGCCCTGTTTGCCGCTGATTTGCTGCGCATGTACAGCTATTATGCCGAATCAAAGGGCTGGAAAACCGAAATTTTGGAAAGCGACGAAAGTGACCTGGGCGGCTACAAAAACGTGCAGGTTGCGATCAAAGCCAATGCCAGCGACCCGTCGCAAGGAGCCTGGGCGCACCTGAAATACGAAGGCGGCGTGCACCGCGTGCAGCGCGTGCCAGTGACCGAATCGCAGGGGCGCATCCATACTTCCACAACCGGCGTGCTGGTTTTTCCGGAGGTAGATGAGCCAGAAGAGGTCGAAATTAACCAAAACGACCTGAAAATTGATGTTTACCGCTCGAGCGGACCGGGCGGACAGAGCGTGAACACAACCGACTCTGCCGTGCGCATCACCCACATGCCGACCGGCATCGTCGTGTCCATGCAAAACGAAAAAAGCCAGCTGCAAAACCGAGAGGCCGCCATGCGTGTGCTGCGGGCGCGGCTTTTGGCCAGGCAGCAAGAAGAGGCCGATGCCGAGGCCAGCGCACACCGCAAAAGCCAGATTCGCACCATGGATCGTTCCGAGCGCATTCGCACCTATAACTTCCCGGAAAACCGCATCGCCGACCACCGCACCGGCTTCAAAGCCTACAACCTTGACCAGGTAATGAACGGCGCACTTGGCCCGGTGATCGAATCGTGTATTCACGCCGATGAGGAATCGCGGCTGGCAGAACTGGGGCAGGACGGGTAGTTAGCGCTTTTTCGCAAATGTGCTTTGGCGCCAACGCGCTTTCGGGCCGTAGTAAAATTGCGGAATCGCACCATTTTGAAACCAGCCCTTCACGAA
>JAUNHM010000052.1 GCA_030523945.1 Microbacteriaceae bacterium
GCCGCTCGAAAGAGCAGTTCCGCAGCGACCTGCCTAACTATGTATCGGACACCGCAGACGAGCGTGGCGTCGGGCGTGCGTCGAAGGATGTCTTAGTAAAGACTGAGGATGCATCGTTTAGCATCGATCACGGTATCGTGTCGATCGCGTCGATCACCTCCTGCACCAACACCTCGAACCCGTCCGTGATGGTTGCCGCGGGCGTGCTCGCGCGCAACGCAGTGCGCCGCGGGCTGACCAGCAAGCCGTGGGTCAAGACCTCGCTGGCACCAGGCTCCAAGGTTGTGACCGACTACTACGAGAAATCGGGGCTGCTGAAAGACCTCGAGGCGATCAACTTCTACACCGTCGGCTACGGCTGCGCCACCTGCATCGGTAACTCCGGTCCGCTTGAGGGCGAAATCTCTGAGGCGATCCAGAAAGAGGATCTGGCCGTGACCGCGGTGCTCTCTGGCAACCGTAACTTCGAGGGGCGCATCAACCCTGATGTGAAGATGAACTATCTGGCATCGCCGCCGCTGGTTATCGCCTACGCGCTGGCAGGCTCCATGGACTTTGACTTCGAGACCACCCCGCTCGGGCAGGATCAAGACGGAGGCGATGTGTACCTGCGTGACATCTGGCCAGACCCGGCTGAGGTGCAGCAGATTATCGACGAGTCGATCGACACCGAGATGTTTAACAGTAAATATGACACGATTTTCGAGGGCGACGAGCGTTGGCAGGGGCTTGACACCCCGACCGGCGACACCTTCGAGTGGGATCCGAAATCGACCTATGTGCGCAAACCGCCATACTTCGAGGGGATGACCGTGGAGACCACCCCTGTCACCGATATTTCGGGCGCGCGCGTGCTGCTGAAACTCGGCGATTCGGTAACCACTGACCACATTTCCCCAGCGGGTTCGTTCCGTGCTGACACCCCTGCCGGTCGCTACCTGATCGAGAACGGGGTTGATGTTAAGGACTTCAACAGCTACGGCTCGCGTCGCGGCAACCACGAGGTGATGATCCGCGGTACTTTCGCGAACATTCGCATCAAGAACCAGCTGCTGGACGGCGTGGAGGGCGGGTTCACTCGTGATTTCACCCGCGGCGGCGAGCAGGCTGCGGTTTATGATGCGGCGATGAACTACAAGGCTGCGGGCGTGCCGCTGGTTGTGCTCGGCGGCAAGGAGTACGGTTCCGGCTCGTCCCGCGACTGGGCGGCGAAGGGCACTGCGCTGTTGGGCGTGCGCGCCGTGATTACCGAGAGCTACGAGCGTATTCACCGCTCAAACCTGATCGGCATGGGCGTTTTGCCGCTGCAGTTCCCAGCGGGCGAGAGTGCTGGTTCACTGGGCCTGGACGGCACCGAAACCTTCGACATTTCGGGCATCACCGAGCTGAATGAGGGGCGTACTCCGAAGACCCTGCGCGTGGTCGCCCGCCACGAAAACGGCACCGTCACCGAGTTTGATGCGGTCCTCCGCATCGACACCCCAGGCGAAGCCGACTACTACCGCAACGGCGGCATCCTGCAGTATGTACTGCGGTCTCTTGTTTAGCGCTTGCTAGCGGTGCTTCCTGCTTAAGCTAAAACCCGGTCTGCGTAATTTGCAGGTCGGGTTTTGCTTTACCCTCGCACAGGCAGAAAATCGGATTTTACGGACCAGCAAACGGGTTTTAGTTGCCCCAGCACAAAACAAATTTTGTTTAGCTTGAAAGTACCCGGGTTTTGTAAATCCACAAAACTGTTTTGTCTGCACCTCTGGTTGGGTATATAAATACACGCATATACCAAAAACAAAAGAGTTGCCCCGGCACAGCCTGCAGAGGCAACTCTTTCGTTTTAGCGCAGCGCGGTAAGCGGGAGGCCTAGGCGCTGTGGAACTTCTTGCCGTTGACGCGCTCGCTGGCGCCGACGCGGTCGAGATACTTGGTGATGCCGCCGGCCTGGAACGGGAAGCCCGCGCCCAAAATCAGGCACAGGTCGATGTCTTCGGCCGCAGCTACAACCTGCTCCTGCAGCATTAGGTCGATTTCTTTGGCGAGTTCGTCTTCAACCCGCTGCAAAATCACCTCTGCGGGCACCGGCTCGTTGCCGAAGCTAACCGCAGCCGCGGCCTCTTTGCTTAGGCCCTCAACCTTGCCGATCTTGTTTTTAACCACAGGGTTAGCAACTTCGTGCAGTTTGTGCAGGGTTTCGGTCGCATAGAAGCGCTCAGGGAATGCGGCATACATGGTGTCTTGCACGTGCGCGGCAACCTTCCAGCCGACCAGATCGATCAGCTCGAACGGCCCCATTGGCAGGCCGATCGGGTCAAGCGATCGCTCAACCGTTGCAATATCGGTGCCCGCATCAAGCGCGCGCGCCGGCTCGCCCATAATCTTTGCCAGCAGTCGGTTCACCACAAAGCCAGGCGCGTCAGCGGTGATCACCGCGCTCTTGCCAAGTTTTTTGGCAATAACCATTGCGGTCGCCAGTGCCTGCTCCGAAGTGGAGTCAACCTTAACCACCTCGATCAGCGGCATTACCGCAACCGGGTTGAAGAAGTGGAAGCCGAGCAGCCGCTCAGGGTGCTCCAGCACGCTGCCGATCTCTTCAACCGAGAGCGAAGAGGTGTTGGTCGCGATAATCGCGGTCTCGCTGATGATCGGCTCGATCTCTTTGAAAACGGTCTGCTTAACACCAAGCTCCTCGAAAACAGCCTCGATAACCCAGTCACAGTCAGCGTATTCCTGCTTGTCGGTGGTGCCACGCACCAGCGCCTTCACCTGGTTTGCGCTGTCGCTGTCCAGGCGCCCCTTTGCCTCAAGCTTGTCGATCTCGCCGTGAATGTAGGAGATACCTTTATCCACGCGTGCCTGATCTAGATCGGTGATCAAAACCGGCACCCGCAGTTTCTGCGCAAACAGCAGCGCAAACTGGCTCGCCATCAGACCCGCGCCAATCACACCAACCTTATTAACCGGCTGGGCAAGTGACGGATCAGGCGCCCCGGCAGGGTTTTTCGCACGCTTTTGCACCAGGTCAAAAGCATAAATCGAGGCCTTAAACTGGTCGCCGGCAATCAACTCGGCAAGCGCGTTATCTTCGCGTTCAAAGCCCTTTTCGATATTGCCGTCGCTGGCAGCAGCCAGCAAATCCAGCGCTTTATAAGGCGCAATTGCTGCGGTGCCGAGCTTCCCCTCGAGCGCCTTGCGCGCTGTTTTAATAGCGATTGGCCATTTGGTCAAACGCTCAATCTTACCCGGCTCGTTCGGACGCTTCACTTTCTGCCCCTGCAGCACTTTATCCGCCCACTTAATGGAGCTTTCCAGGAATGCAGCCGGCGCAAAAATCTCGTCAAACAGGCCGATCTCGTGTGCCTGCTCAGCTTTAAGCATACGGTTGTTTTTGAGCGGGTTCGAGATGATTACCTCAAGCGCATTTTCGATGCCGATCAGATTTGGCACCAGTGTAGCGCCACCCCAGCCCGGGATTAAGCCCAAAAATACCTCAGGGAAGGCCAGTGCCGCAGCAGTCGCATCAACGGTGCGGTAGTCACAGTTCAGCGCAACCTCCATGCCGCCGCCGAGTGCGATCCCGTTCACAAAAGCAAAAGACGGCACGCCCAGGGTGCGGAATTTGCCCAGCACAAAGTGCCCGAGCTGCGCCATCAGCAGTGCGTTCTCTACGGTGGCCAGGCTGCCAACCTTAGACAGGTCAGCGCCGGCAACAAAACACCATGGCTTGCCGGTTATAGCCACGGTGGCAATTTCGCCACTTGCAGCGCGAGTTTTCAGCTGGTCAAGCGTTTCGCCGAGCCCCTGCAGGGTGCGCGGGCCGAGCGTGTTTGGGCGCTTATAATCGCGGCCATTGTCCAGGGTGATCAGTGCCAGGACGCCGCCCGAAGGCAGGGCAACATCGCGCACCAGCGCCTCAGTTACTACCTCGTCTGCGCTAGCTTCAATCAGGGGAGTAAAGTCGATAGTTGTGTAATCGGTCATTTTCGATCCTATTCAGTCCTATTATGCTCTCAAGCAGTACGTTAGTCTTTTTTGCCGTCGTAGAACGGGTTTTCCCAAATCATAGAGCCACCCTGACCCAGCCCGACACACATTGCGGCCACGCCGTAACGCACATCTGGGCGCTGCTCGAACTGGCGTGCCAGCTGGATCAGCAGTCGCACACCGGAAGAAGCCAGCGGGTGTCCGAGCGCGATCGCGCCACCCCACGGGTTCACGCGCGCGTCGTCGTCGGCGATGCCGAAGTGGTCGAGGAAAGACAGCACCTGGATCGCAAAAGCCTCATTCAGCTCAAACAGGCCAATGTCGTCGATGCTCAGCCCGGCTTTTTTCAGCGCCTTTTCGGTTGCTGGCACCGGCCCCAAGCCCATCACCTCAGGCTGCACCCCGGCAAAAGCCCAGCTGACCAGGTGCATTTTCTGGGTTAGGCCCAGCTCTTCGGCCACATCGCTGCCGGCCAGCAAACACATGGTTGCGCCGTCGGTCAGCGGGGAGGCGTTGCCCGCGGTGACCCGGCCGTGCGGGCGGAACGGGGTTTTCAGCCCCGCCAAGCCCTCAAGCGTGGTGGTCGGGCGGCGGCCCTCATCTTCGGTAGCCAAGCCCCAGCCGCTGGCAGAAGGCGTCGCCACCGGCACCAGATCGGCCTGAATATCGCCGCGCTCGTATGCGGCCTGCACCTTTTGCTGCGATCCGAGCGCAAACTTATCAGCGCGCTCTTTGGTCAGGTGCGGGAATCGGTCGTGTAGGCGCTCCGCGGTGCAGCCCATGTTTAGTGCGTCTGCCTCCACCATTTTCTCCGCCAAAAATCGTGGGTTGGCATCAGAGCCAAAATCCATCGGGTGACGGCCCATGTGCTCCACACCACCGGCCAGCGCCACATCATACTGCCCGGCACCGATCGCCCCGGCCATAAAAGAGGTGGTGGTCAGCGCGCCCGCGCACATGCGATCCAGCGCAAAACCCGGCACGCTCGCTGGAATCCCCGCCAGCATCGCCACGGTACGCCCGAGAGTCAGCCCCTGGTCGCCCTGCTGGGTGGTCGCGGCAATGCCGACGTCGTCGATGCGCTCGGGTGGCAGGTTTGGGTTGCGCTCAAGCAAGCCCTGGGTGGCTTTCACCGCGAGGTCGTCCGCTCGCGTCTGCCAGTACATGCCCTTTTCGCCCGCGCGCCCGAATGGGGTGCGCACACCGTCTACAAATGCGATACGCCGTGTGCCAGCCACTTTGCCTCCTAGGAATTTTGGCGGGTTGCCGCCGCGGATATTTACCCTTCCATTTTCTCACGCTTACCTTAAAAATTGCCTAAAAACGCTCAGTTTCGTGGCTGGTTCGCGTGTCGTGGCTGCGCGGCTGTTATTTCAAATATTTTTTGGGGGAAGGAACAGGCCGGTCTGCGGCTTGTTTGGCGGGGTTCGCGCCCCGTTTTTGCCTGGTCGGGTAGTGTTTTTGCCTGTGAGTTGCCCGCCTTATCGACAAGTATGCTCGCCCGGCATTTTCCCGCTAATTTTCGGCAGATTCCGGGGCCTGTTTGCGACGCAGATGCGGCGGTACCGGGCGTCGGCGCACGAGGTTGTCCTCGGATGCTTTGCCGCGTTTAATCGCCTGCCACCACAGCGCGCTTTCGGTTTTGGCCTCTCCGCCGCGAAAATTGCGCATGCGCAAAAGCCCGTCTTCGCTGCGCGGTTTCACAGTTGCGGCTGCCAAAATACAGCGATCTGGCAGCACCCTGTACGGCGCAATATCGTGTTCCCGGCCGTATGCGTCACGCGCCTGCCACAATTCCCGCACAATATTTAACGCCCGATTGTCGCGCTGCACAGCTTGAATGCCCGAAACTCGCCGCCACGGGTCAATACGGGCGGGTTTTGGCTCGGCACAGCGAATTTTTTCAAACTCTTTTTCCAGCAGATCGGTGCGACCTGACTCAACCGCCTGGGCGGTTAAAATGTCCTTAATTTCCTGCAAAAATTCGACGTCGATCGCCGCATAGTCCAGCCATTCATCTGGCAGTGGCCGCTCTGACCAGTCCTCAGCCGAGTGTGCCTTGTCCAGCTCAATTCCCAGCAGGTCAGCCACTAGCTTACCCAACCCGATCCGCGGCAGCTTCAGCAAAGTTGCGGCAACTTCCGTATCCCACACCCGGGGCGGCTTTAGCCCCAATTCTTCCAAACAGGCCAAATCGTGCCGGCCAGAGTGCAAAATCCAGCCTTCCGAATTAAGCAGCTTCGCCAGCGGCTCAAAATCTTTAACCGCAACCGGATCGAACAGATAAATAGGGGAGTCGCTGCGTTTGACCTGCACCAAATACGCGCTGTTAAAATAGCGGTATCCGCTAGCCCGCTCCGCATCGATCGCAAACATGCCCGAGTAACGGGCCAAATCCGCAACCGCGGCAAGCAGCTGTTTTTCGGTTTCGACCAGCAGCCAGTCGATTTCTAGCTCAGACTGCGGAATTAGCGGCTGGGTGTTTTCGGCATTTTCGGCCGGTGCGGAAAAATCGGCGGGTTGGGTATATTCTGCAAGCTCGGCAGGAGCGGTGAGATCGTCGGCCTGGTGCGCGGCAAAATTATCGGTGGGCATTGAACGACGCAACCCCCTCCTCGTGAGGCAGCCCCGAAAGCAGGCAGAGCAGCTCAGACCAGGCCTGGGCGTGTTTTTCAAAATCTTCGTCGCCGGGAGTCCAAGACGCCCGTAGCTGCACCTGCGCGCCTTTTTCGCTGCCCGCCAAAGCGCCATAGCCGGTGCTCAAGGTGGTGGTTGCGGTGCCGCCAACGGCCGTAAACTCGGCTCCGCGCGAGTGCAGTGCGTCCATCAGCCACGACCAGGCCACATCGGCGATAAACGGGTCGGTAATAATTTCCAGCTCGAGCGGGGCCTGCGCATAGCAAACGAAACGAAAATCGCTGCCCCATTCGTCCACCATTTCCGGGTCGTGCAGTAGGATCAGTCGCCCTGCACCAGCCGCAGAATCAATATCGCTGTGCCCGCCAATTTCGCCAAATCCGGTGCGATTTATGCCGGCTCCGAGGGCGACGGCGTGAGGGGCGATGCGTGCCGGTGCCGCGATTTCGCGCACGTTGAGTTCCCGACGTAGGCGCGCGTTGCGAATCTGGTCGGCTGCTGCGGTAAAAATCGCGGGTGCGAAATCTAAAGTTACGGTCACGTTTTCAGCATATTCTTGTCGGCGTGTTTTGGTGTGCAGGCGCGCCGGTATGCGCAATCCGTGCACCGTTTCGCGATACAATTACAGAGATGTCTAAAAATAATTCAATAAACCAGATTGTGCACCTGACCGATCGCGCGCCGCGGGTGAGCGGCCACGAGCTTGTGGCTACTTTGACGCCGCCGCCGCAGTTTGCGCAGGCAACTTTTGACTCTTACCGGCCGGACGAAAAATATGCTTCGCAGGGGCAGGCTCGCGAGCTGTTGCGTTCTTTTGTGGCTGGTGCGGTGGCGCAGCAGGGCAAGTCTGGTGGTGAAAAACGCGGATTTTTCGGGTTTGGACGGAAGAAAAAGGCTGCTGATTCGGCTCCTGAGCAAGCCGCCGAGAGCACTGGCGAAGAGGCTAACGGTATTCCGAGCGTGATTCCGGCTGGTAAATCTGGGGTTTATTTGGATGGCGGTTTTGGTGTGGGTAAAACGCACCTTTTGGCGGCTGCTTGGCATGCGCAGGCCGGTCGCAAATATTTCGGTACTTTTATTGAATATACGGCTTTGGTTGGTGCGCTCGGCTATGATGGCGCGGTAAAGGTGCTGAGTGGGGCAAAACTGATCTGTATTGACGAGTTTGAGCTGGACGATCCGGGCGACACAATGCTGATGACCCGCCTGATTAAGGATTTGACGGCGACCGGTTCGAAGTTTATTGCTACGAGTAATACTCCGCCGAACGCGCTGGGTGAGGGGCGTTTTGCTGCGGCCGATTTTTTGCGTGAGATTCAGGCGATGAGCGCCCATTTTGTCACGATCAGGATCGATGGCGAGGATTATCGTCAGCGCAATATTGAGGGCGAAGCTGCGGTTTTGAGTGCGGAGGCTTACGAGTTTGCGCGTGATTCGGCTGTGGCGCACGGACATATTGTGAGTGACGATGATTTCGGCACTCTGCTCGACCACCTGAAAAATGTGCATCCTTCGAGCTATACTGCGTTGATTACCGGTATTAGCCGGATTTGTTTGAGTGATAGTTTTGAACTGACTGACCAGTCTGCGGCGCTGCGGTTTGTGGCGTTTATTGACCGGGTTTATGATGCGCAGATTCCGATGCAGGCAAGCGGCGTGGCACTTAACCGCATTTTTGGCGGGGGCATGCTCGATGGCGGCTATCGTAAAAAATATTTGCGTTGTATGTCGCGTGTGAACGCGCTTTGTGCTGCCGCTCAGCACTCGATTGAGTAGGGCGGTTTAGCGGTTTTCGCGGATTTTGGGTCGATTTTGGGTCGGTCGATTTTGGGCAGACCGGTTCGCGTTCCGGTTGCGTGAGTAGTTTCGCGCACGAGTTTCGCATTCCGGCTTGTAATTTTGCGTATGGTCCACAAAACTGCGCGCCAGATCGCAAACTTGTGCACAGGCTCGCCAAATCAGCAACCCTGCAACCCGCTCAGTTTAAGGCTCTTTGCGCACCTCGCCAAGCTCGCCCTTTAGGCTCTTTTCGAGCTCTAGTGAGGTGTTGCTCAGTTCTTGCAGTTCGCTGCGCATTTTGTTGTAGCGGTCGATGTCTGTTTCCAGCTCGCGCTTGGCGCGGTCTAGTTCGGCGGCTCGCTTATTGGCTGTGTCGCGCAGCCGGTAAAACGCGTCTGGATTGTTGCTAAATTCGAGTGCCTGGTTGCGTCGGTTGATGTCGGTGACGGTTTTGTTGTATTCGTCCAGGTCGCGTTTGTAGGTGTTGCTGCGAGTTTCGATGTCGGCTCGCAGATTTTTCATGTCTTCCATGAGCCGTTCGGCTTGGTTTTTCAGGCTGGCAAAGATGCCGGAATAGTTTTTGTAGTGCTGCACGAGTTTGGCGCGGTCGGTAAAGAATGTGCGGTAGTGCTGTTCGAGCCAGTCTGGAATTTCGGCGACTTCGGTGCCGATCACGGAGTGCAGTTCGTTGCGGAATCCGCTCTGGTTGAGGCCTTCATAGATTTTCATGCGTTCTGCAAATTCTGGGTGTTTTTTGATGTATTCTGCATAAAAATCGGCTAGTTTTTGGGCTAGTTTGTTGCGTTCTCCCTCGTCTAGTTGTGCCCAGGCTGCGTGCAGGGTTTCGTGCGCAGCGGTTACTTCCATCACGCCGTGCAGGCGTTTGTCTGTGATTGAGAAGAGATGAATGCGATTTTCGTGGGTGTAGCAGCCGAGCACACTGCCTTCGTCTTTGACGCTGACGCCTGAGCAGCTGGATTTGCCTTCAATATGGGAGTGAATTTTGGGGTGGGTTGCATAGAAAAGCAGTTTCCCGTCTTCTGTGAAGGGAATTTCTGCGGTGAGTGCTTGCACTTCGCTGCTCGGGGTGTATTGCTGTGCGCTGAGCCAGTTGCTGATTTGGTTGCGTTTGAAATAGGCGAAGGTGGCGCCACCGGCGATGAGCAGCAGCAGGATAATGCTGAAAATGAGCAGTCCGCGGCCGCGTTTTTTGCGCGGTTTTTGGGGCGTATGCTGCGGTGGTTGCTGCGCATAGTACTGTGGTGGGTATTGCTGTGTTTGGTATTGCGAGTTTTGCTGCTGCGGTGGTTGCGGGGCAGGCGCATAGTGTTGCTGGTGTGCGGGTGGGTAATAGGTCTGGTTTTGTGTAGGGGAGGGCGCCGGGTGCGGGGCAGGCTGAGGTGCCTGCGGGTAAGCCTGATTTTGCTGGTTCATGATATAACTATTATCTCTAATTTTTGCCGTGTTTTTATCGGATTTTATAATTTTTTTCGTTTGTTGTTGGAGTGCTGTTTTTTGTGCTGGTTTTGAGCATTTTTGCCGAGTCGCTATTTTTCGGGCGACACGCCGTTATTGCCGATTGATTTGCGGAGTGGTCGGTTCTGGGTGTAATGTTGATTGAGTTGCGGTCGCATGGTTGCAACAGTGCGGATGTAGCGCAGTTGGTAGCGCATCACCTTGCCAAGGTGAGGGTCGCGAGT
>JAUNHM010000053.1 GCA_030523945.1 Microbacteriaceae bacterium
TGCCCCAGTTGCGCGATGCCAGCATACACGCCCTCTTGCGGCGCACGTCCATCAAAACCCGGCGCCAGGTTCGCAGTCGGAAATCCAAGATCGCGCCCGCGTGCAGCACCGTGCGCAACAATTCCCCGCACCGTTACCGGCCTGCCCAGCAATTTTCCCGCTTTTTCCACGTTACCGGCTGCGATCAGCGCTCTAATGCGCGACGAAGAAATCCTCTCCGGCACGCCCTTTTCAGCGCTTTCGCAGCTATTATCTTCGCATCCGTTCCCCGTCATTTCAGGCCCGCCCCCAGACCCGTTACCAAACCCTGCCTCTGCACCGTCACACAGCACATCATCGATCACCGAAACAGTAAAACCAAACTTTTCCCCCAGCTCGCGCAAAACCGCAACATCACCTGCCCCGCGCGCACCAAAACGAAAATCCTGCCCCACCAGCAAATGTCGCGCCTGCAGCGTCTCAACCAGCACCTTTTGCACAAACTCGCAAGGCTCCAAAGCCTGCAACTCCGGCGTAAAATCAACCATAAGAGTCGCCGCAATTCCCGCTTTTTCCAACAATTCAAGCCGCTGCTCAGGGCTCGTTAACGGCGGCGGACACACTTCCGGACGCAAACGAGCAAGCGGATTCTCGGTAAAAGTAAAAACAACTGGTTCCAGCCCTTCACGCTCAGCAATCTGCCGCAACCGAGCCAAAACCTGCTGATGCCCCAAATGCACGCCGTCAAATTTGCCGATCGTCACCGCGGTCGGCCGCGCAAAACCGCCCTCCGGCACCGATGCAAAACTCCTAAAACTACGCACTAAAATTCGCACCCTTCTTCGCTAGTCAAACCTTTGGTCTCGCCCAGTTTTCCAGACCCGCTTGCCCCGCCAGCCTCTCCTTGCCCGCCAGCTGAACCAGCTAAGCCTTCCAACCGGTCAATTTTCCGCAACCAAACCATACCCAAAACCGGCAAAGCCAGCGGCACCCACAAATATCCCGCACCAAAACCCGACCAGACCGTGTCGTCACGGCCAAACCAGTGCGGCCAAATCACGCTGCTGCCACCGACCAAAAACACCCCGGCCAGTTCAAAACTGAGCGCGACCCAGGCCACCGCCCGCCACACCCCGTCGCGTTTAATCACCGCAATCGAAGCCAAAACATAAACCAGCGCCGCCGCTGCCGAGAGCAGATATGCGACCGGCGCCTCATCAAACCGGCGCAAAATCTGGTAAACCGACCGGCCCGTCGCCGCCACCGCAAGCACCAGATACGCGCCAACCAGCACCCTGCCAAGCCCGGCATGGGTGTCGGCGTCTAAATCTACCCGCTCTTGCTGCACCATTCCAGTCTACCGGAAAACCCACTAAGCCAGCAGGTCGATGCCCCAAATCACGAGCATGCGATAAACCATCACCAGCAGCGAAAAATGGGCGAGCGCGAGCAAGGCATGCGACCAGCGGGTGCGGTCGATCAAAGCCCAAAAAATTCCGCCGACCGGGATCGCCAGCGCGACCACCAAATAGAGCCAAAATTCTAACGGGTCGCCGGCCGGCGGGTTGCCTGCAAAAGGCGCGATAATTGCGATCACCGTCTGCGCCAGCAGCAGCAGCGCAACCAGTGCCGTGACCCCGAGCGTAATATCGTTAGGTTTTTTGCCGAGCGCGCAAGCACCGCCCGTGAGTAGCAGGCCGAGCGCGCAAGCACCCATCAAAACCAGCGCAAACCAGACGATCATTGGCGCGCTGCGCTTTCACCTTGGACCACCCCGTCATTTTCGCAACCAGCTTCTAAGACAGATTCGCGACTAAACCCGCCAGCGGGAGGCGGAAACCCGGTTACCACGCGCGCTTTTCCATCGCGCACCCGCACCAGCGCAACCAGCCGCCCGCACGGCGCTATCGCCGCGGCAAGTTCGGCTTCTGCTGCCTCAATCGCGGGCTGCTTGCCGTGCGCCAAATCTTGCGCCTGTTGCGCGCTCACTTTGATCCCGCCGAACAGAGAAGCCGCAACCTCTGCCGGGCTAAAAACCCGCACCACATCGGGGCTCGCCACTCCCCCGGCTCGCACAGCTTCGGCCTGCTCGCTTAAAATCTCGTTTGGCAGCGCGTCCGCCACTGCAAAAGGCCCAACGCTTTCGCGCCGCAATGCCGTCAAATGCCCAAAAATGCCCGTAATTTCACCCAGGTCGCGCGCCAGGGCGCGCACATATGTGCCAGAGGAAACCCGCACCCGCACATCAATATCGAGCACCGGCTCCCCGCCTTCAGCCTGGGCAAGTCGCGGCTGGGCCAATTCAAAACTGTAAACCGTCACCTGCCGCGCGGCCAGCTCAACTTCCGCCCCTTCCCGCACCAGATCATAGGCGCGTTTGCCGGCAACTTTGATAGCGCTCACTTTTGTTGGCACTTGCGCGATTTCACCGGTCAGTTGCTGAGCTGCGGCAAAAATCGGTGCCGGGTCTACCGCAAGTTCCCGCGCTTTTTCCGGGTCAGCAACGGCCCTAATTTCGCCTTCGCTGTCGTCGGTCACGGTCGCCTGCCCGAGCCGCACGGTCGCGGTGTACACTTTGTCCAGCCCGACCATGTGGGTCAGCAGCCTGGTGGCAGGCCCGATGCCCAGCGTCAAAAGCCCGGTTGCGAGCGGGTCGAGTGTGCCGGCGTGGCCGATTTTGCGGGTGCCAAAGACGCGTCTTGCGCGCGCAACCACGTCGTGGCTGGTCCAGCCGCTGGCTTTGTCGACGAGTAGGATCGCTCCAGCCTCAACAGCTTCGGCAAACGGGTTAGCTGGTTTTGCTGTTTTGGTCAAAACCGTCTGCTTTTTCGTCTTCCGTGTCAGCCTCGCCCGCAATGCCCGGCACTTCGCCTTCGACGTCCGTGTCCGCGTCACCGGCAGAGTTCAGACCGCCCTCTTCCGCGTCATCCCAGTCGTCTTCATGTGCAAATTCATCTTCTTCATCAAACTCTTCGGTTTCTGCAGCGGCCGGCTTGCTATATGGATCCGGGTCGCCCGCATATTCGGCATTTGCTGCCAGGGCTGCGGTTTCTGCGTCGCGTGCGCGCGCTTGCTCCAGTAGGTCGGTCAGGTGCGCGGCGCTTTCTGGCAGCTGGTCTGGGATAAATTCGATGGTCGGGGTCAGCCGCGTACCCAGGTTTTTGGCCACTTCGCTGCGCAAAAGCCCGGTTGCTGCCCGCAGTGCGTGCGCGGTACCTTCACGCTCCGAGTCGCTGCCATAAACGGTGTAAAAAACGGAGGCTTGCTGCAGGTCGCCGGTCAGCCGCACTTCGGTGATGGTCACAAATCCGAGCCGCGGGTCACGCAACCCTTTGTCAAGCCGCCTGGCAATAATCTGGTGGATTCTATCGGCTACTTTTCCTACGCGCTGGTTCATATTTCTATTTTACCGCCCCACTCCGCCCCCGGCTGAGTATTGGCTCAACACTCGCCGAAATACGTCTAAAACCACCCCAGCCCCGGTGTCTACACGGGTAAACATCGGGGCTGGTGGGCGTGCACGCAACTTTAGTCGCGCGGTTTTTCGACCATTTCGGTGGTTTCGATTTCGTCCCCGATTTGAATGTCGTTGTGTTTGCCGAGGCCGATACCACATTCGAAGTCGGTTTTCACTTCGGTCACGTCGTCTTTAAAGCGACGCAGCGATTCGATCGCAAGCCCGTCTGCCACGACCACACCGTTACGAATAACGCGGGCTTTGGCGTTGCGGGTGATGGTACCGGAACGCACAATAACACCGGCGATGTTGCCGAATTTGCTTGAGCGGAACACTTCGCGCACTTCGGCCACACCGGACTGTTTTTCTTCGAATTCCGGTTTGAGCAGGCCTTTCAACGATGCTTCAATATCGTCGATCGCATTGTAAATCACGTTGTAGAAGCGGATGTCCACACCTTCGCGCTGTGCGCGTTCGCGGGCTTTCACGTCTGGTCGCACGTTGAAGCCGACGATGATCGCATTGTCGATTGTGGCAAGATCCACGTCAGATGCGGTGATCGCACCCACGCCGCGGTGCAAAATCCGCAACTGCACGCTTTCGTCGATTTCGATGGACATCAGCGAGTCTTCTAGTGCCTCAACGGCACCGGAAACGTCGCCTTTTAGGATCAGGTTCAGCGCTTCGACCTTGCCTTCTTCCAGGGCCTGGGTAAAGTCTTCCAGGCTCATGCGCTTGCGTGCTTTGGCGAGTTGCGCGTTGCGTTCTGCCGCTTCTCGTTTTTCAGAGATTTGGCGAGCGATGCGGTCTTCACCGGTGACGATGAAGCTGTCGCCTGCGCGTGGCACTGAGCTCAGGCCTTGCACTGCGACCGGCCGTGATGGCCCGGCTTCTTTTACACTGACACCGTTTTCGTCGAGCATTGCACGCACGCGTCCGTGGGCTGTGCCGGCGACGATTGCGTCACCGACGCGCAGGGTGCCGGACTGGATCAGCACGGTTGCGACAGAGCCGCGACCCTTGTCGAGGTGCGCTTCAATAGCAACGCCGCGCGCGTCTTTGTCTGGGTTTGCCAGCAGTTCGAGTCCTGCGTCTGCGGTCAAAAGTACCGCGTCGAGCAGGTCGGTGATGCCGGTGCCGTTTTTTGCAGAGACGTCGACGAACATCACGTCACCGCCGTATTCTTCGGCGATGAGGTCGAATTCGGTGAGTTGCTGGCGCACTTTGGCCGGGTTGGCGTCTTCTTTATCGACTTTGTTGACGGCGACCACGATTGGCACGTTTGCCGATTTGGCGTGGTTGAGTGCTTCAATGGTCTGCGGCATGATGCCGTCGTCTGCTGCGACTACGAGGATCGCAATGTCGGTGACGCTGGCACCACGGGCACGCATGGCGGTGAACGCTTCGTGACCCGGGGTGTCGATGAAGGTGATTTTGCGGTCTTCGCCTTCGTGATGGCAAGTTACTTGGTAGGCGCCGATGTGCTGGGTGATGCCGCCGGCTTCGCCCTGGATCACGTTTGCGTTGCGAATGGCGTCGAGCAGGCGGGTTTTACCGTGGTCGACGTGACCCATCACGGTGACGACCGGTGGCCGCGGCAGCAGCATGCTTTCGTCTTCTTCTGCGGCTTCTGTTTCGAGGTCGATGTCGAAGCCTTCGAGGATTTCGCGGTCTTCGTCTTCTGGTGAGACGATTTGGATTTTGTAGCCTAGTTCTTCGCCGAGCAGCTCGAATGTGGTTTCGTCGAGTGATTCGGTGGCGGTGGCCATTTCGCCGAGGTGGAAGAGCACCTGTACCAGGTTTGAGGCACTGGTGTCGATTTTTTCGGCGAAGTCTGCGAGGGATGCACCGCGCCTTAGGCGCATGATTTTGCCGTCGCCGCGTGGTACGCTGACGCCGCCGACGATTGGTGCTGCCCGCATTTCAAATTCTTGCCGTTTTGCCCGTTTTGATTTGCGTGCTTTGCCTTTTGCACCGCCTGCACCGCGGCCGAATGCGCCCGCGGTTCCGGCGCCACGCCCGGCGCGTCCGCGCCCGCCGAAGCCGCCACCTGGCCTGCCGTTACCCGGTGCGCCTGCACCACCTGGAGCACCTGCGCCGGCTCCCGCTCCGGCGCCTGGCCGTGGGGCTCCTCCTGGGCGCGGCGCGCCTGGGCGTGGTCCCCGGTCGCCTCTTGCGCTTGGTTTTGGAATGTTGCCCGGGGTTGGGCGTTTGCCCATACCCTGTGCACTACTAAATGGATTATTGCCCGGCCGTGGTGGTCGTGGAATGCCCATGCCTTGTGCGCTGCTAAACGGATTGTTGCCCGGCCGTGGTGCGCCCGGCTTTGCGGCTCCTGGCTTGGCTGCGTTTTGTTTTGCAGCACCCGGTTTGGCTTCGCTGGCGGCTGGGGCTGTTTTGCCAGCTGGTTTCGCAGATCTTACTGGTTTTGCCTGTTTTTCTGTGTTTTCTGCTGGTTTTGCAGCCTGTTTCGGAGCGGCTTTGCTGGCCGGTTTTGGTGCGGTTTTGCCTGCTGCACTGCCCGGTTTGTCTGCTTTTTCGGCAGGTTTTTCTGCGTCTTTTGCGGCTGGTTTGCCGGCCGGCTTAGCTGGCGTTTTTGCAGCTGGCTTTGCTGCTGCCGGTTTAGTTTCGGCTGGTTTGCCTGGTGCCTGCTCGGTTTTTGCCGGTTCTGTCTGACCGCCTGCGGCTTTGGCTGCGGCGGCGAGCGCGTTTTTTACTTTGCGCGCGACTGGCGGGGCAACGCTCGATGATGGTGATTTGACGAACTCGCCCATTTCTTTTAGTTTGGCAAGCACGTCTTTGCTTTCAAGCCCTAGCTCGGTCGCAATTTCGTGTACTCGTGGGTTAGCCACTTTTCTCCTGTCTGGGCTCTCGCCGCATACAGGCGAGAACCTTTATCTTCTATTGACGGAACTCATCGTGAACCGTTCATGCGTGATCCATTGATAGATACCTGTTCTCTAAAGGGGGGTGGCGCCTGCATTTGCGGGCACCTGCCTGCACTCCAAAGTCTCTAACCGGCTGGTTAGAGTCGTGGCGCACTGGGCGTGTTCTTCTATTCTATCACCTGCCACAGGCATGCTTTACCAGTTTTCCCATTTTTCTCCCTTTTCCGCGCTCTTTCTCCCACTCCGCCTACCCCGCGCTACACACCATTTCCCAAAATGCAAGGAACCCCAGCCTTTCAGCCAGGGTTCCCGGAATGTGTACGCGCGCTAGCTTCACAATCATCATTACACTGTTTACGCGTCCATCTCACAGACTCAAACATTGCGCTCCAATATTCTATCTATGCTAGCTCTATAGATCGCCCAAATCTGCAATCACTTTGGCTCATATAAATCTGAGAATTTTCCAGACAACCCCGTCAAAAAATCTGCTATAATTATTTTGAAATGTCCCGTTCCCGCGTCAGCATCTTCGGATAGCTGAAATCGCCGGCCGGTCCTAGAGCTTCGGCTCTGGTAAACGTCCCTCCCCGCTGAAGTGCCCCAGGGTTGCCGCAAGGCTAGGCGGGGAGGTCACCTAAATTTTTACCAATATATCTTCTGTTTATTACGCAAAACATTGATAAGTTTTGGTTTCAGAGGTAGTGCGTCTAAGTGTTTAGAATCTTGCGCAGCCAGAGATCTATATGCAGCCCAAGCATAGTAGTCTGCAATCTGCCCGCACGGTTCGTGTTTAACTGGGTAAAACAAAATCATACAATCGACTCCGCTAGTCTTCAGTGTTTCTTTGATGTGCTGCTTGAAAACGGCCTGCCCCCTAGCTGAAATGGCTGTATCAAAAATAAAGATAATCTCATCATAATTACGATGGTTTTTATCCATGATGCGTTGCGCTAGACTGCCAGCGATCAGTGCGTAGAAATTGGTTATGTTTTGGTCGCGCGGATGTACATAGCGCTTGTCACAGTACATAATTTCAACCCTACAATTATGAGTTCTATCACACAGCGCATGAATAAATTTCTTTCGCGTTATGGCTGAGTTATTTACAGCGTGAAACGGCAGCTGCGGCAAAAGATCCGTGCGCAAGTACGAATATCGGAGCCGATTGATATTAGTGGCACAGTCCTCTGGGGTCTCGGTAATAAAAGCAGCCATAACAAAATATTGGCTATAGCTATTCTGAAATTCAAAGTTACCGGATTCGTCGACGAATACGCTCAGCGAGCGGCCGCTACTCGTGCCAGTCTTGACTTTGATAACGGTGATTGCGGTTGGTTCTTTGTGTAGATTGTTTGGCATGAAAATCCTCGGGGGCGGAAAGGCGTATAGTGTCCAGGGTAGAGGATTTTTGGGGTGGGTGCAGGAGATTTTTGGCATCTGTGGATAAGTTGAGTTTTCCACAGGTTTGGTCACTACAGTTATCATGCAAAAACACATGTTATCCACAGCCGTCGCACAACAGTTATCACACCCTGCTACAACAATGCCAGCATCTAGCAGGTAAGGAAAACCGGGAAAGTAAGAAAGCTTAAAAAACCAAAAAACAAAATAAAGCCGAAAAGCACAAAAAACGCCTGAATCAGCGCAAAAAACAGCGTATAAGACTGCTGCATCGCGCTTACAAGCTCGCACCGTCCAACCTTCCCTGCCTCGCAACAAAATTATTTAAAAAATAGGTTTTATAAAAAGCGGCTTTGATCAGGGATTTTTGCGGGGGGGTAGCTGAATGGCGCGAAACATCAGATTTTTGTTTCCCAGGGCTTTATTTATCTGTTTATTTGCGGTAGCATGGGTACGTTACCTATAGAAAGGAGCAGAATGTCATTTTCATTCCGCAAAAAAATAGCTGCCGCACTCACCGCAGTGGCGTTGGCGCTTGGAGTTGGGTTCGTGGCGACAGCGCCAGCGGCTCAGGCCGATGAGGTGACTTTTGACCCACAGGCTACAACAGAAGTCGGTAAAAAAAGCGATGATGTCGCACTGGACGCCAAGCGCAATCGCCTATATGTTGTAGACTCGGGCGAAGGTAAACCAACTGACAAAACCAGCAAAGTTACCTGGCTGAATAGTGCAGACAACACCGCGGCTGCTGAGTCAATCAACCTTGAAGAGGGCGTTGCAAAAAAACTGTTGCTGTCTAACGACGGTGACACGCTCTTCGTGGTTCACAGCAAAAGCACCAATGCTATAAGCATCATCAACTTAAACGATAACTCTGTCAAAAAAATCGATAAGTTGGTCGCTTCTCCACACAGCATCAACGGAGTTGTCCAAGGCTCAGCCAGCGATAAACTCTATATTTACGAACGCACCGCAATCAACACCCTGAATCCAACTACCCTGGAAAAGGGAACAAAGATTGCCCTGCCAGACTCAATGACATATATTGACCCACCAAAAGCAGGGGTTCGTCCACACCCATTCGCGTCAAACCAGATTGACAAAATGGTTTACGACAGCACCCGCAACTACTTTTGGACTATTGTCACGAATGCAAACCGTAGTAAAGGTTTCGTGACCGTTTTTGACCTAAACAAAAACGCTTGGCGCGAAGACATCAAGCTTGATTTACGCGAGAAAACCTTTACCAATGGTGTGCTAGGTGGTGTGCCGAGTAACCTCGCATTTGACAAGGCTCATGGCGCTCTGCATATTGTAGTGAAGAAATGGACGGGTAATCCAAACCCTGAAAGTTGGCCAGGAACAGACGAAGCCCGCATGGTCACCTATGACATCGAGACGGGTAACACCCTTGGTGACAGCTTTGTGTCTCTTAGGGGTAGTGGTGAAATCGAAGTAAACCCAGTTACCCACGAGGTCTATGTCGCAATCCCTGCAAACAACACCCTGGCAGTAATCTCGCCAAAGACTTGGACTGCAAAAACCGTACACGATTACAATGAAGCAATTGCTATTAATGGTGTCAACAATGCTAACACCTTTGGACTAGCAATTGACTCTGAAAAAGGTAAAGTCTACACCAGCCACCCGGCAGGAAGAGGCAATACCAAAGTATCAGTCCTCTCCCGTACCGGCGAAACCCCAGCATACACCGACCGCAAACCAACTCGCATTGGTCTGGTAGTTGAGGAAGAAGCCGCTGTTAACTGGCACGGTCCAGCAGCACCAGAGGTAACTCCAGCCGCAGCTGGCGTATGCGAGCCAACGATTAGCGACATCAACTTCAACTGGGGTCTTAGCGGTTACGTTCGCGATTACTTCAGCCTGGTTTACCGTTACGGCGACAATGTAAAGAAGAATGATGATCGCAGCGCCACCTGGACAGCAGGTAAGGGTCGCTACGACGAGAAGACCGGAGCCGGCGAACTTATCTGGCCAGGCGGTATCAACTACGCTGGTTATGGTAACGCTGGTTTCAACTACGGTAACCCGAAGTTGGAGGTTCGTGCAGACAAGACCGCAAGCCTCAGCATGGATATTGAAATCCACTACGGCATGCCAAATGTGAACCCTAAGGGCTTCA
>JAUNHM010000054.1 GCA_030523945.1 Microbacteriaceae bacterium
ACCAACACCAGACTTGCCAGGCAGGTTCTGGTTTGGGTTGTATTTCACAGGCAGCAGACCGCGGTTGTCTGGGTTCTCGCGCAGTTTCTTAATGTATGCGTCATATTCAGCCTGCTCCACAACTTTAACCTGGAAGAGCATCATCGAGTGGTATTCACCACAGAGCTCAGCACATTTACCAGTGAAGGTGCCCGTTTTGGTCGGGGTGAAGTACATGTAGTTAGTCTTGCCCGGAATCATGTCCTTTTTATAAAGGAACTCAACAACCCAGAAAGAGTGGATTACGTCACGGGACTCGAGTTTAATCTCGGTGGTTTTGTTTACAGGCAGGTAAAGCACCGGCATGGTTGCAGGATCTGCAGAGCCCTTAGCATCAGTCTGCACCTGCACGCCCGCAAAGTGTGCATCTTCGTTGGTGTAGTTAAAGTCCCACGACCAACGCTTACCAATAACCTCGACCCGGTTTTGCGGATCTTTAATCGGCGCCTCAATCGCAGCCTGAGTTTTTGCGGTAAAACCAAAGAAAGTCAAAATCAGCACAATCGGAATAACAGTAAACAGCGCTTCAATCGGCATATTGTAGCGCAACTGCACCGGCACACCCTGCTCGCCCTTGCGACGACGGTATGCAACTGCTGCCCACAAAATCAGCACCCATGCCACAACACCCACAACCAAAAGCACGATCCACGAAGTCACCCACAAGCCAGTAATGCTGTCGGTGTGGTTGGTCGCACCCTCTGAACCCTCAGGCAAAAAGCCCTTTTGTTCCGCTGGGGTACATCCGGCTAGCCCAAACATCGCCACTAGCGCGGCGAGGGCTGCCCCTTTTTGATGACGCTTAGTCAAACGCACTGCAAACCTTTCCGGTCAACTGAGACTACAGACAAAAAACCTGATTACTACATAAATAGTCTAGCGGGTTTCAGGTAACTCTCAGGACACACGCCGAGACAAAACCCGAAATTTCCGCGGATTTACAAGCAAAAAAAATTTTACGAAACTTAACTAACCCGTTTAAACCTAGCTAAAACTATCGCCGCAGGCGCAACTCCCCTGCGCGTTCGGGTTGTCAATAGTAAAACCCTGCTTTTCAATCGTGTCTTCAAAACTGATAGTCGCACCGTTTAGATAAGGAATGCTCATCTGGTCGACGATCACCTCTACCCCGCTATAATCGACAATTGCGTCGTTGTCGAGCACCCGTTCGTCGAAATAAAGCTGGTAGATCAGACCCGAACAGCCCCCCGGCTGCACAGCAATACGCAGACGCAAATCTTCGCGCCCCTCCTGCTCAAGCAGATTTCTTACCTTATCGCGGGCAGCGTCGGTGAGCAGCACCTGATGTGCCGGCATAGTCGTTTCAGACATTTCGCTCCTTTCGCAAATTTTCTATATTCTTAATCTCTATCTATTTTACGCGGTTTTGCTGCGGTAAAAATGAGAATTTTCGGTAGACTTAAGAAATAAGCGTATTTTTGTGTCCGCGCATTTTTGTGGCGGGTAAAATTTCTTTTTAGAATTGGCGCGAATATTTTTTACAATTTTACGAACTTAAGCAGGAGTGGTGCGGTAATGGCAAAAAAAGCGGCAGATCAGGTGGCTGAAACGGTGGCGGACGCAAACGAAACCGAAAAAGGCAGCAACCCGGGCAAAGGCAAGCCGACCCCGACCCGCAAAGAGGCCCAGGCGCGCCGAGCCAGGCCGCTAGTTGGCGACACCACGAAAGAAGCGCGACGCCAGCTGCGCGCGGAGATGCGGGAGAAAAATGCGAAAATTCGTGAGGGGCAGATGAACGGCGACGAACGCTATCTGCTGGCGCGCGACAAAGGTCCGCAGCGACGTTTTGTGCGCGACTATATTGACTCTCGCTGGAGTGTGGGCGAATTTATGCTGCCAATTATGTTTGTTATCGTGCTGCTGACGTTTTTGCCGTCTTATGAAGTTGCGAGCCTGGCTTCGCTGAGTATGCTTGCGGTTTTTGCGCTGATTGTGGCGGATTCTTTGCTGATTGTGTGGGCTTTGAAACGCCGTTTGACCGCGAAATTTGGGGAGGATTTGCAGCGCGGTTGGCGTTTTTATGCGATTATGCGGGCGCTGCAGATGCGGATGCTGCGACTGCCGAAACCGCAGGTGCGTCGCGGCGCTAAAATTAAATAGTCTGCAGGCACTCTTTTAGTCTGGCCGGTAAAAATGCTGGTTTGGACACAAGTAACCAAGCCGGCTGTGTCTGCTGGTTTTGAATGCGAAAAAGCGTTCCGGGATTTTCTCACTCGGAACGCTTTTCGTTTTTGCGCTGGTGGAAGCGCGGTGCAGCTAGGACTAGGCTGCGTTACCGCGCCAGCCGGCACGCACCAGGTGTTTGTTGATGCGGTGTGCCCAGAAAGGCCCCTCATAAATGAATCCGGTGAGGCCCTGCACCAGGTCTGCGCCAGCGGCAAGCCGGTCGAGCACGTCCGCGCCGGTTTCTACCCCACCGACCGAAATCACGGTGAAATCGCTCGGCGTGCTCTGGCGGATCCGACGCAAGATTTCTAGCGAGCGGTGTTTCAAAGGGGCGCCAGAAAGCCCGCCTGCGCCGTGGGCAAAAACAGTGAGCAGATCGGTTTTGAGCCCTTCGCGAGTAATTGTGGTGTTGTTTGCGATGATGCCGGCGAGTTTTAGTCGCACAGCCAGCTCAACGATTCCGTCGATTTGCTCATCGTCCAGATCCGGTGCGATTTTTACCAAAACCGGAGTATTTCCGGCCGTCTCGCGCACAGCCGCAAGCAGCGGTTCCAGCATTTCAAGCTCTTGCAAGCCGCGCAGGCCCGGCGTATTTGGCGAGCTCACATTTACCGCAATATAGTCGGCGATATTAGCCACCCGCTTGGCAGAATCAACATAGTCCGCCACAGCCTCTTCCACCGGGGTAATTTTGCTTTTACCAATGTTTACGCCGATCACCGGGCGATTTTTGTGCGAACGCGCCTCAGCAATGCGCGGCACTGCAGCGGCGGTGCCGTCATTGTTAAAACCCATGCGGTTGATGAGCGCCCGGTCTGCCACGAGCCGAAACGCGCGCGGTTTTTCGTTGCCAGGCTGGGCGTGTTTGGTGAGCGTGCCCACCTCAACGTGCCCAAAACCGAGCAGCCCAAGACCGGTGATTTCTTCAGCGTTCTTGTCAAAACCAGCCGCAAGCCCGAAAGGTGACGGGAAAACCTGACCGAGCGCACGCACCCGCAACTGCTTTGACGGCGCGGTAAACCGGCGCAAAATCCCCTCAAAAGCAGGCAGTTTTTGGATAACTTTTGCTGCTAGATTGTGGGCTTTTTCCGGATCCATACGGCGGAGCACACTGTTAAAAAAGAACTTATACATTTTCTTCCTCGGTTTCTTGCTTCTCGGTTTCCGCACGCAGCGCCCGAATTTCATCTTCAAAATCGTTCAGCGAGGCAAAATCGCGATACACGCTCGCAAAACGCAGGTAGGCGACCTGATCGAGCTGCCGCAAAAACGGCAAAACTGCCCGGCCGATCTCCCCCGCATCGATATGGGCAGAACCGCCCGCCCGCAACACGTCTTCTACCTGCTGCGCCAAAAGCGCCAGGTCTGCGTCACTCACCGGCCTGCCATGACATGCTTTACGCACTCCGCTAACAACTTTTTGCCGACTAAACGGCTCGAAAGCGCCACCGCGCTTAATCACGGTGAGGCTGGCGGTTTCCGTGGTAGAAAAACGCTCACCGCAGGTCGGACACTGCCGGCGACGGCGAATAACCAGCCCTTCGTCGGCGTTGCGCGAATCGATCACCCGCGAATCCGGGTGTTTACAAAACGGACAGCGCATAACCCTCCAGTTTTAACCTCAAAACGCGCTGCCTAGTCGAGCGGGTTAAAATCGCTGACGTCACCAACCAAGCGGGTATTGTCTGCCGGCACCGGCTCGACCGCTGCCAAAGCAACCTCTGCCGCGAACTCGGCCACGTTGTAAAGTTTGCCTGCGCCCTCGCGACGCGCCTCGATCGCACCCGGGTTTGCACGCTCCAAAAGGGTCGCAGTAATAGTACCCTCGATCATGTCGCCGGAAACAACCACCAAATCGATGCCCTGCTCTTTTAGGGCAGGAATGCGCTTGCGCAGTTCGTCTTCGCCGGCACGCTTTGAACGGGCAACCGGCTCGTATTCTGGCATGGTCGGGGTGGTGTTAATAAAGTGTGCCTGGTGGCTGGTGACAAACACGACGCGACCGCCCTCACTCAAAAGCGGCACAAAAGTTTCGAGCAGGCGCACCTGCGCGTCACGGTTGAGCTGCATCGCGTAATCTTCAGCCATGCCGCGCTCCATGCCACCGGAAGCGTTCATCACAAGAATGTCGAGGCCGCCGTATTCTGCGCGCACCGCATCTGCCATTGCCCGCAGGCTCGGCCCGTCGGTCAGGTCTGCCCCCTGCACCAGCGCCCGCACCCCGAGTTCGCGCAGATCTGCTGCAAGTTTGTCGGCGCGTGCGGCTTTGTTGCGATAGTTGATAACGACATCTGCGCCCGCCTTAGCGAAATAGGTGACGGTATCGGCGCCAACGCCGCGCGACGAGCCGGTGACCAAAACACGCTTACCTTCGAGGCTGCCTGCTGCAAGTGGGTTCATTATTACTCCTTTGATAAACACAAATCTATTTTAAGAATAGCCGATAGACCTGAAAGAAACCGCAAAGCAGCGCCGCACTGACCGCAATCCATGCTCCTGCGAACCAGTTTCCGGCGATTGTGGCCGGGGTGTGGCCGGAAATTAGCGGAATTTCAGCGTAAACAAAACCTGGTCTGTGGGCGGGTGTGCTGGCAAGCTCTGAGCCGTCTGGGGCGATAATTTCGCTGGTGCCGACGGTGCTGACATTAACGAGGGCGCGCCCGGCGCTCACAGCTTGCAGCTTGGTGAGGGCGAGTTGCTGGGCGCTTTCATCGGTTGTGCCAAAGTCGGCGTTGTTGCTGAGCACGAAGATTGCGGCAGCGTTTTCGCGCATCAGCTGGGATGTTTGCCGGTCAAAAGTAATGTCGAAGCAGATGGCGAGGCCGAGGCTGCTGTTTGCAAGATTTACGGCAGCCGGGCGTTTGCCAGGCAGATAGTCGAGCCGCACCAGATCGACCAGGTCGGGCACGAGAGCGTGGAAAAAATCGCGATTTGGCATGTATTCGGCAAACGGCACCGGATAGAGTTTGTCGTAGCGGGCAAGAATTTCACCCTGGGAGCCGATGGCGAGGGCGGAATTGTATGCGGTTTGGCGCGTGTCGCCCGGGTTTTCTGGCGCCTCTGGCGGGAGCACGCTGCCTGCGAGCACGGGGGCGCCTGCGCGTTTTGCGGCGGCAGCGATAAGGGCGCGACGATTGTAGTTGCCGGCAAGATCATACTCAGCGGAGTTTTCTGGCCAGACGATCAGGTCTGTTTTTTGGCCGCGTTTTTCTAGCGCGTCAAGCATTTTTTCGGTTTCGGCAAGGTGGGCCTGAAAAACCGAACCGTTTTCGCGGTCGTGGAAAATGCCGGCCATCGCGTTGCCCTGCACTCCAGCGACACGCAATTGCCCGGTTTTTTGCAGCGGAAATGCCGGCAGTAGGGCGAGCAGCGCAAAACCTGCCAGGGAAATGCCGGCTGCAACACAGAGCGGTTTTTTGTTTTTTTGGAATGAAAATCGGCTCGCGTCTTGGCCGGCAGGTTGCGCGCGGTTTTTTATCGTGTTTGGTGCGGTTTTTTGGGTTTTTGCCTGGTCCGCTTGGTGACCTGAAGGCTCGGTTTGTGTGCCGGATCGCAAAGCGCGCAGGTTCATAAACACGGCAAAAGGCAAAACACTAAAAAACACCAGGAAAAGCCCGAGCCCTGCCACCCCAAACCAGGAAACCGCCTGCAGCAGCGGCGAATTAGCCTGGGTGGCAGCCATTCGGCCCCAGGCAAAACCGCCGTAAGGCCAAGATATTTGCAAAAGTTCGCGCGCGATCCACAGCCCTGCGACAACAAAAGACTGCGCCGCAGAAATTATATACACAGTAGACAATTTTCGGCCGGCACAGGAGGGGGCGCTTTCGGCAGAATCCGGGGCAGGCCCCGGATTCTGCGCGTGGTTTGTTTTTGTCTGCGGAGTAGACAAAAACAAACCACACCTGGCGCGGCGGGCGGCAGCTGCCGCAAACAGCGGCAGCAGGCAGCGCTCAACCCGGCGCGGGGTGAGGGCTATGAGTGCAGAACAAAGCGCAAACCAGGCGATCATCGCACCGCTCAACGCCAGCCACGGCACCGGCCCAAGATAGAGCGTAGACCAGAGCAGGTGCGGCAGCCAGAAAGCCGCACCTGCTACCGCGCCGGTGAGCGCTGCTAGCGGCAGGCGGGCGCCCCAGGCACTCGCGACTATCAGCACAATCGCGACAGGTGCCAGCGGCCACAGCGCCAGCTGGGGCAGCGCACAGTCGAGCAAAAACCCGCCGCCTGCCGCCGCCATCAGCCGCGCCAGAAAGCGCCCCCACCTGTGCCGGGTAAACATTTTAGCTCACAGAACTTTCAACAATACCGTGCATAATCAAGCGCCGCGCCCCGGCTGCGAGCGCGCCAATCGCAATCACCCCGCGCATATCGTTTTCACTATCAGCCGCGTTTTTAACAGATTCTTCAGCATCGCCATCAGCGCTACTTTTAGTCCCGTGTTCGGCTCCGTTTTCAGTCTCATTTTGCAGTTTTTCACCGACACCTAAATTATCTACTTTAGAGACATTTAAACTATCCGCTTCAAGACTGCGCTCCAAACTCTGCGCCGCAAAAGCAATCTGGTTCAGCAAATCAGCAGTCTGCTTCACCCAGCGAATAAAATCACCGGCACCGATCCCGCTCCCCTGCAAAATATCACCCAAAGGATGGTGCTGCGCCCAATCATGCATCGCCCAAGCAGTGTAATCCTGCGGCATCGCCGTGCGCGGCAGCCCCGCCCGAAACTCCACCTCGTCAAGCTGCGCCCAAATCTGCATCGTCTTATCGCGCGCCTGCCGCCAAACCTTACCCAGCTGATGCCCGCCAAACCCGGTCTCACGCCGCGGCTCAAAAGTCAGCATACCGATAATTGCAGCCAACTCCTGCTCAGTCAAACTATGCCACACCCCGGCACGCAAACACTCCAAAACAAGCAGCGCCCGCTCGCCATAAACGTGCTTCAAACCGCGCCCCCACGCCGTCGGACGTAGCACGTCGTCATCACCAGCACCAGAAATCGCCGCCTGACGCAAATAGCCACGCGCCTGCAAAACATCAACCACACGCCCAAAATCACGCGCAATCGAACCCAGCTGGCGACGCATCTTCTGCTCCATGCCGCTCGTCTTCTTGCGCAAAACCTTCGCCCGCTCACGCCACCTAGCAGCCTCCGACTGTGACTTCGCAGCAGCAATAGCCCGCTCATAACTAGCCAAAGAACGCTTCGCACTAGCCACCTCATTGGCCACATCAACCACAGCCCGGTCCGCCTGAAACTGCGCAAAAGACCGCTCTAGCGTGCTGCGCACCTGCCCCACCGAACGCGTCTGCAACAAATTCACCGCCATATTATAGGTCGGCTTAAAACTCGACATCACCGGATAAGAACGATTCCCCGCCAGACCCTCCAGCGTATCCAGATCAATCCCGTCTTCCCACACAACCACCGCGTGACCCTCAGTATCGATTCCGCGGCGCCCCGCACGCCCCGTCAACTGCGTATATTCACCGCTGCTCAAGGGCACCCGCGACTCGCCATTAAACTTCACCAGCTTCTCAATCGCAACCGCCTTCGCCGGCATATTAATCCCCAAAGCCAAAGTCTCCGTCGCAAACACAATCTTCACCAGCCGCTGCTGAAAAAGCTGCTCAACCGCCGTCTTCATCGCCGGCAACATGCCCGCATGATGCGCAGCAATCCCCCACTCCAAACCACGCAACCAAGTACGCACCCGCAAAACCCGCTGATCCTCCGAACTCAAACCGGCCACAGCAGCCTCGCCCACCCGCCGAATCTGGCGCCGCTCCTCCATCGTGGTCAAAGACAATCCCTCAAACAAACACTGCGAAACCGCCTGATCACAGCCATTCCGGCTAAAAATAAACACAATCGCCGGCGTCAAACCCGTCTCATCAAGCGACTGCACAATATCGGCACGCGACACCCGCTTGCGCCCGGGCTGCCTGCCCCGCGCCCTACTGCGTCCACTTTTCAAACTCAAAAGTTCGCGGTTAAACTCGCCCCGCACATGCAAAGGCAGCAGCGAATCCGGCGTCAAAACATGCTGGTAAAGCGGCACCGGACGCCGTTCCGAAATAATCACCTCGGTATCGCCGCGCACAGTATGGATCCAGTCCCCCAACTCCTCCGCGTTAGAAACCGTGGCTGAAAGCCCCACAACCGCAATATGCTGCGGCAAATGCAACAAAATTTCTTCCCACACAGGCCCCCGAAACTGGTCGCCCAAAAAATGCACCTCGTCCAAAATCACAAACGCCAAATCAGCCAACCGCTCAGGCGTCGCATAAATAATATTACGCAAAACCTCGGTCGTCATCACCCGAATCGGCGCATCCGCGTTCAGCGTCACATCCCCCGTTAAAAGCCCCACCTGATCCTTGCCATAAACCCCGCAAAGTTCCGCATATTTCTGGTTCGAAAGCGCCTTAATCGGAGCCGTATAAATCACCTGCCGGTCACTCTCGCGCCTGGCCAAAGCAACCGCAAACTCGGCAATCGTCGTCTTGCCAGAACCGGTCGGAGCCGCAACCAAAACCGAACGGTTACTTTCCAAACATTCACAGGCAGCAATCTGGAAAGGATCCAGCTGATAACCAAGCTGCTTTTGGAAAGAATCAAGCGCCGCACCCATTATCTATCCTCGTATTCTGCTAACTCAACCCGCAAAATTTTCGCCTTTCGCCGATCATGCAACCAGGCGATAAAAGCCGCCAAAAAATAGAGAAAAATCATCGGCACAGCCAGGAAAAACATCGTCATCACCTCGGCCGCAGGGGTGGTCGCCGCAGCAAACACCACAATCGCAATAATCGCAATCCGCCAACTGCGCAAAATCGCCTGCGCCGAAAGCACCCCGGCAAAATTGAGCAAAACCACCAAAACTGGCAAAACAAAACCGATCCCGATCGCAAACATCAGTTTTGTCGCAAAATCAAGATACTGGCGGGCGTCCAAAAGCAGCGCGTCCTGCGCCGAACTAAACCCTGTGAGCAAGTGCACAATATTTGGCAAAACCCACCAGCCAGCATAACAACCCACCAGAAACAGCGGCACCGCAGCGGCCAAAAACCCAACCCCGAGCAGTTTTTCGCGCCTTTTCAAACCGGGAGCTAAAAATGCCCAAATCTGATAAAACCAGACAGGACTGCCCAAAACGATCGCGATAAAAATCGAAACCTTAATTTTCAGATCGAAAGAAGAGGTCACATCAGAAAAAGTGATCTGGGCGTTGCGGCCGGAAGTGCGGGCAATCTCGGCCACCGGGGCGCGCAAAAAATCCCACACCATATCGGACAAAAACCAGCCACCGATCGCGGCAACAGCAACCGTCGCCGCGCAAATAATTAGCCGCTTGCGCAACTCGACAAGGTGCTGCCCGAGGCGCATTCTTGCCTCAGGATTTTTTTGTCGTGGCGGTTTCTTCATCTCAACAAAATTCTACCGCAAAACCCCGCACTTTTGCTGGAGAAACAAACAGCAAGCTTAACTGCACAAATTAGATGTTTTACACAAGCTGCGCAAGCCTGTTTTGGGCCCAGGTGGCAACGGAGCGGCGA
>JAUNHM010000055.1 GCA_030523945.1 Microbacteriaceae bacterium
AACGCGGAAATCCGCCAGCTGCAGGCACTCTCACGCGACGAACTCTATGTTGCCGCAAAAGAACTGCAGGCGCCTTATGCCCTTGTTGAAGAAATCGCTAACACCGGGAAACTCCCTGTTGTGCTGTTTGTTGCAGGCGGCGTGGCCACCCCGGCAGACGCTGCAATGATGATGCAGCTGGGCGCAGACGGCGTGTTTGTCGGCTCCGGCATCTTTAAGTCTGGCAACCCGAAAGCACGCGCAGAAGCAATTGTAAAGGCAACCGCGCAGTTTAACGACGCAAAAGTTATCGCTGAAGTTTCACGCGGCCTGGGCGAAGCCATGGTTGGCATCAACGTGGCAGACCTGCCTGCTCCGCACAAGCTCGCTGAGCGCGGCTGGTAAACTTGTCGCAAAAAATTACTGTCGGGGTACTCGCGCTACAGGGAAATGTACGCGAGCACGCCGCTATGCTCGAAAAGGTCGGCTGCCAGGTCGTGCATGTGCGCACCGTAGCTGACCTCGACAGCGTGCAAGCACTGGTGATTCCGGGGGGCGAATCCAGCGTAATGGATAAACTCTGCCGCATTTTCGGCCTGCGCGATATTTTGCGCGAAAAAATTAAAGCCGGCCTGCCAGTATTTGGCACCTGCGCCGGGCTGATTATGCTCGCAGACGAAATCAGCGACACCGCACCAGGTCAAGAAACCCTGGGCGGCTTAGACGTGGTCGTGCAGCGCAACGCTTTCGGCAGTCAGCTCGACTCATTTGAGTGCCTGCTCGATGTACCAGCGCTAAACATGCCAGACAGCAAAGCAGTGTTTATCCGCGCACCGATTATTACCAAAGCGGGCAAAAACGCGACCGTGCTCGCAGAACACAACGGCAAAATCGTTGCCGCACGTCAAGGCAACCTGCTGGGGATATCTTTCCACCCGGAAATGACCGATGACACCCGCTGGCACGAATATTTCGTGCGCGAAATCGTCTCACCAGCGCTAGGCTAAACCCCCGCCGCCGCGATGCGAAAATCCCAGCTAGGATCGATTTTAGCTGGGATTTTCGCACTAGCTGCGGGCAAACCATTTACCCGTGAAACTTCACAGACTCACTAAGACCAGTAACGCCAAAAAGTCGCCTAAATCACATCAGACAACATACCCAACAACAGCTTAAAAGCAGGCGGAAAAAAATCCACACGAAACTTGCCAAACTAAGGCCCCGTAATATCGCGGATAATCCGCAAACGTTCACTCACAGCAGCTTCATTACCATGACCGGTCGGCTGATAATACTGCACACCCCGCAAACCATCAGGCAAATACTGCTGCGTTAAAACACCCCTGCTATCATTATGCGGATAACGATAATTCTTTCCGTGCCCCATAGCCTTCGCCCCGGGATAGTGCGAATCCCGCAAATGCAACGGCACAACCCCCGATTTACCCGCACGCACATCTGCAATCGCCGCATCAATCCCCGCAATAATCGCCCCCGACTTCGGCGCACAAGCCAAATAAACCGTCGCCTCAGCCAAGGGCAACCGCGCCTCAGGCAGTCCAATCAACTGCGTCGCCTGCGCCGCCGCAGTCGCCACAACCAAAGCCTGCGGATCAGCCATCCCAATATCCTCAGCTGCATGCACCATCAAACGCCTCGCAATAAACCGGGCATCTTCCCCGCCCTCAATCATCCGCGCCAAATAGTGTAGCGCCGCATCAGGATTCGAACCCCGAATCGACTTAATAAACGCACTAATCACATCATAGTGCTGATCACCGTCCCGATCATAGCGCAAAATCGCCCTATCAACCGCCTGCTCAACCAACTCCGCAGTCACCAAAACCGGTTCCGCAGCAGCCTCACCCGAGTCGCCATATTTTTTACCGGTTTTGCCCAGCCCACTCCCCTCTTTACCAGACACAGCAGCAGATTCGGCCCCCGAAACCGAACCAGATGCTTCCCCGGCCTTTCCATCAAAATCATCAAAACAAGCATCAGAACCGGCCCCCTCATCGAAACCAGACCTATCCTCGCCATCTGCCACGGCACCAGAGCCGCCAGAGCCCTGTGCCAAAGCAATACTCGACACCGCCTCCAAAGCAGTCAAAGCCCGCCGAGCGTCCCCCGACGCCAAACGCACCAAAGCATCCCGCGCCGCGCCGTCCAAAACAACCCGGCCCGCCAAACCGCGCACATCCGCCACCGCACGATCCACCAAAACCGCCACATCATCATCATCAAGCGGCTGCAAAGTAAGCTGCAAAGAACGCGACAAAAGCGGCGAAATCACCGAAAAAGACGGATTCTCCGTGGTCGCAGCAACCAAAGTAACCCAGCCGTTTTCAACCCCCGGCAAAAGCGCATCCTGCTGCGCCTTCGAAAACCTGTGAATTTCATCCAAAAACAGCACCGTCTGCTCACCAAACAAATCCCGCTGCTTCACCGCCCGATCCATCACCTCACGCACATCACGAATCCCAGCCGTAATCGCCGAAAGCTCAACAAACCGCCTGCCGCTACCCTGCGCCAAAGCCTGCGCAATCGTCGTCTTACCCGTGCCCGGCGGACCCCACAAAATCACCGAAACCGGCCGCGCACCAGCCTGCGCCAACTGCCGCAAAGGCGACCCAGGCCGCAAAAGATGCCGCTGACCCATCACCTCATCAAGCGAACGAGGCCGCATCCGCACCGCCAAAGGAGTCTGCTGCGAGGCATCAGATTGCAAAACTTCGGTTAAGGTCATATAACGATACTATCGAAAACACGCCCTCCAAGAGAAAAACCAGGCAAAAGTCGCTATAGTTAATATGTACCTTTTTCTGCGCAAGCAGACTAAACCCGTTTTCGCAAACGCGAAAAACAAGCACGAAAGAGCAAGCACGGTGACTGCAAAAAACAACCCGCAAGACGGGGGCCGCGTCGACGCGGACGGCACAGTATATGTAACCGACAACGGCACCGAACGCACTGTCGGCCAGTATCCAGACGGTACCCCGGAAGAAGCACTCGCATACTACGGTCACAAATATGACGACTTGGAAACTCAGACCAGCCTGCTCGAAGCGCGCATCGCCCGCGGCACCGCAAACTTGCAAATAACCGAATCCGTTGCCAAACTCGCCGAGCAAGTTGCAGAACCTGCTGCCGTTGGCGACCTGCAAACCCTGCGCGAGCGCGTCGCAGCCCTGAGCGAAAAAGCAAACGAATTTGCCGAAACTCAAAAAGCAGAGCGTGAAGAAGCCAAAGAAAAAGCACTCGCCGCCCGCGAAGCAATCGTTGCCGAAGCCGAAGCGATCGTTGCCCAGCCAAAAGAAAAAATCCGCTGGAAAGAAAGCGGCCAAGCTTTCACCGAACTGTTTGAAAAATGGCAGAACGAGCAGCGCACCGGGCCACACCTGCCAAAATCACAGGCAGACGCACTCTGGAAGCGGTTCCGCACCGCCCGTAACACTTTTGAAGACGGCCGTCGCCGCTACTTTGCCGAACTTGATGCGCGCAACAAGGCCGTAAAAGACCAGAAAGAACGCCTGATCACCGCTGCTGAAAAGCTCGCAGACCAGGGTGCGGACGCAATTGGATCTTACCGCAAACTGTTGGACGAGTGGAAAACCGCAGGCCGCAGCAGCCGTAAAATTGACGATGCGCTCTGGGCGCGATTCAAAGCCGCTGGTGACGTGCTCTACGGTGCCCGCGCCAGCGAACAGGCAGCAATCGACGAAGAATTCCAGGGCAACCTCGAAAAGAAAGAAGCGCTGCTGGGCGAAGCAGAAGTGCTTTTGAAAGAAACTGACCACAAGACGGCTCGTGCGCAGCTGACCGAATTCCAGATTCGCTGGGACGAAATCGGGCGTGTGCCGCGCGAAAAAGTGAGCACCGTCGAAGGGCGCATGCGTGCGATCGAAAAACACGTAAAAGAACTCGAAGACGCACACTGGCAGGCCACCAACCCAGAAACAATCGCGCGCAGCGAAGGGCTGAAAGGCCAGCTGGAAGAGTCTCTCGAAAAACTCGAAAAAGAGCTTGCCGAAACTAGCGACGCAAAGAAAAAGGCCGAGCTGGAAGAGGCACTGCAGGCGCAGCGTGCATGGCTTGCTGCTCTAGGAAACTAAGAGCTAAAGGCTTGCTGATCGAGCCTGCTAAGTCTTCTGGTTAATGGAACCGCAGGTTCGTGGCGTGTTTTGGCTGTGTTAGCAATTAAGGTCTGTGCAAGTTTGCATTTTGCGGCTTGCGCAGACCTTTTTGTACCCGGGAATATGCAAAAGTTATCCACAGGCGACTTACGCGCTAGCAAATTATCCACAAAGATTTTTCCACAGGCGAGTTATCCACAGGGTTTTATCCACAGTAAAACATAAACAAGCGAGTTATCCACATATTTTAAAAAGCCGCTGGAAATCATTTGCAAAAGGTGCAATACTCTAATCTATGACTTTCGAAACTAAAACAGCAGAAGTAATCCACCTAAACCAGATGCCGCACCCAGTGCTCGCAGGTATGATCTCCCGCGGCACCGTCGAACGCTGCGGTCCCGGCGTACGCGGCGTCACCTGGAAAGACACGCCAATCCTGCGCGCCGCCATTTTACAGGCGCTAATCCCAGAACAAACCACCCTCGTGCAAGAAAGCGCCGCCTGGGTTTGGGGTGCAAAAACCTGCGAAAATCAACATCTGATTCAATGCAACCAGGGGCACACACGTAAACTCAGTGACAGCGACTCAACCAGCCCGATCGTAACCTTGCACATATTCAATAAACGCCTGCAGGGCAATGATGTGTGTAAAATCAACGAACAGCGAATCACAACACCGCTGCGCACGATTAGCGATCTGCTGCTGAGCAGTTCAAATTTTACACCACAGTTGCGTGCAGCTTGCCGTTTTCTCGCGACTCTGCCAGGCCTCACCCCCACCAGTGTGCTGCAACATCTACGCCTTCGCAGCGTACCCTACAAACATCGCGCACTCACCCGGGCAGCCCAGCTTTGGCCACAATACGCAAACCTGTTTCAAACAACACCTCTGGCCTAGGCGGGTCGCCGGGGTCGGGAGGCTTCCGCCAATAACGCTAACGGGTTAGGTCGAGACGGCGCGAGCTCAACACAAGTCCGCTCTAGCCACAAGCCTACCCGGCGTTCACCCGATACACGTCATAAACGCCATCAATCTTGCGCACCGCGTTCAAAACCCGCTCCAAATGGGTCGCATTAGCCATTTCAAAAGAAAACGAGCTGGTCGCAATGCGGTTGCTCGAGGTGGCCAACGTAGCCGACACCAGATTTACATGGCAGTCAGAGAGCGCACGCGTCATGTCCGACAGCAGACCTGCCCGATCCAGCGCCTCAACCTTAATGTTCACCAGGAACACACTCCTGCTGGTAGGCGCCCATTCGACATCGATCAGACGTTCCGGCTGGCCTTTTTCCAGGGCCACAAAGTTTTTACAGTCGGTGCGGTGCACTGAAACTCCCTGCCCTCGCGTAATAAACCCACGCACGCCATCACCCGGCACAGGTGTACAACAACGCGAGAGTTTCACCGGCACATCATCTATACCTTTAACATGAATCGCACAGTCGCCGTTTGCTTTTGGCTTGTGTGTGGACGGCTTAGCCAGCGTCTCGTCCACTGCCTTTGCAGCGTCTTCTTCGCTTTCGGAAATTGCGATCCGCATTTTTTCGACCACAGATTTTGCCGAAACCTGATTCTCGCCAACCCCGGCAAACAGCCCATTAATGTCCGGATATTGCAGTTGCAACGCAAGTTGCTGCAAGGCGTCAGATTGCATCACTTTATGCAGCGGCAGCTGTTGACGACGCAGCTCACGCACCAGCTCTTCTTTACCGGCTTCAGCCGCGTCAGCACGACGCTCTTTAGTAAAATACTGGCGAATTTTATTGTGCGCCCGTTTGCTTTTTATAAAGTTGAGCCAGTTCTGTTTTGGCCCGGCATTTGGGTCGTTTGAGGTGAAAATCTCGACCACGTCACCGTTTTTCAGCTCGGTATTGAGCGACACCATCCGCCCGTTGACCCGCGCCCCCATTGTGCGATGCCCAACTTCGGTGTGCACCGCATAGGCAAAATCGACCGGGGTACCTCCTGCAGGCAGACCGATCACACGCCCTTTCGGAGTAAAAACATACATTTCTTTCGCGCCAATTTCAAATCGCAACGCGTCCAAAAACTCGCCCGGATCGTCAGTTTCAGCCTGCCAATCGTGGATATGCGAAAGCCAAGCCATTTCCTGCTCTTGGCCGGTTTTTTCGCTAATTCCGCTACCCGCGCCTTTGCCGGTGTCTCCGGCTTTGTATTTCCAGTGCGCGGCAACGCCGTATTCCGCCCGCCGATGCATATCATAGGTACGCACCTGAATTTCAAAGGCTTTATTGTCCGGCCCAAAAACGGTTGTGTGCAGCGATTGATAAAGGTTAAATTTCGGCGATGCAATGTAGTCTTTAAAGCGCCCCGGCAGTGGCGTCCAACGTGCGTGCACAGACCCGAGCACAGCATAACAATCACGGATACTTTCAACGATCACCCGAATGCCGACCAGGTCATAAATATCGTTAAATTCGTGCCCGCGCACCACCATTTTTTGGTAAATAGAGTAAATTTCTTTCGGCCGCCCGCTCACGGTGCCTTTAATTTTGTTTTTGACCAGGTCTTCTTTGATTTTTTCGGTCACGTTTTTAACGAGTTCGTCACGTTTCGGGCTACGCTGGCTGACTAGGCTCTCAATTTCACGGTAAATTTTCGGTTTCAAAACAGCAAAAGAAAGATCTTCAAGTTCGGTTTTCATTTGCTGAATGCCAAGTCGATGCGCCAACGGGGTGTAAATTTCGAGAGTTTCTTGCGCTTTTGCTTGCGCTTTTTCGGGAGGCATAAAACCCCAGGTGCGGGCGTTGTGTAGCCGGTCGGCGAGCTTGATCACAAGCACGCGAATGTCTTTGGTCATCGCAACGATCATTTTGCGCACAGTTTCGGCCTGGGCGCTGTCGCCGTATTTTACTTTATCGAGTTTGGTAACGCCGTCGACCAGGATCGCAACACCTTCGCCAAAATCTGCGGCTAGCTGTTCGAGACTGTAGTCGGTGTCTTCGACGGTGTCGTGCAGCAGGCCTGCCGCAACGACCATGGGCGCAACTCCGAGTTCGGCAAGAATTTGCGAGACAGCTACGGGATGGGTAATGTAGGGTTCGCCGCTTTTACGCATTTGCCCGCGGTGACATTTTTCAGCAACTTGGTAAGCGCGCTGCACCATTCCGAGGTCTGCTTTCGGGTGGTGTTCGCGCACTGTGCGCATGAGTTTTTCGACACTGTCGGGCACGTTTGAGCGTGAAAATACGCGGGGCACGAAACGCAACAGTGAGTTTGTGCCGTAAGATGACGTGATATTCATCGCGAACCTCCTAACGCTTTAGTTATTGCTCAATCATATACCTTTTTTCCTCGCTACAAAAATTGACAGTCGGGTTGTTATCGCACTGTTACAGTTTTATTTGCGCGGTTTACTGGTAGCTTTTTTAGCCTTATTTGTTGCAGTTCTGGTTAAATACTTTTATTTTTAGTTTTTGGAAAAATTGCGGTTTTGTGCGTGTTCCTCGTCTGTTGTAATTGCGGTTTTGCTTACCTATTTTGGTTTTGTGCGGGTTAAAAACAAATCAGGGCTGCGCCTTACGACACAACCCCGATTTGCTAGATGCCAGGTTAAGCTGCTGTTTTCTCTACATTCTTAGGAGTTTTTGCAGTAGACTCTCCTGTTTCTGCTGCGCGAGTTTCGAGCAGTGCCTTGTCGGCTTTTTTAATTGCCGGCTCTGATCCGCGCAGTTGCGCATAGACCGGGGCGGCAACGAAAATTGTCGAGTATGCACCGACGAGAATACCGATAAACAGCGCGAGCGAAATGTCGCGCAGGGTACCAGCGCCGAGCACAAACGCACCGATAAATAGAATCGAACCTACCGGCAAAAGCGCCACAACCGAAGTGTTGATAGAACGCACCAGGGTTTGGTTTACGGCAAGGTTTACCGCCTCTGGGAACGTGCGGCGGCCCTCCATCTCTTCCGGTTTGGTGTTTTCACGAATCTTGTCAAAGACCACCACGGTGTCATACAACGAGTAACCGAGGATTGTGAGGAACCCGATCATCGCGGCCGGGGTGATCTCAAAACCGGTAATACCGTAGACTCCGGCGGTGATAACAAGGTCGTGGAGAAGCGCGATAATTGCGGCCAACGACATTTTCCAGGTACGGAAGTAAAGTGCCATCACTACGGCTGCAAACACAAGGAACACACCAAGCGCGATAACAGCCTGTCGGGTAACGTCTTGTCCCCAAACCGCGCCAATAAATGACGAGGTTACTTCTTTTTCAGAAACATTATAAGCGGCTGCGAGTTTGTGCGCGAGTTCGTTTGATTCCGCGTTCTGCAGCTGTTCTGTTTGTACCTGAATGTCGTTTGCGCCAACCAGAGTAACGCGCGGCACACTATTTGGCAGTACCTGTTTTACGGCGGCAGTTGCCGGTGCAGTGTCACGCTGGGTGCCGTCCGGGGTGTGAATTTGGAACTGGCTACCACCTTTAAACTCGATACCGAGGGTGTAACCGCCTCGCAACATTGGCCCGACCAGCGAAATCAGCACCAAAATCGCAGCGATCAAATACCACAGCTTGCGGCGACCGACAAAGTTGATCGAAACCTCGCCCGTGTAAAGGGCGTTACCGAACTGACCGAATGAGCGTTTCGCCATTTCTAGCCCTCCTTGCTTTCTGCCGCGGCTTTCCGCTCGGCAATTGTTTGGCGACGAGCAGCTTCTTTATTGCTGCCGCCACGTTTGCGCGCTTGCTTTTCTGAGGCTGGCACGGTTGCGCGGAATTGTGCACGACCGCGGTAAACTGCGCCGAGCTGACGCGGATCCAAGCCTGATGCAGGGTGTCCACCGCCCCAGAACTTGGTGCGTGCCATAAGTTGCAGCATCGGGTGGGTGAACAGTACGATTACTACGAGGTCGATCAGAGTGGTCAAACCCAGCGTAAACGCAAAACCGCGCACGTTACCGATTGCGAGCATAAACAGGATTGCTGCCGCGAGGAAGTTAATACCGTCCGAGGCAAGCACCGTTCGGATTGCTCGGCGCCAACCGTGTTCTACAGCTTCACTCAGCCCGAACCCATCACGCAGGGAGTCGCGCACACGCTCA
>JAUNHM010000056.1:0-8037 GCA_030523945.1 Microbacteriaceae bacterium
CTTTTGCAGGCCTGTTCAAAAGATTCAATAAACTTTTTACCCTCTGGGGTATCATCAGCAGGGAACTCCATGAAAGAAACCATACGCAAACGCTTATCGTCAATCTCTACCGGCACTTCTTGACCACCGTCTTTAGGTTTAATTTTCTTTTCTTTTGCGTCATATTTGCCGACAACCTCGTGTTTGTCCTCTGAACGACCGCATTTTTTGCTCACGCTGTGCAGCTCGTCGCCTTTAATTTCCAGAATAACCATTTCTTTGTCGAGAGAAGCAACATATTTTTTGCCTCCGCCGGCACAACCGGTCAGTATCAGAGTGGCCGCGCTCGCCACGGCAATGCTTGAAAAGACTAATTTTTTCATTGAAATTCCTTTGCTAAGAACCGCGTAATGTAAGCGCAGTATAGTTTTAGGCTAGCATTTCTAGCTGAAAATATGCCTATTTCGGTATTAGACGCGGTTTTCGTTTGGAATATCGATATTTGCGAGGCTCTCTCCTTCAACATCAACGTGTGGAAGAATGCGGTCGAGCCATGACGGCAACCACCAAACCGATTTGCCCAGCAGTTCCAAAATCGCCGGAACCAACAGCAGACGCACAACAAAAGCATCAAGCAAAACGCCGAAAGCCAAGCCAAAACCGATCGGGCGAATCATGCCGGAATCACTGAAAATAAAGCCGCCAAACACAGCAATCATAATCAGCGCCGCCGCAATCACCACGGCACGCCCCTGTTTTACGCCGTAACGCACAGCCTGACCTGCCGAAACACCCCGGGAAATCGCTTCACGCATTCCGCTGGCCAAAAACAGCTGATAGTCCATTGCCAAACCAAACAGCACACCCAGCACAATCATTGGCAAAAATGCCAAAATTGCAGTCGGATCATGCACGGCAAAAAGCTCTGCCGCAAAACCCTGCTGATAAATCGCGGTAATCGCGCCAAAAGTAGCCGCCAAAGTCAGCACAAAACCACCCGTGGCGACAAGCGGCAGCAGCAACGAACGGAACACAAGCACCAAAATTAGTACCGACAAGCCCACCACTAGAGCCAAATATAGCGGCAGCGCATCCTGCAACTTTTTGGCAATGTCGATCGCAGCACTGGTACCGCCCGCAACATCAACTTTACCGCCAACCGCACCCGGCACATCGTTTAATGCGCGCAGATCATGCACAAGCTGGGCAGTAGACGCCGCGTTTTGCGTTTCACGCGGCAACAGCTGGAACAGCAAAAACTTGCGATCCGGACTCTGCAAAACCGGTGCAACAGCTGTGACATTTTGCATTGAGCTTAGCTTTGCTACAATCTCCTGCTGCTGTGCAGGCAAAGTCTCGTCACTAGCAACAGGCTGCGACATTTCGGCCAAAATTATCAGTGGCGAAGTAGCTCCCTCACCAAACTTTTCAGCCACAATTTTATGAGCAGTATGCTGGCTAGAGCCAGGTTCTGCGCTAGCACCGTCTGGCACCCCAAGCCGCATCTGTGTTGCAGGCAAGGCCAAAGCCACAAGCAGCGCCGTCGCCGCAACTACAGTCGCAATTAGACGCCCGGTACGCCCAGCAGCACGCCCCTCGGGCACATTTGGCACAAAATCGGCTTTCGCTACCCCGGCGGCAACCGCCTCCGCACGCTGCTTACGGGCTTTCGCGTTCAAAACCCGCTCCCCCAAAAGCGCCAAAATTGCCGGCACCAAAGTCAGCGCAATTGCGACCGCAACGGACACACAAACCGCGGCAACCGCACCCATCATCGCCAAAAATCCGATGCCAGAAAGCGACAAGCCAGCCAGCGCAATAATCACAATCAAGCCGGCAACAGCCACAGCCGTGCCCGAGGTACCGGTCGCCCGCGCAATCGACAGCCGCACCGGCATTCCCGCCAAAAGCTGGGTGCGATGCCGATACAGGATAAACAGCGAATAGTCTATGCCGACCGCCAAACCGAGCATAACCCCCAAAATTGGGGCAACCGAAAAGATCTCAATCGCACTAGAAAACGACAGTGTCGCCAAAATACCGATGCCAACACCAATAACCGCCGAAAATACCGGCACCAGCGCAGTTATAAACGATCGGAACAGGGCAAGCAACACAAACAGTGCCACGCCCACTCCGATGACCTCGCCAATGCCCAAAACCTGCGGAATTTCGCGCACCAGGCTGTCCGAGAAGAACACCTCCAAGCCGGCCGGCACGGTGTCGCGCAAATGCTGCACAACCTGCCTGCGATCCTCCGGACTAACCTCTAGCATGCTTCTCGTAAAAACAACCGTCGCAATCGCAACGCTCTGATCTTCCGAAACCTGGCGCACCCCGCTAGCAGCCTGCATTAACTGCCCGGCAGCCGCAGCCTGTCTGCTTTTCTCCGCAATTTCGCGCTCCGCAGCAGCAATTTGTGCTTCCCCTGCTTGCAGTTGCTTTTCTGTGGCGGCAAGTTGCGACTCACCCGCCGCAATCTGGGCCGCAGCCGCCGCATATTCCGGACTTACCTGCGCATGTTCACTGGCCGCAACCCCGCTAGCAGACAGCCTCGACGCTATCCACTCCAGCTGCAGTTTGGCGTCTTCAAGCTGCTTTTTACCGGCCTCAAGCGCAGCTTTGCCCTGTGCAATTTCCGTTTTTTGCGCCGCAATCTGGGCAGCACCCTGTTCCAGCTGTTTTTTGCCCTCTGCAAGTTTTTCAGCCTGCTGCTGACCGTGCAGTTCCGCCGCAAAAGGGTCGATAGTAGCCAGCACAGACCCGTTTCTTTGCGCATCCTGCAACGAATTTGCAAGTTGCTGACGCTGCTGTGGCGTAACCAGCCCGCCATCTTTACTGCGATAAACCGCGTTTGCGATGCCGCCGGCAGCCTGCGGTATAACCTTGCGCAGTTTTTGGGCAACCTGCTCAGTTTTTGTGCCCGGAATGTTCACGTTTGAACTAAGCTCGCCGTGAAAACCGATAAAAGCTCCAACGCTCAACCCAAGCACCAGCAACCAGGCAAAAATTACCACCGAAGCTCGTTTAATCGAAAAAAGCCCCAGTTTATACAGTAATTTAGCCATTTTGGTTCCTTCGCAGCGTCTATCGCAACGTTCGGGTTGCTCTATCCTTATATTTTAGCACCGAGCGGGCAGGATTAAAAACGCGACTTACGCAGAAAAACAGGCGTAAATCCGCTAAAAAATCGGGGAAAATTGAGAATAACCTGAAAATTATGGCGAGCAAATTTTTTGTGTTTGACCTACAATAAAAAAGCAGGCAATATAGCAGGTCCCACAGTTCACCGCAAAACTAGACCGGCAGGGCACGATCTATCGTAAACTGGCCCAAAACCCGAGTGCCCAAATAGAGCACAGCGGACTGGCCCGGCGCGACACCGGTGAGCGGCACTTGCGGCGTCACCAGCATCTCGTGAGTTGCCTCGCTGCGGTGCTGTTCGGTGCGGTTTTCCGCAGTAATTTCAACCAGCTGGGCGGTTGCCGGCACCGGATCTGCGTGCGCACGAATCTGCACCTCGCAAGCAAAAGGCGCGCTTAAATCAAACCCAGGATCGCCCGTAAATGACATGCGGCCACCGGCGATTTGGCCGATTTTGAGCGACTCGGCAGAACCGACAACAACCTGATTTGAGACCGGCCGAATCGAAAGCACATAGCGCGGTTTACCGTCTGGTGCAGGCCGCCCGAGTTGCAAGCCCTTGCGCTGACCCACAGTGTAGCCGTGCGCACCATCGTGCCGGCCGAGCACATTGCCTGCTTCATCAACGATATCGCCGGGTACACGCTCCAAATGATCACCGAGCCAGGCTCGCGTGTCCCCCTCCGGAATAAAGCAAATATCGTAGCTGTCCGGTTTTTGAGCTATTTGAATGCCCCGTTCCGCCGCCTCCGCCCGCACGAGCTGCTTTGACGGGGTATCGCCGAGCGGAAAATAACAGTATTTCAGCTGCTCGGCGGTGAGCACTCCGAGCACATAAGACTGGTCTTTTGCTTCGGCGTTGGCGCGGTGGAGTTCGCGGCCAGATTCAGTTTCGTTAATAATCGCGTAATGACCGGTGGCGACAGCGTCAAAACCGAGCGCGATTGCCTTATCCAGCAAAGCCTCAAACTTGATTTTTTCGTTGCAGCGCAGGCACGGGTTTGGGGTGCGGCCGGCCTGATATTCGGCAATAAAATCGTCGACTACATCGGCTTTGAACCGCTCGGAAAAATCCCACACATAGAACGGAATGTCGAGTAGGTTGGCGACCCGGCGGGCGTCCATTGCATCTTCGACAGTGCAGCAGCCGCGCGAGCCGGTGCGCAAGGTTCCGGGCATACGACTAAGAGCCAGGTGCACACCAACAACCTCGTGCCCGGCCTCAACCGCGCGTGCGGCAGCGACGGCACTATCGACACCGCCACTCATTGCTGCTAAAACCTTCACCGTTCCATTTTACCCGGTTTATGACAGGCCCGCTTGACGTGCCGCGGCGATTGCTGCTGGCAGGGCTGCGAGCAGGTGGTCGATTTCGGCGTCTGAGGTTGCAGCGTTAAAAGTGAAGCGCAGGGCGCCGATGCCGATTTCGTCGGGTAGGCCGATGGCGCGCATCACGTGGGAAACCTCAATAACGCCGGCGGTGCAGGCTGATCCAGTGGAGACGGAAATGCCCGCCTGGTCGAGTAGGAAAAGCAGCGAATCGCCCTGGCAGCCAGGAAAAGTGAAGTGGACGTTACCCGGAATGCGAGGTGGAAAGGCCGGGTTTTGAGCTGCTTGTGCGGATTCTGTAGCGTTTTCCGAACCAAAGTCTGCATCTAAAACTAGCGCGAAATCTGGCTTTGCACCACGCAAAACTGCCTGCGGATCGATTTTGCGAATTTCGTCAATCAGCCGGTTTTGCACAGCTGCGAGCCTTGCCTGTTTTGCCTCGAAATCTGCGGTTGCGGCTTGTAACGCAGCGGCAAAAACGGTGGCAGCTGCGGCGTCTTGGGTGCCGGAGCGGGCGCGCTGTTGAGAACCACCGTGTAAAAGCGGCTCGATTTTTGTGTTGCGACTTAGAATGAGCGCCCCGCTGCTGACCGGCCCGCCAATTTTGTGCGCGGAAATGCTGATTGCTTCGGCGATATCGCCTTTGAAATGGAACTGCCCGAGTGCGGCAACGGCGTCTGTGTGTAGCGGAATGTCGTGCGCCAGGCAAATTTCGTGTAGCTGCGCCACAGGGTTCACGCTTCCGATTTCGTTGTTTGCCAAGAGCACAGTCGCCAGCGCAATATTTTCGGCTCCAGCCTCATCAATTGCTGCTGCAAGCACGCTTGCTTGCAAAACGCCGTCACTGTCAAGAGGTAGCCAAACAATCTGCGCTCCCTGATATTGCGCCAGCCATTCGAGCGTGTCAAGGGTGGCATGGTGCTCCCCCATTGCCGCCAAAATAATCGGGCGCAAAAGCCGCTCCTGCACACCCAAATCGGCACTATTTTCTGCGGTAAAAGCAGCCTTGTTGCGCGCCCAAAAAATGCCTTTGAGGGCCAGGTTGATAGCCTCTGTGCCCCCTGAAGTAAACACGATTTCAGCCGCAGTCACCCCAAAATATCGCGCCAAAACTTCGCGGGCAGACTCAAGCATGTCGCGCGCATCCTGGCCGTGCCCGTGTTGCGAAGCCGGGTTCCCTACAAGCGCTACCAAAGCCTCGGTATAAGCCTCGCGCACCGAGCGTGGCATCGGGCTTGTGGCCGCATGATCAAAGTATGTTCGCTGCGCCATTTTACCGCCTAATAAAGCAGGTTGGCCAGTTGCCTGCGTGCTGTCATGACGCGCGGGTCTGTGGTGCCCACAACTTCAAACAGCTCAAGCAGGCGCTCTTGAACGGTTGCGCGTGCGTCGCTGTCTGCTGCAGAAAATAGCTCAAGCAGGCGCAAAAATGCGTCTTCAATGTGTCCGCCGGCAATATCGAGGTCTGCAACGGCCATTTGCGCAGCAGGGTCTTTCGGATTGTCGCCGGCAGCCTGACGCAGTTCGGCAGCGGTTTTTCCTTGGAGCCGCTGCAAAAGTTGCATTTGTGCCAGGGCTGCGCTTGCCTCGTTATCGCGCGGGTTGCGTGCCAAAATCTGCTTGTATTCTGTGATTGCTGTTGCGTAGTCACCTTTTTCAGCAGCTTCAATCGCGGCGGCGTGTGCCGGGTTAATTGGCGGTTCGGCAGGGATGCTTTCGTCGTCTCCGCTCTGCTGCAAATCTGGTGCAGCGACTCGCCCGGTCATACCCTGTTGAGCGGCCAGCTGTACAATTTGCGCGAGCAACTGCTGCAAAACTTCACCGCTTTGGCTGCCCTGAAAAAGGTGTTCTGGCCTGCCTGCGAGCAGCAAAAACGCGTGTGGCACGCTCTGCACCTGTAACCCCTGCACTAGTTGTGGGTTGGTGGACGCGTCAATCTTACCGGCTGCAATAGTGCCTCCCATTTGCCGCACAAGTTCGCGCAGCGGAGCAAAAATCGGGTGTTGAGCTTCGCTCGCCTCGTTACAGACGACCATCACCACAGGCACTACCCGGGAAAGCTGCAACGCCGCTTCAAAAGTTGCGTCGGTAATGTCGAAAGCAACTGCTGGAATATCTACGGTTTGCCCGGATATCTGCCCGGTTGCGGTGTTTGCTCGGTCAGCCCCGGACGTTCCTGCTGCCCCGGCGCCAGCACCTGACGCGCCACCAGCTTTTGCTGCCTGCGCCTGTTGTGCCAAATAGCTGAGGTCAACCCCCGCGCCTGTTAAACGCTCCGGCATTTGCGCCATTATTTTTTCGCCCCCACAAGCTCGCTGCTGGAGCCGAGCAGTTCTGGTTTGGCCTGGTCGTTCGCGCCCGGCACATAGAAAATCAGCTGATGCTGCACCTGCTGCTCAAGCATTTTCACTTTGCCTTCAAACCCGGCTATGGCTTTTACCACGTTACCAACTGGCAGCTCTGACCTGTCGTCGGCTGCGATTTTGCGGAATTCGTTAATGCTTAGCATCACCAACGCACCACCTTTACCCGTGGAAATTGCCACAGGCTTGGTTTCGGTCGGCGCTGCGGTCACACTGTATGTCGCTTTTCCTTCCGAGTTATTGCCTCGGCTTTGTTCGCTTGCGACCCAGGATGCTCCACCGGCTGCCATAATCGGGTCTGCGTTAACGTTAAATTTTTTCGCAGCTTCACCGTTTTTACCCTGCACCAAAGCCAGCGCATAGTCTTTGCCCAGTTCTGCCGGGCTGACGCGCAAGGTTTTTACCGCATTGTCGAGCACTGCGGTGCCGATATCTGCAGCGGCGGCTTCTGGCAGTTGCACTCCGCCACGCAGCGCAAACACCTGTGAGACTTTAAAGTTGGTGTGTGCATCTTTTTGTACCAGCAAAAGTCCGAGCGAGGCTGCGGCTGCAGCCGGTTTTTCTGCTGTTGGTGGCGCTGCGGCAGAACCAACCGTTACCAGCACGTGTCGTGGCCAGCCGCTGGTTTGCTGGATTAGTTCATAGCCGAGTCGCTGATCCAAAATGTATGGTGGCACGACGGCGTAGTCAGCTACTGCACCACGAATTTTATAGTTGGCAACTCGCTGCGCCAGTGCGTCCGATTCAAAACGGCTCTTTAGCAGTTCAGCATTTTTGGCTTTGTCAGCTTCGTTTGAAACTTTTACAATATCGGCTACGATTCGCTCAATCTGCTGCGCGCTCACTGTTGGTGCGGTTTTTTGCTGCTGCAACTGTTGCGGGCCGCTTTCTTTTTTGTGTTGTGGCCAGTAGTCTGCCGAGCAGCCGCTCAAAACCAGGGTTGCGCTGGTGACCAGCCCGACAGCTGCCAGACGTTTACCTAGCCCTGTTTTTTTGGCAGGTTTCGCAAATTTCGCAGTTTTCGCCGGTTTTTCGCCCACTGTTTTTTCTGCGCGAGTTTCTAACTTTTTGCGTTTGTCTTTATAAACCGGTGCGGCTTTTTGTTTCCGCTTAAATGCGCCGCGAATGCCTGCGAGTGGACCACCTTTACCGCGCTGCGGACCAAGGGAGCGTCGGTCACGATCCACAAAAATCAGGTATAGCGCCCCGCCCAAAATAATCA
>JAUNHM010000056.1:8056-9096 GCA_030523945.1 Microbacteriaceae bacterium
CTGCTGTCAAAAGCGGGCCCACAAGCGGCGTGCTGTTGCTGCGTTTCCAACTGATTTCAAGGTTTTTACCCAGTGCAGTGCCGTCTTTGCCAGCAAAGATTACGGCTTGTTTATTGCTAAGCTGGGTGCCTTCGATAGCTAGTTCGCCAGCCGATCCGCTCTCTTTTGTGCTGGCCCACAGGTCGCTGCGCACAAAATCTTCGGTTTTTACCGGTTTGGTTTCTGGTTTTGCATCGCCGGCTGGTTCTTTGGCTTCAACGGCGTGTTCGCTCACTTCGCCGGAGCGTTTTTTGGTCACGTCAATGCGCACTTCGGTGTAGCCGTATGGCGCAGCCCAGGCGGTAATGTCTTCGTAACTTCCGACCGCAATTGCCCCGGCGGTTTGCCCGGCCGAAATTTTTGCGTTTTGATGTAGGGAGCGCAGATCTTCGCCTTTGATTACTGTGTAGGGTGCGGTTGCCGCTTTTTCGGCAGTCAGTTGATATGACGGGGAAAACAGGATAATTGCGCGCGGCACAAGTCCTACAATGAGCAGCAGCAGGCCTGCGACCATTGCCATCAGGGCTAAAATATAACGCACAAATACTCCTTATAAATACGGCAATTTCGCATTTTCTGCCGTCGCAATTTTTATTCTCCTTAATATTCTACCTGAGGGGGGCACATTTTTTGCAAAAGTGCTGAGTTTGCCCGCTTTTGGGGCATTTTTGTGGCTCGCCGGCCGGTTTCGCGCCTGGGTTGTGCGGCGGGGTTAGGCTGGGTTTATGACAATTATTGCTGCTGCTGATGGTTCTGCGCTTGGTAATCCTGGCCCGGCTGGTTGGGCTTGGGTGATTGACAGGGATCACTGGCGTTGCGGCGGTTGGCGGTCTGCGACGAATAATCGCGGCGAGCTAGTGGCGGTGCTTGATTTGCTGCATGCCACGGCGCATTTGGGCGAGGATCTGCATATTTTGTGCGATAGTCAGTATGTGATCAATTCTGCGACGCAGTGGCTGCCCGGTTGGAAGAAGCGGGATTGGCGCAAGGCTGATGGCAAG
>JAUNHM010000057.1 GCA_030523945.1 Microbacteriaceae bacterium
AGGGGCGCCGCCTGTTGCGGGTGGAGGCTCGCAACGCGGAGGTTCCGATCGAGCGAAAGCCGAGCTGGATTAAAACTACCGCAAAGGTGGGTCCGGAATACTCCGATATGAAAGAGCGCGTGCATTCGCGCGGCCTGCACACCGTGTGCGAAGAGGCAGGTTGTCCCAACATTTTTGAGTGCTGGGAGGATCGCGAGGCGACCTTCTTGATCGGCGGCGACACTTGCACCCGCCGCTGCGATTTCTGTAATATTGCGACGGGTAAGCCGCTGGCAATCGACCCGGCCGAGCCGTTTAAGGTTGCTAAGTCCATTAAAGAGATGGGGCTGAACTATGCGACCGTGACCGGCGTTGCCCGTGATGACCTGCCAGATGGAGCGGCGGGGCTTTTTGCCGCCACCTGTAAGCAGATTCGTTCGATGAACCCGGAGTGCGGGGTTGAGCTGCTGATCGACGATATTAAAGGTAATTTTGCCGCGCTTGAAAAAGTGTATGACTCAGCTCCTGAGGTTTTTGGGCACAACCTGGAAACGGTGCCGCGTATTTTCAAGCAGATTCGCCCGGCTTTCCGCTACGACCGCAGCCTCGCAATTTTGGCGGACGCAAAAGCGCACGGCATGATTACGAAATCGAACCTGATTTTGGGCATGGGGGAGACGCCTGCCGAGGTGATCGATTCGATGCAGGCGCTGCGCGATAACGGCTGCGATATTTTGACCATTACCCAGTATTTGCGGCCGTCGCCGCTGCACCACCCGGTTGATCGCTGGGTTACCCCAGAAGAATTTTTGGATCTTTCCGAAATGGCTTATGAGATGGGTTTTGCTGCAGTTATGAGCGGGCCAATGGTGCGTTCGTCGTATCGTGCGGGCAAGCTGTGGGCGCAGGCGATGGAAAAACTCGGCCGCGAAATTCCGGCACATTTGAGTCATCTAAACTCTGGCGCACCGGCCGTGCAGGAGGCCGCAGAGGTGATGGCGAGGCAGCAGCTGCGGGCAAAAATGGCTGAACAGCGGGCGCAAAAACGTGCCGAGCGTGAAGCAGCCGGGCGTGCACTGCCGAAAAAGCTGCCGTCGCTAAACGCGCAGAGCCTTACTTACGGCTCCTCGAAATGTGGCGTGCCAGCCAGCCCTGCAGGTGCCGTCAAAACGCCAATCGATCCAAAAGATTTGCCTCCGGCAGCGCGCCCAGTAGTGCAGTCTGCCGCGGCGGCCGACACTGCGATCCGGGTTTAGTGGCTGTGGGGGCGGGGCAGCCTAGTGTTTCGCTGGGCTTAGCGGCTGTTTAGTGCTCGGTTTAGTGTTGCCCGGTTCAGCGAAGATTTTAGCGTTCCAAATTTAGTGCCTAGTTTTGTGTTGAAAGTTCAGCATGTTCCGGCCTATCGTTCCCAGTTTAGCGGGCGGTTATTGGTCCCGATCCTTAGCAGCAAAACAAAAGCCCGGGGAAGTTTCGAACCAAACCCCGGACTTTGCTAGCTAACGCGATGCTTGCAAACGCGCTAACCTCTTAGCGCTTAACAGCCTTAGCCGACCTGCTGACGCAACTGCTCCACAAACGGAGCCGTGTTTTCCCAGGTGGCGATAGGTGAGGTTTCTAGGCCGAAGTGCCCGTAACTTGCAAAATCGCTAAAGTTTGCTTTGCGCAAATCCAGGCTGGTAATAATGCCGTTTGGTGTGAGGCGGAAAACTCGCTCTGCTGCAGCGGTCAAAACATCGTCTGCAACGGTGCCGGTGTGTTTGGTGTTCACACTGAAAGCAACCGGCTGCGCTTTGCCGATGGCATAAGAAATCGCCACTGTGCACCTGCTGGCAAACCCGGCATCGACCACGGTTTTTGCGATTAGGCGCGCCATATATGCGCCGCTGCGGTCAACCTTTGAAGGGTCTTTGCCGCTGAACGCGCCGCCGCCGTGCGAAGCAAAACCGCCATAGGTGTCGATCATCAGTTTGCGTCCGGTCAGGCCGGTGTCTGCCTCCGGGCCGCCGAGCACAAAAGGTCCTGCCGGGTTGATGAAAATCTTGGTGTTTGCGGTGAGCAGATCGCCACAAACCTGCGGCAAAATGTGCTCGCGAATCTCGGCCTCGAGTAGGCCTAAGTCTTTGCTTGCGGCGTGCTGCACGCTGGTGACGATTGCGGTGATTTCTTCCGGCTCGCCGCCCTCGCTGTAGCGAATGCTCACCTGCGCTTTGCCATCTGATTTAATGTCTGGAATGGTGCCGTTAAGGCGCGCAGCGTCTAGCGCCTGGCAGATTTTGCGGGATAGCACCAGCGGCAGCGGCAGGCGCGCCTCGGTTTCGGCGGTGGCATAGCCGTAAACGGTGCCCTGGTCGCCTGCGCCGGTTTCTTGCAGTTCGTCGGTTTCGCCGTTGCGTGCTTCAAAGCTGGTGGTCACGCCGGCGCTGATTTCTGGTGACTGGGCGCGGATCAGCTGCTGCACGGTAAAGTCGGCTGGCTCGTATCCTGCGCGGCGCAGTGCTTTGTGGGCTGACTGCTCGATTTGCAGCGGCTGGCTGGTGGTGATTTCCCCGGCGATCACCAGGGTGTTGCCTGCGGCCAGGGTTTCCACAGCAACGCGCCCGGCCGGGTCGGCTGCGAGGATATCGGTCAAAATCTGGTCTGAGACGAGATCGCACACCTTGTCAGGGTGGCCAATGCACACGGCTTCAGCGGTTTTAATGCTAGACAAAAAAGCTCCAAACGTTTTAGTGGTCACGAAAATAGTGGGCAGATCGCCCGGTCTCGCACTAAGCTGTCTGGTTCAACTCAGTGAAAATACTCATTCTATTCTAGCATTCCCTGCCCGGCTATGCCAAAACTTCCGGCAAATTCCCAGCTTCTGGCGCCGAAAGTGCGGCGGCTTGGTTAGGATAGTAGCTCGCCCAGCTCCAGCCAGCGTTCTTCCTGTGCGGCGAGATCGTCTTGCATTGCCGTGATTTTTGCATTTTCTGTGGCAAGCAGAGTGTAGTCGCTCTGGTCGAGGCTCGCCATAGCGTTTTGCGCAGCAGAGATTTCGTTTTCCAGTCGCTCGATTTTGCGCGAAACAGCGGCAAGTTCTTTTTCAGCGGCACGCTTTTCGGCGCCGGTCATGGCGTTTCCTGCTGCGTTTTCGGCGCTAGATTCGGAACTTGACCCGGCACCATAGGCGGCAGAAACGGTACTAGATGCAGTACCATTCCCGGTACCAGACTCACCATTTCCGGCAGTCTTGTCAACCCCGTTCCCAGCCTGTTTCCGTCCGTCCTCCTCGCCATTAAAGCCGGCCGCTCGCAACCGCAAATATTCGTCCACACCACCAGGCAAATGCCGCAGTTTTCCGCCAAAAATGCCGTACTGCTGGTCGGTCACCCGCTCCAAAAGATAGCGGTCGTGCGACACAACCAAAAGCGTGCCCGGCCAGCTATCCAGCAGATCTTCCATCGCGGTCAGCATATCCGAGTCCACATCGTTGGTCGGCTCGTCCAAAATCAGCACGTTCGGCTGCTGCAGCAAAATCAGAAGTAACTGCAAGCGCCGTTTTTGTCCGCCGGAAAGCTCCGAAACCTGGGTCGAAAGCTGCTCGCGCCTGAACCCGAGACGCTCCAAAAGTTGCGACGGTGTCAGCTCCTTGCCCTCAACCTCAAAAACGGTTTTGGTGCGGGCCAAAACTTCGCGCACTCGGTCGCCGCCGATCTCGGCAAGTTGGCTAAACTGCTGGTCGAGAATCGCCAAATTCACGGTTTTGCCGTGTTTTACCCGTCCGCTTGTCGGCTGCAGGCTGCCCGCGATAAGGCTGAGCAGGGTCGATTTGCCGGCGCCGTTTGGGCCGAGAATACCGGTGCGCTCGCCGGGCGCAATATTCCATGTGATGTCGCGCAAAATCTCGGTTTCGTAGCCGAAAGACACGTCGGTTAGCCGCACAACTTCCTTGCCGAGCCGGGAGACGGCGAGCCTTTGCAAAAGCAGCGGGTCGCGCACTGGCGGCACATCGGCGATCAGCTGGTTGGCCGCGTCGATGCGAAATTTGGGTTTCGAGGTGCGGGCGGGGGCGCCGCGTCGCAGCCAGGCGAGTTCTTTGCGCATTAGGTTTTGGCGTTTTTGTTCGCTTGCCGCCGCGATCCGGTCGCGTTCCACCCTTTGCAAAATATAGGCCGCATAGCCGCCTTCAAACGGTTCGACGATGCCGTCGTGCACTTCCCAGGTGGTTTCGCAGATTTCGTCGAGCAGCCAGCGGTCGTGGGTGATCAGCAGCATTGCGCCTTGCCCGCGCGGCCAGCGTTTTTTCAGGTGTGCGGCGAGCCAGGCGATGCCTTCGACGTCGAGGTGGTTGGTTGGTTCGTCCAGGGCGAGCAGGTCCCATTCGCCCACGAGCAGTTTCGCCAGCGCGACGCGCCGTCTTTGTCCGCCGGAGAGGCTAGAGACGGGTGCGTGCCAGTTAAGGTCTGCGACGAGTCCTGCAATAATGTCGCGGGTGCGGGCGTCGCCGGCCCATTCGTGTTCTGGCCGGTCTCCGACGATATTGAATCCGACGGTTGCGTCTGCGTCGAGCCGGTCTTGCTGGGTGAGCACCCCGATTTGCAGGCCGCTGCGGCGGGTGACTTGCCCGCTATTTGGGGTGAGGGTGCCGGCGAGTAGCGAGAGCAGGCTGGATTTGCCGTCACCGTTGCGCCCGACGATGCCGATGCGGTCGCCTGCGGCTACGCCCAGGGTGATGTTTGTGAGCACCTTGTGGGTGGGGTATTCCAGGCTGATGTTTTCGGCTCCGAGCAGATGTGACATGCTCTCAATTTTACCGCTTTTGTGCCCGGCCCGCTTGTTGCCAGGTTTCGTCAGTTTATTTAGTGCGGGTTTTTTGCTGGTCGCTTTCACCTGACCCGCTCGCTGCTCTGTTGCACGCTTGGCTGGCCAGTTTGGCGGGTTACGTCTGTGGTTCCCGTTGCTAGCCTCGAAATATTGCGGTAACTATTTCCCTGCTTACTATATATATTACACGATTTTGCTGGGTGTCAAAACGCTGGTTTTTCCAGGTTGTTCTGCTTAAATTAAGGGACAGAAAATGTAGGCTAAATTGTTGGAAACTTAGCGGCTAACGGTCCGGTCGCAAGGCTTGGCTGGGTTTTTGCCGGTAACCAAGCTGGCGGGTTGCGTGCCACGGAGTTTCCGCCGATTTTTGCCGACAAACTGGAAGGAGTAAGCAAATGACGCCGCTTTTGATTTTTAAGGTGTGGCTGCCGCAGGGCGTTTCGCGGGCGATGGGCAGTGCGGCAGCGGTTGCGCTTTCGTTGCATTTTTTCGCACTGACCGGCTCGCCTCTGCTGCTTTCTTCGGTTTTGGCCGCGTCTTTTCTGGCTTCTATCTATCTTTCGCCGCTGGTTGGTGGCCTGGCAGATCATGTGCAAAAGCGGGTTTTGCTTTTGGTGGGCAACCTCTTGCTTGGCGCCGCCGCGCTCATTATCGGTTTTGCCGCTTCCACACCCACCCCGCTTTATCCGCTGATTTTTGCGATTATTTTGGCAAGTGGCGCGCTGGATGCGATTGTGGCGGTCACCCAGCAGGCGGCGATTGGCCAGATTACCGCCGATAAAGACCTAGTTCGGGCTAATGCGCTGGTCACTTTTTTGCAAAATTCTCCGCTGATTGTAGGCCCGGTTTTGGGCGCTGCGCTCTATGCGCAGTTTAGTTTTTTCGTGGTTGCGGCTTTGAACGCGTCATCTTTTGTGCTGGCTGGTTTGGCGGCCCTGTTTTTGCCGATTACGCTGGCCAAAAAGCCGGCAAAGTCGTGGCTAAAACTGCCTTTTTCCGGGGCCAGGGAGGGATTTTCGCACCTGTGGCGTGATCGCGATATGCGTGGCGCGCAGCTGTGGTACAGCCTGGCCAATTTTGGCAACGGTTTGGCTGCCGGGATTGTTGCGGCATTTATCCTATCTGCGGTAGCGTCCCAGGGTGGTGACGGCAAAATGGTTTTGGGCTGGTTTGGCACTGCGGGTGCGGTGGGCTTGGTGGTGTGTGCCCTGATTTTGGGGTTTGTGAAAAACATGCCTTGGCGGGCAGCGACGCTGGTTTTGGCAGGTCTTGCCGGGGCGGCTTTGCTGGGTCGTTTGCCGCTGATTTTTTGTGCTGGCGTGATCGCGTTTTGCGCGGTTTCGTTTGCGCGTTCGTTCTTTTTGGAGCTTTCAAACGCGCCGCTTTTGGCGATTTGGCAGAAGGCGACGTCGCGTGAAATTCAGGGACGCGTGTTTGGTGCCAGGCGGATGCTCGCTCAGGCGCCTTATCCGCTTGCTATGTGGATTGGCGGCTTGCTAGCCGAGTTTTGGCCGCGCGAGGGGCTGCTTGCCTGGTTGCATTTGGATCCGATGGCCGCGGTAATTTTGCTCAGCACGCTGGTTGAGCTGCTTGCTTTTGCCGGGCTTTTCATCGGCCGCTTCCTGCAAAATTTGGAGGATAAAAAGCATTTCCCTGCCACGCAAGCCGGCTAATTTCGTACTGGTTTTTACTGCGAATTTTACCAGTAGCTTTACTCGAAAATTACCTGGGAGCTTGCTTAGAAGTTTTTAACTTTTTGGTAACGGAAGAAAATAGCAGGTCAGAGAAAGAAAATGGTGAAAAATAGGGGAGTTTTGGGCGGGAAAGTGAGCTAAGTTTTAGTGGATTTTTAGCAAAAATTCGAGAAGATCCCCAGCAAAGCGTGAGATAATTAAGTAGAGAAGATTTTGGGAATTGTCGATGTCTTTGAAAAGCGGCAAAACCTGAAATCTGACAACCGCAACGCGCACCGGAGGAGCACAAATGTCGGCAGAAACTCAGCAACAAACTCAGGCGGGCGCGGCAGCGTGCCCGGGCACAGCGAGCACCGCAACCTACCTGTATGAGATTACGATCGACGAGCTGCTGGCCGCATACGAGCAAAAACGGGTGAGCGCAGTGGCGGTGGTCGCCCGCTACCTCAACCGCATCGGCGCATACGACCGCTCCGGCGCGGCACTCAACTCGGTGATCGTGCTCAACCCGGACGTTTTTGCCGAAGCCGCAGAATCTGACCGGCGCTGGGCAGAGGGCACCGCTCGGCCGCTCGAAGGTGTGCCGTTTACGGTAAAAGACTCATATATGGTGGCAGGGCTCACGGTCGCTAGCGGGTCGCCTGCGTTTGCCGGGCTGATCGCCCAGTGGGATGCTTTTTCGGTCGCCCAGTTGCGGGAGGCCGGGGCCGTGCTCATCGGCAAAACGAACATGCCGCCAATGGCAGACGGGGGCATGCAGCGCGGCGTTTACGGTCGGGCAGAAAACCCATACAACCCAGACTATTTGGCCGCAGCCTATGCTTCCGGATCTTCAAACGGCTCGGGTGTGGCCACTGCCGCTAACTTTGCCGTGTTTGGCATGGGCGAAGAAACCGTTTCTTCCGGCCGCAGCCCTGCCTCAAACAACGGCCTGTGCGCTTACACGCCGTCGTGGGGTGTGATTTCGATCCGCGGTAACTGGCCGCTTTTCCCGGCGCGCGACGTGGTAGTGCCGCACAGCCGCACCATGGGCGATATGCTGCATATTTTGAATGCTCTCGTGGCAGACGACAGCGAAACCCGCGGCGATTTTTGGCGTCACCAGCAGGCTGTTGAGATTCCGCCGGCCAGCCAGTTGCGTCCGGCCGACTATCGCGAACTTGCCGGGCCAGACGCGCTCAAAGGCAAAGTTTTGGGTGTGCCAAAAATGTATCTCGGTGAAGACGATGACTACCCGCTAGAGGTGCGCGACAGCATTATCGAGCGCTGGGAAGCGGCACGCGAGCGGCTGGAGAGCCTGGGCGCGACCGTGGTCGAGGTGGACTTCCCGCTGATCAAAGAATATGAGGGCGACAACCCGGGCGGCGAAAACATCGACCGGCTGGGCGTTTTGCCAGAAGGCTGGATGGACACCGAATTTAGCCACTTTTTGGCCCACGGCTGGGCAGACTTTTTGGCGGCAAACGGCGACCCGCAGCTGCAGGACCTTGCTGAGGTAGACCCGGACACGATCTTCCCGCTATGGCCAGGTACCCTGCCAGACCGCTATGAAGAGGTTGTCAACTATGAAAATCGCTACCGCAGCGTAGTGGAATATGCGCAAGACGGCATTACAGATCCGCGCGACCGCGCAGATTTTGCGCCGGGACTAAAGGCACTGGTGCAGTTGCGTGAGCAGCTTTTTGAAAACTGGCTTGAGACTGAAGGGCTAGATGCGATCGTCTTTCCGGCAAACGCAGATGTCGGTGACGGTGACGCAGATTTTGACCCGGACAGCAACGATTATGCCTGGGAAAACGGCGTGTTCTATTCAAACGGTAACTATGCGCTGCGCCACCTGGGCATTCCGACCGTGACCGTGCCAATGGGAGCCATGCGCGATATCGGCGTGCCGGTCGGGCTGACCTTTGCTGGCCGCGCCTATCACGACAGTGATCTGCTTGCATACGCTGCCGCATACGATCGCGAAACTGTGCGACCGGTGCCGGCATTTGCGCCGCGCCAGGAGGCAGACACACTGCCGCAGCTTGCCACAGAAGCAGCCGGAGAGCGCACCGCCGAAATTTTGGAAATGGTGGCCACCTCGCTCTCTGACGGGGCAATCGCGATTACCGTGTGCGGCGCAGGTCAAGCAGAAAACGTGCAACTGGCGGTAAACGGCGTGCCGCTTTTGGCGCAGGCAAGCAGCGAAACCGACGAAACCGGCGCAGCCTACGATTGGAAAGCCCAGGGTGTGCTGCAAATTCCAGACTTCGGCATCAACCCGGAACAACCGCTTTTGGTGGTCGCCACTGCGCTCATCGACGGCAGTGTCTGCGGCGATTTCTGGGAGGTCCCAATTTTTG
>JAUNHM010000058.1 GCA_030523945.1 Microbacteriaceae bacterium
GGCTTCTGCCCGCCCCCGCTAAGGCTGTTGCGCGTTAGATTCGAGATCGCGCTACATCCTCTCAATAGAAACTTTTCCATCCAGGATCTCTAGAATGTCCTGGTACTCTTCGTCAGTCAAGTACAACTCGGCGTACTCAGCGTCGGTTATGATAGCGTTTCCAATACTATCCACGTTGAGTATGTGAGGACCGAAAAGTTTACCTTCTAGAGCCTTGCTCTCACTCATTGTTACCCTCCTGCTCTTCAAACTCTTGCTGGCTAAACTTTTCATCATCCTCCCACAAACGAGAGGAGAAGCATTTAGCTGCATCACTTCCTTTAACCATCCCGTTTTCAACACGCAATCGTCCAACGTCAATCACATGTTGAAGGTTTATGTCATCATACCTACTGATCTCTTGAATCTCGTCAAGAGTGTAGGTTTTATCAGGGTCGATAACTGTTGCATCAGGGATGCAGCACACATACTTGAACACTCTATACTTCGTGTCGTAGTCATACCCGCTGATATCAACCTTCTTGAGCGAAACATTACGCTCCGCCACTTTCTTCTCGCTCATTGCGGTTCCTCCTTTTGTGTTTCTTGCTGTGGGAATATCTGCCAGGTCATTGCGTTTGACCGGGCGATATTTCAAGCCTAAACCGCTCGCAATTTAATCGGGAGTTTTCGCCCGAAAAAGTTTGTTTTTAGTCACGGAAAATCAGAGCTATATGGCCACGGTCGTTGAGTTTCCATCGCATTCCCGGCTCGTACCTGATCGGCAGGAGGCAGAGTATGTGCGGTTCGCGCTTGTGGATGAGGTCGTGGGGGATGTGTTGGGTTTAGCGCGGAGCGGGGAAGCCGTCGTAACGCAGGAAATCGCTGACCCGCATAGGGCATTCGCGCAGGCAGGCGTCATTTACGAAACCTGCCTGATCGGTTATTCGGGAACGGCTAATTGTGCGGAGCTGCTCGGTCATGATCCAGGAGTCCTGCTCAAGCGCGCCACGCACTCGCACATGGCTAACCCAGCCTCGATCCGTCGTTGTGATCGGCAGTACCTGCACCAGTGTTGTTACGGCGTCAATATATCCGCTGTGCGACACCACCAAAACCGGCCGGTGCCCTTGCTGCTCCCTATCCTAGGGTCGGGTCTGGATCCGCCCACAGCACTATTCCCTGGCGCTAATCAGGCGCGCTATGCACCACCATCGATTCGCTCCCAATCGTGAGTTTCCGCTAAATACGAACGCATATCTTCTTCGCTGGTTGCAGCGATTTGCTGCCGCAAAAGAGCAAAACGACGCGCGCGTTCACCGTCCTCGGCAAGCCTCGCCAAATAATCGCCCAGTGAAAGTTGCAGTTCCCCTGCCTGGCGTTTCAGTAAATCCCGGGTGCTTTCGGAGACTTTGATCGTGGTTACCATAATCAAAGTATGCCAAAAGTATGCATTAGAGGTTTCGGTGGGGTTTATGGCTGCAGAGAGGGGTTTATGAATGCAGGGGGCTGGGGCGCGGATTTTTGAGGGGTTAGATTAGAGTGCGGTCGGCAGGGGCGTCCTGGGCTTGGAGCCAGAAGAGTTCCTCGAAACGGGTGGCGGCGCGGAACGCCTCGAAGGCGGCTTCGCGCTCGGCCTCGGTGGCGCGTTCCAGTGCGCGCTCTACGATGTCTATCGCGCGTCTGACGCTTGCGTGGAAGCTCTCGTCGGCGTAGGCGGCGACCCAGGTGGCGTAGGGGTGCTCGGCTGGCACATTTTCGCTGAACCCAGCCGCACGGGCGACCCGGGCGCCAGACTCGGCGTAAATCCAGTAGCAGGGGAGAACCGCCGCGACCGCGACCGCATACGGCGCAAGCGCAGCCTGCGCGAGCAGAAACTCCGAATAAGCGGCGGTCTGCACCGAGCGCGGGCCGAGCCCGTTCTGCATAAACTCGCGCAAAATCGGATCGGTCGCGAAACTCTGGTGCATTTCCAGCTCTACCGAAACCACAACTCCCGCTGACTCCGTCCAAAACTGCAAATCCTCTGAGCCTTCAGAGCGCGCGCCGAGCAGCGCCAGCGCCTTTTTGTAAAGGTTCAGGTAGTGCGAATCCTGCGCGATGTAAAATGCAAACTTTTCGGGTTCGAGGCTGCCGTCGCCCAGCTGAATCAGGAACGGCAGATTGTCGATGCGCTCGCGAATGTCTGCGACACCCTGCCAAAGTTTTTCCGTGTGTGGACCGGCTGGGGCTACCGCCGGTGATGAGGTTTCTGAGCCTGTTGCGGTTGCGTTAGTAGTATCTAAAGTAGTCATTTTTTGTCCTAAATTCTGTATGTTTTTATTTACTGAGTAGGTGATTAACGGGGCCGTGCCCGGTTTCGGGGGTCTTGGAGATTTGCCAGTCGGTGGCGCCCTTAATGGCGTTTACCAGGAAATCACGCGATTTGCGGGCGATGGTGGCAGGGTCAGTGGCGGCGGCATCGGGCGCGGCACTATCGCGGGCTGCCAGCGCGAAGTTCGCGGCGAGAGCAGCGGCCAGAGTGCAACCGGTGCCGTGAGTGTTGCGGGTTTCGATTTTTTGGCCGATAAATGTTTCCGCGCCGCCAGCGTGCACAAAAATATCGACCAAATCGCCGCTTTCCAGGTGTCCGCCCTTCATCATTACCGCTTTCGCGCCAAACGCCAGCAGCCTTTCTCCCTGCTCCCGCATTTCCGTCTCACAAGTAGCAGCAGCACAGTCCAAAAGCAGCGCAGCCTCGGGAATATTTGGCGTAATCACATCCGCCAGCGGCAAAAGGCGCTCGCGAATAGTCCGAACCGCGTCCTCGGCAAGCAGGCGGTCGCCGCTGGTAGCGACCATAACCGGGTCGAGCACGATGGTGCCAAAATCCGCGCGCCGCGCCTCAACCGCATCAGCCAGCGCGCCCGCAATTTCAGCGTTCGCCAGCATCCCGATTTTGGTGGCGTCAACGGGTAAGTCATCGATCACACTGGCCAGCTGCGTGGTGAAAAACTCGACCGGCGGCGTGTGCACCCCGCTCACGCCCTGCGTATTCTGGGCGGTCAGTGCCGTAATCACGCTCGCGCCGTAGACGCCGTGCGCGCTGAAAGTTTTCAGGTCGGCCTGGATGCCGGCGCCACCGCTGGGGTCGCTGCCGGCGATCGTGAGGGCAATTGGTGGTCGCATAATTTGCTCCTAATCGTTTACATTTGTGAGCGGCATTGTGGGGCGGGTATCGGCGGAGTCTTGTCCGTTTATCGCGGCACGCGCGCCCCGAAACTCGCGCAACAGGTTCTCGGCGGCTTGCTGCGGATCTGGTGCGAGCGCAATCTCAGACACCACGCAAATGCCGTCGGTCGCGGTCGGGGCGAGTTCGGCGGCATTGTGCGCCTTAATTCCGCCGATTGCCAGCGCCAAATGACCGCCGGAGTGCGCAAATCTTGCCAGTTCGTCAAAGCGCGCAGGCAAAAGTTGCGGGTTCTTCGTCTCTTTGGTTTGCGTCTCCCAAACTGGCCCGATGCCGAATAAATCAGCACTGCCGTTGTCGAAAGCGGCCTGCATTTGCCCCTCGGTGTGGGCGCTGAGGCCAATAATCGCGCGGTCACCGAGCAGTTTTCGCACCTCGCGCACGGGCATATCACTCTGCCCGACGTGCGCTTCTAGACCCAGCTCTTTGGCGACCTGGACACGGTCGTTCACAAACACCAGCACCTCGCGCCCGACTTCCTCGCCGACTTCACAGGCGGTATCGCGAACGGCTTTCGCTAGTTCGAAATACTCGGCGTCGGGCAGGTGTTTATCGCGCACCTGCACCACGCTGACCCCGCCGCGAATCGCCGCTGCGACCTGCACAACCACATTTTCGGGGCTGCCCGCCATAGTCGTATCGGTCACAAAATACAGTGACCAGTCGGCGGCAGCGGCGCGCAGGCGGCTTTCGCGCAGGGACGCAGCGGTGGCATCACTATGTGGCGACTTGCCCGAGCATTGGGCGTCAGACCCAGCCGTAAACTCGATACTCACTACGCAACCTCTGCCAAATCGGCATCATCAACCTCGATATACTCCGCAATTTCCGCAGGTGTTAGAGCGTCGAGCGCGTCCAGGAACGCGACCGCAAATGACCCAGGGTGCTTGGCGCTCTCCGCTGCCCGCTGCCCGGCAGCTCCCAAAATCGCGTGCGCTGCCAAGACTGAGGCGGCGATCTCAGTTGCGTTACCGTGCGGGTTCGCGCCAATGTAAGCGGCGGTAAGCGCACCCAGCCCGCAACCGGTGCCGATTACCCGCGGCAGCAGCGCGTGCCCAGATGTCAGCCATACGCCCCGCAACTCGCCGTCAGCCTCCCACACAATCAGGTCGCGCTCGCCAGAAATCGCCACAACCGCGCCGGTCTCACGGGCGAGTTTCGCAGCAGCCGCAGCCGCAGAGCCAACCGAATCGGTCGCATCGACCCCGCGCCCGCCAGCGCCCAACCCCGCCAGCGCCGCAATCTCGGAGGCATTACCACGAACCGCGCTCGGACGATACTGCAGCAGCTCATGCGCAAGTTCGGTGCGCGCCGGCAATACCCCCACCGCCACCGGGTCAAGTACCCACGGCGTGCCAGCTTTTTGCGCGGCCTCGGCGGTCAGCGGTGCGCCCTTAACGAGTTTGTCGCTCATCGTCCCTACATTGATGAGCGTGGCGGTCGCAATCGCGGCAAACAGCTCGGTTTCGCTCGGGAAATCGGCCATCGCAGGGGCGGCGCCAGCGGCCAGCAGCAGGTTGGCGGTGAAGTTTTGCACCACGGTGTTGGTGACGCACTGCACCAGCGGCGTGGTTTCGCGCACGGCGTTTACGGCGTTCGCGAGGTCAGTTTCCAAGAAATTGGGTAGGTATGCAGAAGTCACAGTGACATCCTTTCGCAGGTTTTGGGGAGATCCCCGTTAGCCAAACAAGTTCCGCGGGTATGTTCTCAGCCCTCCGCCTCACCACCGCCGCCGCGAAATCGCGCTCAAGCCGTGAACCAGCGACACCGGGCACCCCGTGTCACCCCTTCATTCTATCGCCCTGCGCTGTGTATTCGCTGTGTGCATTTATCGTTGAAATTTCGGCGGTTTAGGCGGTTTCAAGGCAGCTTTACCGCAATTTTCGGTTAATTTTCGGTAACCTCGCGACTGGCCGGCTGCTCATTTTTATACAAAACCCAGAATATTTTAACAAGCAGCTTGGAAAGAAATTCCCGCCCCGCAGCGCAAGCCAGCCCGCAACCGGGGCGTTTCCATAAAATCAAAAACCGCCGATTTGACACCGAGACAAAACTGAGCAATGATGAAAGAAGCAGCTATTGCCGGGCAGCCCGGGCACGTGCAGACGCTGCCCAAACCAACACGAACGGTGAACAAATGACGCAGCAGCCAGCGGCAGACAAAAGCGGGAGTCGCTTCCGGCTGATTTTGATTGCGCTGACGGCGTTTGTGCGGCACAGATGGGGCTATCGATTTCGATCACGAGCAGCAATTTTGCGCCACCAGGCACGGCAGGAACGCAAATTGCTGGATTTTGCGGCAAAACGCGCACCGTTTTATCGGGAACTGGCTGAGCGGCTCGGGCGACCGTTGCAACACGATGACCTGCCCGCGCTTGCCAAAAATGACCGAGTTGCCCACTTCAACGGGGTAAACACAGTAGGTATTACGCGAGATAAGGCTCTGGAAGTCGGCTTGGCGGCAGAAAAATCACGTGATTTCTCGGCGACAATTCAGGTTGCGGCACAGACCGGCGGATCACACAAAATCACCGTTGGGCTATCTAGCGGCACGAGCGGTCAGCGCGGCGTATTCTTGCTATCTGACCGTGAAAATAGTGCCTGGGCGGGCACCGTGCTCGCCAGACTTTTGCCGTCAGCGCTGTTGCGACAGGTGCTTTTGCCATGGCGGAAAAAACTGCGCATCTCGTTTGTGTTGCGTGCCTCTAGTCGAATCTACGAAACAGTAAATTCCGCGCGCGTCACCTTTCGTTTCCATGACCTGCACCAGCCGCTCGATTCGCTCATTAACGAATTGCGCGAGGAAAACGCCGATATTCTGGTTGGACCGGCAAGCGTGCTAGCGGCGATAAGCGAGCACGCGGAAGGGCAGCAACTGCGGCCGCGCCTGGCAGTATCGGTAGCAGAACCGCTGGAAACTGCAGATCGCGAGCTGATCACTCGCGCCTTTGGTTGCCAAGTGCGTGATGTTTATCAGACTACCGAGGGGCTGCTCGCGCTCTCGTGCAAAGCCGGAAAAATGCATGTTGTGGAAGAACATGTGCGCATGGATTTCGTGCCGCTTGGTGAGGGACGGTTCAGGCCGTTAATAACCGACCTAGCCCGCACTACGCAACTGCACGCAAAAATCGAACTCGACGACGTGATATTGCTCGAATCGGACAGTCTCGAACGCTGCAAATGCGGGCGACGCACTAGGCGACTTGCCAAAGTTGAGGGGCGCGCAGACGAAGTTTTGGAGCTGCCCGCGCAGGCAGGTGACGGGCGAGTTAAAATCTTTCCAGACCTAATCCGCTGGACGATGGTGCACGGCGTAGACGACCATCGCTGGCGCATCGAAGTCCTGCCCGGCTCAGCACAATCGCCAGACTCCTGGAAGGTTTACTGCAACGAAGACGAAACAAAGGTGATTGCGGCGCTCACCCGGCTCGCCGTCCGTCTAGGTGCGAAACCGCCACAAATTACAATCGTGCCATACGAGGCGCAAGCTGCGGGTGCAAAGCGGGTGCGGATTCGGCATGTGCGACAGTTTGTGGAGTGAGCCTGGCGCGGTTGAGAAATATTGCGGCACAAAACTGTGAATTACAGAAATGATGGGTGCTAGAATATGCATATAACCACGAAACTAAACCGGGCAAGGGCAGGCGCAGGCTTGTGCCCAGGTCGGTCAGTTTGTGGCGTGCCAGCAACGGTCAAATCAACGATACCCTGAAAGGTAGTGACTGCACACCATGACGCGCGCACATATCGTTGATGTTGCCACCTGGTTTCCGCCGACCGTGCGCTCCACGGCCGAAGCTGAGGCGCGACTTGCTGCTGAAAATCCCGGCATGAAAATCCCAACCTCGCTCATCGGGCGTATGACGGGGGTGGAGCAGGTCTATGTTGCCGACGACGAAACTCAAGCATCCGACCTGGCCGCAAGCGCTGCACGAGCCCTCCCGGGCGGCTATGACGACGTGGACTTGCTAATTTTCTCATCTGCCACACAAGACCTGATCGAGCCCGCCACAGCCCACATCGTTGCGGCAAAACTCGACCTAAAAGTGCCCGTTTTTGATGTGAAAAACGCTTGCAATTCGGTACTAAACGCCCTGGAAATCGCAGACGCTTTTATTCGCGCTGGTATGTATCAAAAAATCTTGATCGTATCGGGAGAAAAACCGTCTGTCGCAACCCGTTGGCGGCTGGATCGGGCGGAAGATTTTGTGCGTTCGTTTCCCGGCTATACAATGGGAGACGCGGGGGCGGCGTTGGTGGTTGCGGCCGGAGATGACAGTGCCGGCATTATTGGCGCTGGTATGCTTGCTCGCAGCGATAATTGGCGGGTAGGCACGGTCGCTTCCGGCGGCACACTTGACCCGAGCGCCGAGTTTGGACGCTGGTTCGATATTGACGGTGTCGCGCTCCATGCTGTTTTTAAGAGTATTCCGAAACAGCCGGTGCAGCAGCTGATCGCGCGCAGCGGCGTTGATCCGCGGCAGGCAGAGTTCGTGGCGGTGCACCAGGTCGCGCTGCCGTATCTTAAATTTACGCGAAAAATGCTTGGAATCACAGCTGAACAGATGATTTTAACTCTGCCAGACCACGGCAATATTGCTTCGGTGACATTGCCACGACAGATTGAGTTGGCGCGGCAGCAAGGACGCACCAGGCCGGGCGCGGAGGCGCTTTTGGTCGGGCTTGCCGGTGGCGTCAGCGTGGGGATTATGGGAGTGCGCTGGTGAGTTTTTTGTTTCGCTCCGAGCCAGAAGTCGGTTTGGCACGCATGCGCTGGTATGAGGAACGGGTGCATCGTGCCGCACACCCGCTCGTTTATCCTCTGCTGTGTCGGGTGCCGGGGCCGGTGAAGCGGATTCCCGGGCTGGGTGTGATTGTGCGTGACACTGCGTTAATGCGGGAAGTTTTGCTTGATTTGGAGCATTTTTCTAAGTGCGGTCCCGGTGCGTCAAGCGATATTTGGACCCCGATTCTCGGACCTAGCCTGTTGCTGAACATGACCGGTGAAGAGCACATGCGTTTGCGGCGAAAACTGCAGCCGCTTTTTTCTCGCCGGGCGGTTGATGAGCTGGTGGCTAGCGATATCGGACCTGTGCTGGAGCCTGTTAAAGCTGCTTTGCGGGCTGGTCAAGCGGTCGATTTGGTGGCTGTTACCAGGCGCAGCTCTAGTCGTTTTATTGCGAATTTGGCTGGGTTGGAAAGCGACTTTTTGAGTGACGAACTTTTTAGTCGTATTAATGCGATTACACGGATGGTGAAGCTGTCTCGTCCTCGTTTTCCGGAAAAAGCTGTGAAAAAAGCCAGGGAAATTTTGCGAGAAGTAATGGATGCTGCAGTTGCGCAGTACCGTGCCGGCAGTGAAGCAACTGTGCCCGGACGGATGCGGGTGCTCGGCTTGAGTGAAGAAGAAGCGGTGGGAGCGGTTGGTGCTTTTATGGTGG
>JAUNHM010000059.1:0-7792 GCA_030523945.1 Microbacteriaceae bacterium
CACACCGGCCAGGTTAGTCGGAATCGTGGTCACGTCGTTAAGATAGTTGAGCATCGGGTTATCGACCCGCTCACCAAGTTTCCAAGCGGTTGTCGGCGAAGAAGGTGACGCCAAAAAGTCGACTTTTTCAAAAGCCGCAGCAAAATCTCGCTGCACCAGAGTGCGAACTTTTTGCGCGCTGCCGTAGTAGGCGTCATAGTAGCCGGCAGATAGCGCATAAGTTCCCAAAATAATGCGGCGTTTTACTTCGTTGCCAAAGCCTGCCGCGCGGGTTGCCCCCATCACGTCTTCTACCGTGCCGCCGCCTTCCGGCTCTTGCCGCAGCCCGAACCGAACCGAATCGTAGCGGGCCAAGTTGCTGGAAACTTCGGCCGGCATAATCAGGTAGTATGCGGCAACCGCGTATTCAAAGTGCGGGGCGCTCACTTCCACGATTTCAGCGCCCTGCGCAGCGGCCATTTCCAGCGACTGCTCAAATGCGGCGCGCACACCCGGCTGGGTGTGGTCAGAAACCAGTTCTTTTACCAAACCGATTTTCACGCCGCGCAGGCTTTGCGGGTCAGATCCGGCACGGGCGGCGTCTGCCATGCTTTCCCAGTCGTGTTTGAGCGATGTTGAGTCGTGCCAGTCGTGCCCGGCGATCACATCGTGCAAAAGCGCCGAGTCGAGCACAGTACGCGAGCAAGGCCCAATCTGGTCGAGCGAAGAGGCCATTGCGATCGCCCCGTAACGACTCACCCCGCCATAGGTTGGTTTCATACCGACGGTGCCGGTGAGAGCAGCCGGCTGGCGAATCGAGCCACCGGTGTCACTGCCGAGCGCCAGCGGCGACTGGAACGCGGCCACGGCAGCGGCAGAACCGCCACCTGACCCGCCAGGTACCAAATCTTCACCCCATGGGTTGCGCACAGGCCCGTAACCGGAGGTTTCCGAGCTTGAACCCATCGCAAACTCGTCCATATTGGTTTTGCCCAGTGGCACCAGACCTGCCTCACGCGATTTTGCCACCACGGTCGCGTCAAATGGCGACATATAGCCTTCCAAAATTCGCGAACCGGAGGTCGAAGGCATATCGGTTGTGACCAAAACGTCTTTAATCGCCAAAGGCACCCCGGCAAGCGGCGGCAGCTCTTCGCCTGCGGCACGACGCGCATCAATTTCTTGCGCAGTTTTTTCGGCCTGCTCGTTCAGCGCCAAAAATGCGTTTAGTTCGCCGTCGGTTGCGGCAATTTGCTGCTGATGCGCACGGGTTATTTCGAGCGCACTAATCTCGCCTGCCTGCATTTTTGCGGCAAGCTCGGCGGCGGTATAAAATTTAAGTTCGCTGCTCACTACTGTTCCTCCCCCAAAATTGCGGTAACCTGGAATTTCCCGTCGGACTGTGCTGGCGCATTGGCCAGAGCCTGCTCTTGGGTGAGCACGTCGCGCACCTCGTCTGGCCGGGTAATATTGACCAGCGGCAGCGGGTGGCTGGTGGCTGGCACGTCTGCGCCGGCAACCTCACTGACTTTTGCCACGGCACCCAAGATTTGGTTGAGCTGCGCGGCAAGCGCCCCGGTTTCGCTTTCGGTCAGGGTAATGCGGGAAAGGTGCGCCAGGTGGGCGACCGTGTCTCTGGTTATTGTCGGCTCGTCTGCCATTTTTCTCACTGTCTTTCGAACTTAAAGGTTTGTTTCTATTTTATCGTAGTGCGGCTGGATGTTTATTGAGTTTTGGGTGTGCCGAGTTCTGCGGCAAGTGCGTCTGGCCCCTTCGTCACTAAAATCGCAAACTGCTCGGCGTCTAGCACGGGCACTCCGAGCGCTTCTGCTTTGGCCAGTTTTGAGCCGGCGCCGGGGCCTGCAGCTACGAAATCAGTATTTTTAGAGACGCTGGCTGCGGCTTTTCCTCCGGCTGCAATAATCGCTTCTTTTGCGCCTTCTCGGGTAAAGCCGTCGAGGGTACCTGTGGCAACAATGGTGAGGCCCGCGAGCACGCCGTCTGTTGTTGCAGCGATCTCGCCCGGTCCGTGATGCCCTGGGGTGGCTAACTGCACGCCCGCTGCCCGCCATTTTTCGATGATTTCGCGATGCCAGTCGGTTTCATACCATCTAATAATCGACTGGGCGGTTTCGGCTGCGATTCCTTCGACTGCGACGAGCTGCTCTTGTGTGGCGGCAAAAATGGCATCGAATGAACCAAAATATTCGGCCAGGTCACGGGCCGCGACGGGACCGACGTGCCTGATGCCGAGGGCTGCGAGCAGTCGCCAGAGCGGTTTGGTTTTTGCCTGTTCCAGCTGTTCTAGTAGTTTTTCAAGCGTTTTTGATGGTTTGGTAATAGGATAGTCTTTTTTAATGCCCTGTTTACGTTTTTCAGCGGCTGGCAGGTCTGCTGTGCCCGGCGGATATTCGAACTCGATTTTTTGGAACGGTTTGGTTATTTGAATTTCACCGGTTGCCGGGTTTAGTTCTGGCTCGCCGGTTTCCGGGTTGAGCTTTGCGGCGCCTTTGTGTAAAAGCTGCTCGGCGGTAAGGTTAAATAGTTCTGCTTCGCTGTGTATAACCCCTGCTAAAACGCGCGCTGTAACAGATCCGAGCGCTTCGATATCGAGGATTCGGCGCGAACCGATATATTCGATGCGACCGGCGAGTTGCGCCGGGCAGGTTGCTGCGTTTGGACAGCGCAGGTCGACATCACCGGCTTTCATTTGCACCAGTTTTGTGCTGCATTCGGGGCACTTTTCGGGCATTTGCCAGGTTTTTTCTGTACCGGTTCTAGCAGAAATTACCGCGCCTAAAATTTCTGGAATCACATCTCCGGCTTTGCGCAAGATCACGGTGTCTCCCAGCAGCACGCCTTTGGCGCGCACCACGTCTTGGTTGTGGAGGGTGGCTGAGCTCACGGTAGAACCTGCCACGCGCACAGGCTCCATCACCGCATACGGGGTGACGCGGCCGGTACGGCCAACTCCAACTTTAATATCGAGCAGTTTGGTGTGGACTTCTTCGGGCGGATATTTGTAGGCGATGGCCCAGCGTGGTGCTCTGGATGTTGTGCCGAGCCGGCGTTGCAGCCCGACCTCGTTTAGTTTTACGACCACGCCGTCTATTTCGTGTTCAACGCTGTGGCGTTTTGCGCCGTATTCTTCGACAAATTCGAGCACTTGCGCGGCTGTTTCGCAAACCCGGTTATAAGGCGAGACCGGCAGCCCCCATTTTGCCAGCAGATCGTATGCGCTCGCCTGAGTTTCCAACTCTCCTTGCCAGGCACCGATACCGTGCATATAGAGGGAGAGTCGCCCAAGTCGCCACCGCATATTTTCAATTTCTTCGGGTTTTTTGTTGCTGTCGAGTTGGCGCAGAGTGCCGGCGGCGGTGTTGCGGGCGTTGGCAAATTCGGCAAATTTTACTGGCGGCAGGCCCGGCTTGCCGCTACCCGTATAGTTTTGCGCGTATGTTTTTTGGAGCAAGCTTTGGCGCTGGTTTATCGCTTCAAAGTCTGCTGCGGTAAAAAAGATTTCGCCGCGTGCTTCAAAAAATTCTGGCACGTTCTCTCCGCTGAGTTTTTGCGGAATTGCGGTAATGTGGCGCGCGTTTGCGGTGATGTCGTCGCCGACGCTGCCGTCGCCTCGGGTTGCGGCCGTGGCTAGTTCGCCGTTTTTATAGGTGAGGCTGATTGCGAGCCCGTCAATTTTTAGTTCGGTGAGCCAGGCTGGGCTGGTTGCGCCTGTGGCATGCATTGTTTTTGCAAGCCAGGAAGCTAGTTCGTCTGTGGTGAAAACGTTGTCGAGGCTGAACATGCGCTGCGCATGGGTGTGTTTTGCAAAGCCTTGTGGTGCGGCGCCAACCACCTGTGTCGGGCTTGCCGCGCTTTGCAGTTGCGGAAATTGCAACTCTAAATCTGCAAGCTCGGCCAGCAACGTGTCGTATTCGGCGTCGGCTAGTTCGCTGGTGCCGTCGGCATAGTATGCTGCGCGTGCCACGTCGAGCGTCTTGCGCAACTCGCTCGCCCGCTCTTTGGCTGTTTCAAATTCCATGTTTTCCATCACCCTTATAGGCTACCTTAGGGCAGCAACATTAAATAATGTCCCCTCCGCACTCCCCCAAATTTTGCCCGGTTTCGACCTAAAATTTGCTCTGAAATCGCACATTTTATGCAATATTAGCGGGCGTGGCCGAGGCGCTGGCGCAGCAGGTCTATGCGGGCTTGGAGTTGGGTCACGCTGGCTTGGGCGACCTGCGGACCGCCGCAAATACGGCGGAGTTCCGCGTGCACAGCTCCGTGGGGTTCGCCAAAAACTTTTGCGTACATGCCCACCAGCGACTGTAAAAGCTTGCGTTGTTCTTGCAGGGTGCGGTGCACAGCGTCCGGCGCCTGGGATTTTTCTGGCGCGAACTCTGCCTGCCCGCGGTTTGCCGCGGAAATTCTGGCCTGGCGAGTTTGACGTTGCAAAAGCAGTGCGCGCACTTCGCCAGGGTCTAAGAGTCCCGGCAACCCCAAAAATTCCATTTCTTCGGCGCTTTCCACATCTGCATAGCCACCGAATTCTGCGCCGTCAAACACTGCCCGGTCAAAATGCGCGTCAGAAGCAAGCGCCTTATAACTAAACTCTGCCGCCAATTCTTCGCTCGCTTTTTCTTCATGGTTTGCCTGGTCGATTAGCGACTGTTCGGCATCTAGCAGCTCTTCTGCTCCCCTGGCTAGGTCGAGCACATGGTTGCGCTGTTTTTCCAGTTCTGCGGCCAATTGCATCAGGTGGGGCACGTTTGGAATGAACACCGTGGCAGATTCGCCTTTGCGACGGGAACGCACAAAACGACCGATCGCCTGAGCAAAAAACAGTGGCGTAGCAGAGCTTGTGGCATACACCCCGACACTCAGGCGCGGCACATCAACCCCTTCTGACACCATGCGCACCGCGACTAACCAACGCGAGGTGTCACCGTCAAAACGCTCAATTCTGGCCGAGGCTTCGCTGTCGTCTGAAAGCACCAGGGTAGCCGGCTCTCCTGTGATTTGGTGCAGGATTGCCGCGTAGGCTTTGGCCGCGGCGTGATCGGTTGCGATCACTAGCCCGCCGGCGTCTGGCACATGCTGGCGCACCTCGCTTAAGCGTTTGTCGGCGGCGCGCAAAACCGCGCTCATCCAGTCGCCTGCCGGGTCGAGCGCTGTACGCCAGGCTTGCGCGGTGATGCTTTTGGTGTTGCCCTCACCCAGGCGTGCTTCCATTTCTTCGCCGGCGCTTGTTTGCCAACGCATTTTGCCGGCGTAAACCATAAAAATTACCGGCCGCACCACGTTATCTGCAAGTGCTTGCGCGTAGCCGTAGTCGTGATCGGTGCTGGAAATTTTAGTGCCGTCGGGTTGCGGCAGATACTGCACAAAGGGAATTTCTGCGTCATCTGACCGGAACGGCGTGCCGGTGAGGGCGAGCCTGCGGTTGGCGACACTGTATGCTGTGCGAATACCGTCGCCCCAGCTGAGCGCGTCACCGCCGTGGTGAATTTCGTCCATTATCACCAGGGTTGGCTCTGATTCTGTGATCAACCGGTGCTGCACGGGTTTCATAGCAACTTGCGCATAGGTCACGACGATGCCGTGAAATTTACGCCCGTAGCCGAGTCCGTCGGCGTTGGCATAGTTTGGGTTGAGTTGGATTCCGGCCCGCGCGGCACCGTCTGCCCACTGTTTTTTCAGGTGTTCTGTTGGCGCAACCACGATTATTTGGCTAATGGTGCCCTGCGCTTTTAGGATTGCAGCCAGTCGCAGCGCAAAGGTGGTTTTGCCGGCGCCCGGCGTCGCGCTGACCAAAAAGTCGCGCGGCTGCCGCGCCATATATTTATTGATGGCTTGTTCTTGCCAGGCGCGCAGGGTTTGACCGGTACCCCAAGCTGCCCGCTCGGGAAAGGCCGGCGACAGGTGTTCGGCGGCGCTTGTGCCCGGCAGGTGCAGTTGCGACTGGGTTTCGTTCATATCTTTTTAGGATAACGCTTTTTACGGTGGCGAAAACCACGCCCGCTAAATTAGCGGCGTTTCAAACTTTATAAGACTGCTTACGCAGATTAGTCTTGGCCTCGAGATTCAAAGTTGAAAGAGGCGCCCGAAGCCTGTTTTGGCTCTGGCCAGCGCTGGGTGATAGCTTTTGCCCGGGTGTAGAAGCGCACACCTTCTTCGCCGTAAATGTGATGTTCACCAAACAGCGAATTGTTCCAGCCGCCAAAGGAGTGGTTTGCCAAAGGCACCGGCAATGGCACGTTAATACCGATCATGCCGACCCGCACCTCACGCTGGAATTTGCGGGCGGCAGCGCCGGAACTTGTGAAAATACAGGTGCCGTTGCCAAACGGGTTAGCGTTAATCAACGCGATGCCCTCTTCAAGTGTGTCTACGCGCACGACCACAAGTACCGGCCCAAAAATTTCTTCGCCGTAGGCGCGCATTTCTCGTTTCACACCGTCAAGAATAGTCGGGCCAACAAAATAGCCGTTTTCTGCGCCTGAAACCACCAGATCACGGCCGTCTACGACCACCGCAGCGCCCTGTTTTTCAGCCTCTGTAATGATTTCTATCACCCGTTCACGCGACTGAGGTGTGATCACAGGGCCCATATCTGCGTCATTGTCCATCCCGTCTGCAACTTTAATTTTGCGCGCGATTTCTGCCACGCGTTTTACTGCCAAATCTGCAGCTTCACCCACGGCTACAGCCACAGAAATTGCCATGCAGCGCTGACCTGCCGCCCCAAACGCTGCCGCATTAAGATGCTCTGCGACCACGTCCATATCTGCGTCAGGCATAATTAGGGCGTGGTTTTTTGCCCCGCCGAGTGCCTGCACACGTTTGCCGCTAGCAGTGCCGGTTTCATAAACATATTTTGCAATAGGCGTAGAACCAACAAACGATACACCGTCAATATCAGAGTGCTGCAGCAAAGCATCAACCACTTCTTTGCCGCCGTGCACCACATTAAACACACCATCTGGCAGGCCCGCATCCTGCCAAATTTTTGCGATAAAGTTTGCCGCAGACGGGTCACGCTCCGAAGGCTTCAAAACAAAAGTGTTGCCAGTAGCGATCGCCAACGGCGCCATCCACAGCTGGATCATCACCGGAAAATTAAATGGAGTAATACCGGTGACCACGCCCAACGGCTCACGCACAGAAAACGCATCAATACCGGTGGAAGCCTGCGGAGTGTGCCGGCCGCTGATCAGGCTGGTAATACCGCAGGCATACTCCACGATTTCTTGACCGCGCGCAATTTCACCCACTGCGTCTGAATACACCTTACCGTGCTCACGCACAACAATTTTTGCCAGCTCTGGCGTTCGCTCAACCAGCAACTCACGAAAGCGAAACAACACTGCGGTACGCTTAGCAAGCGAAGTCTCCCGCCACTCTTCACCCGCTTTTTTTGCAGCAGCTACTGCCGCATCAACATCTTCGGCACCACCAAGACGCAACGAGCCAATCACTTTGCCTGTGGCAGGGTTATAAATATTTTGCTGCTCGCCACCCTCGCCTGCGACTTCGCTACCGTCTATATAGTGCAAAACTTCGTAACTCATTTTTCTCCTTAAATGCCTAAATATAGCAACACACAGCCCAGCAAAATAATTTTGCACTAAACTGCACGCTTCCTTATTTCGAATACACTCCAAGACTAGCACCCTTTCCTGAGAATTTACCGAAAAAATATTCTAAAAAATTATTTTCACAAAATATCGAAACAGCACTTCCAATAAACCACCCCTGATCAGGCATTTTCTTATTTTCACAACATTCTTTTCACCTCATTTTCAAAGAACCA
>JAUNHM010000059.1:7802-8494 GCA_030523945.1 Microbacteriaceae bacterium
AACTGCTCCCAAAAACCCAGATAAAACACGGTTTTTATGCGAAACTCACAGATTTTTAAGTAAGCCCAGGCTTGTTTTGACTTTGGTCTGCTATCCTTGTAAATAGAATTTGTTGCAGGCACAAGCTTTCGCAACAGGCGCAACCGCGCACAGCACGCAAACGCATCTATTTGAGAGGTAAAAATTGGTAGAAACTCAGCAGGGAACCGACCGGGTAAAACGCGGCCTAGCCGAAATGCTCAAGGGCGGCGTGATCATGGACGTGGTCACCCCGGAACAGGCACGCATCGCTGAAGACGCTGGTGCAGTTGCGGTAATGGCGCTGGAGCGCGTGCCAGCAGACATTCGCGCCCAGGGTGGCGTAGCCCGCATGAGCGACCCAGACCTGATCGACTCCATTAAAGCCGAAGTAAACATTCCAGTGATGGCTAAGACACGTATCGGTCACTTCGTAGAAGCACAGATTTTGGAAGCGCTTGAGGTTGACTACATTGATGAGTCTGAGGTGCTCTCCCCCGCCGACTACGTAAATCACATCGACAAATGGGATTTCAAAGTACCGTTTGTGTGTGGCGCAACCAACCTGGGTGAAGCCCTACGCCGTATTAACGAGGGCGCAGCGATGATCCGCTCAAAGGGTGAAGCAGGCACCGGTGACGTTTCTGAGGCGATGAAACACATTCGCAAAATCA
>JAUNHM010000060.1 GCA_030523945.1 Microbacteriaceae bacterium
CTCAGCGCAGAAATTAGTCAGCGAATTACCCCGAAAAAACCGGTCTGGGCAGAACATGTGCCACATTTACGCCACAAAAAAGAGATAAAGGCGGTATCCTAGAAAGTATGGCAAAAGAAAAAGCGCAAAAAGAACCAGGCCGCATTAAACAAATGGTGCAGGTCTACAAGACCACAAAAGAGCACGACCCGAAAGTTACGCTGATTATGCTGGCGGCATTTCTGCTGCCAATCGCACTATCAATCGGACTCGCAGCTTTGCTGGGCGGCGGCATCGTCGGCTGGATCATCTGGCCACTCACCGGTGTGCTGTTTGGTTTACTGCTGGCAATGATCGTGCTCGGTCGCCGCGCTGAACGTGCAGTCTATACCCAGATCGAAGGGCGCGTGGGAGCCGTTGGCGCAGTTTTGCGCGGCCTGCGCGGCACCTGGCGTGCCGCAGAACAGCCAGTCGCAATCGCTCCGAAGGGCCAGTCAGCCGTGTATCGAGTGGTGGGCCGTGGCGGCATTGTGCTCGTGGGAGAAGGTCACCCAGACCGCCTGCACACACTGCTGAGCAAAGAAGAAGCCAAAATTAAGCGCGTCCTGCCAAATGTGCCGCTGCGCCGCATTCTCGTAGGTCGTGACACCGCAGAACAGGTGCCGCTGCCGCGCCTGCACAAAACCATTTACAAAACCAAAAAAGCACTCCGCCGCCCCGAAGTGCAAGCCGTGTGGCAGCGCCTCAACTCAATGCAACAAGCGCCTATCGGCATTCCAAAGGGTGTCGACCCGATGCGTGTGCGTCGCCCCGGTAAACCACGCTAAACCTGCCGGCAAAGCGCTAAGTTTAGGCTCGGAAAGATTTTCCGAGCCTAAACTCTACCCGCACAAAAAGCGATCTTTAAACGAAAGGCGACCAGCACGAACCCGCAGCGACGACGCAAAAGCAAGCCAGCGCAGACTAAACCTCGGGCGGCAAAAATAAGCAGCAGACACTGTTGTCCATAAAAAATAAATAAACAAGCCAAACGCTGCAGCCAGCTCAAAACACATGCTAACCCAAGCGGCAAAAATTGCTAAAACTTAAGCTAAACTAGCGCGAACGCACCAAAACCGTGCCCGCAATCTTGTCGTGAAAAGCGCGCTGATCGCTATCCCAAACCAGCAAAGGCACCACCAAACAAAGCAGCAAAGTGCGCACCGCCGGTCGCCACACACCAACCCAGCCGCCGACCAGCGGCACCACGCGCAAACCGCACATGCGATGCCCAAGCGAGCCGCCCAAAGTCGGGATAAACAGCATTTGCAAAAGCGCAAAAACGCCCAAAACCACAAACCCCTGCAAAAGCGGCGAAACCGCTAAAAATTTGACCGCAAGCAGCCACGCCATCGCCCAATCCAGCGAAATAGCAACGACCCTGCGTCCGACGCGCGCAACCGACAATTCACCAAACTCCGGCAACCCCAGTCGCTCGCCGGGAAACTTGCTCGGAGCCAAATCGCCAAACTTTTGAGCACGCGCATTTTTAGACATAAAACCAGCATACCGCGCCACAGCCCCGCGAGTTGTGGGAAAACACACAGCAAAGCCAAGTAGAATAGAATGAGTTGCGCACAAAGCGTGAAATAGCCGGCAAAACAGCCGAATTTTCCGATGACAAGGAGCAAAATGTTTAAGACCCCAGAAGAAATGCTGCAATACATTGCAGAAAACGATGTGAAATTTGTGGACATTCGTTTCGTTGACATGCCGGGGGTGCAGCAGCACTTTAACGTGCCGGCGGCCACACTCGATGAGAGCTTTTTTACCGACGGGCAAATGTTTGACGGCTCGTCGATTCGCGGCTTTGTGGGCATTGCCGAGTCTGACCTGCAGCTGATTCCAGACGTGACCACCGCCTATATCGACCAGTTCCGGGCGGAAAAAACCCTGATCGTGGTGTGCGACATTTACAACCCGCGCACCGGCGAAATCTTCCACAAAGATCCGCGCCAGGTGGCAAAAAAAGCCGAACAGTATCTGGCCTCAACCGGCATTGCAGACACCGCATATTTCGCGCCGGAAGCAGAATTCTACATTTTTGACTCGGTAAAGGTGCAAAACACCCCGCAGGCTGCCGGCTATGCGATCGACTCAGAAGAAGCGATCTGGACCAGCAACCGCGACGACGAGGGCTTTTACAGCGGCAACCTCGGGCACAAAACCCCACTCAAAGGCGGGTATTTCCCGGTTTCGCCTGTGGACAAGCAGGCCGATTTGCGTGACGACATTTCGCTGCGCCTGATCGACGCTGGCCTGCATCTAGAGCGCTCGCACCACGAGGTGGGTGCCCCGGGACAGGCAGAAATCAACTACCGCTTTAACACCCTGGTAGCCGCCGCAGACGACGTGCTGAAATTCAAATACATTGTGAAAAACACCTGCGAGCTGTGGGGCAAAACCGCAACCTTTATGCCGAAGCCAGTGGCCGGCGACAACGGTTCAGGCATGCACACCCACATGTCGCTGTGGGCAAACGGCGAGCCGCTGTTTTATGACGAAAACGGCTATGCCGGGCTGAGCGACACCGCCCGCTGGTACATCGGCGGTATTTTGAAGCACGCCCCGGCTGTGCTCGCATTTACCAACCCAACCATTAACAGCTACCGCCGCCTGGTTAAAGGCTTTGAAGCGCCTGTGAACCTGGCATATTCTGCCGGAAACCGCTCCGCCTGTGTGCGCATTCCGATCACCGGCTCAAACCCGAAAGCGAAGCGCATCGAGTTCCGCGCACCAGACGGCTCTGGCAACCCGTACCTGGGTTTTGCAGCACAGCTGATGGCGGGCCTTGACGGTATCCGCAACCGCATCGAGCCGCTCGCGCCTATCGACAAAGACCTTTACGAACTGCCACCGGAGGAAGCGAAGAACATTCCACAGGTGCCAGGTTCGCTGGAAGAAGCGCTGGTGGCGCTGGAAAACGACAAAGACTTCCTGCTAGAAGGCGGAGTTTTCACCGAGGAACTGATCGAATCTTGGATCGAGCTGAAACGCGAAAGCGAAATTCAGCAGGTTGCGCTGCGACCACACCCAATGGAGTTCGAACTCTACTTCTCTGTGTAGGGTAGCGCGAATGGGTCGCTTATTTTGTGGCCCGTGAGTAAAATCGGGGTCGGTGTTTTTGAGCGCCGGCCTCGATTTTACTTTGGTTATGCGCTAGGCGCTGAGTTTATAACCTGCCCGATTTTCTTTGGGTAGGCACTGAGTTTCTGATTTTTATTTTAGTTAGAAGCTGAATTTATAACCCGTCTGGTTTCTATTTGGTTTAGAAATAAGTTTGTAACCCGCTATTTTGGTTTATGGTCTGATATAAGTAACCGGATCAGGTTTTTGCTTTGCTTCTAGAACAGAGTTGTATCGCACGGCAGTTTTACATGAAAACCCCGGGACGGGAGCTTAAACTAAACCGCTTATCCCACCCCGAAAAAATGCTGTTCAAAAACGCGGCGGGCGCGGCGAGAGGCAGCAAACCAGGCTTCTTCCAAAATCGTGGTTGATCCTTCGGCATGACCCAAAATTCGGCCGATCCCTTCCAAATCGAAACGATCCCGCGGCAAAACCGCACCGCTCGCACCAGACCACAGCTTTTCGGCACTGCGCAACTGCGAAGCCAACTGCCACGACCGCGTTAAACAGGCCGCGTCCTCCGCCGCACACAACCCCGCGTCCACAGCCGCTTGCAAAGCCTGCAAAGTATGTGGCGTGCGCAAAGCAGGCACCCGCGCCGCATGCTGCAACTGCCACAGCTGCACCAGCCACTCCGTGTCACTCACCCCGCCAGGACCCAGCTTCAAATGTCGTTTCGGATCTGCACCGCGCGGCAGCCGCTCAGTCTCCACTCGCGCCTTCATGCGACGCACCTCGCGCAACTGCTCCGCCCCAAAATCTGCCGGATAGCGCACCTCATCTGCCAAAGCCAAAAATTCACGGCCCAGACTCTCGCTACCCGCCACAAATCTAGCCCGCAACAAAGCCTGCGCTTCCCAGGTCAGCGACCAGCGTTCATAGTAGGCACGATAGCCAGCCAAAGTACGCAGCAGAGCGCCGTTTTTGCCCTCCGGCCTCAAATCAAAGTCGAGTGCCAAACCGGTGACCGGATCCGCTGCCAAACCGCGCAACCTGTTTAGCAACTTCGTGGCATCGGCAAGCGCCCCGTCACGCCCCTCGGGCGCGCGATAAACCGCGATCAAGTCAAGATCTGAAGCAAACCCCATCTCTTGCCCGCCAAAGCGGCCCATCGCAATCAAAGCAATCTCAATATCGGCCGACTCCGGCGCAAAACGCTGCACCTGCTCGAGCAAAACCACCAGCAAAGCAGAGTGTACCCGATCTAAGCCGGCCGCCGTTTCTTCCTCGCTATTTACTCCGACCAACCGGCCCAAAGCAAGCCGCAAAATCTCGCGCCGATGCACCCCGCGCACCTGCTTTGCAGCTTTTTCCAGCACGTCACGGCGCGAGGCAACCCGCCGCATTTCCGCCAAAATATCATCATAACTAAGCGAAACAAGTTTGCTATCACGCTCCAGCCAGGCCACAGACTCCGGCATCAGCTCCAGCAGATTAGCCGCATATTTACTGCTCGAAAGCACCCTGGTGAAACGCTCTGCCACCTCGCTGCCATCACGCAAAAGCCGCAAATACCAGGGCGCCTCGGCGTTTGCCTCGCTAATCCGGCGAAAAGCAAGCAGTCCCGCATCTGGATCTGCTCCGTCACCAAGCCAATGCAACAAAACCGGCAAAAGATTGCGTTGAATTTGAGATCGCCGCTTGGTGCCTCCCGTGAGCGCCCGCAAATGCTGCAGGGCGCCCTGCGGATTGCGAAAGCCGATACTCGCAAGCCGCTCCGCAGCCGCATCGCTCGTGAGCGCAAACTCGCTCGAGTGCAGCTCTGCAACAGCGCTCAAAAGCGGGGCATAAAAAACCTTCAAATGCAGCTGGCGCACCAACCGGCGAGTGCTGTGCCACACCTGCAAAAGTTCGTCTGAGCCGGCAAAACCGCTCACCCGCGCCAAAAAACGCACCTCATCAGCTTCGCGCGGAAACAGCGCAGTGCGGCGCAGATGACGCAGCTGCAGGCGATGTTCCCAGGTGCGCAGCTGGCGATATGCGTCGGCCAGTTTGTCGCCGTCACCGCGGGCAATATAGCCGCCCTCCACCAAGCTTTTGATACCCTCAAGCGTATTTGCCACGCGCAGAGTTTCGTCGTGAGTGCCGTGCACGAGTTGCAAAAGCTGCACGGTGAACTCCACGTCGCGCAGGCCTCCCGGGCCGAGTTTGATTTGATGATCGATATTGCTCGGGTCGATATGTTCGGTGACACGCTCTCGCATGCGCTGTACGCTACCGACAAAATCCTCGCGCTTGCTGCTGGCCCACACGAGCGGCCGGGTATCGTCAATTAACTGCTGGGCAATAACCAGGTCGCCTGCGACCGCGCGCGCTTTGAGCAGCGCCTGGAATTCCCAGGTTGCCGCCCAACGATCATAATAACTTAAGTAGCTTGCCACTGTGCGCACCAGCGGGCCATTTTTGCCTTCCGGACGCAGGTTCGGATCAACCTCCCACAGTGCCGGTTCGATAGCCGGGGCGTGGATTGCTCGCATTGTTTCGGAAGCAATCCGGGTTGCCGCCCGCAAATCGCCCTCGCCTGCGCTATCGGCGGTAACAAACATCACGTCCACATCGGAGGCGACGTTAAGTTCACCGGCCCCGCACTTGCCCATTGCCACAATACCCAGCGGCGTTTCCAAAGCCTGCTGCCTGGTAACGGGCAGACCCACGCTCATGCCGGAAGCCAGGGTTGCGCGCGCCACCAACAGGGCCGCTTCAAGCGCGGACTGTGCCAGGTTTGAAAGCGCAGCAGATGTTTTTTGCAGCATATTACTGGCGCGCACCGCCATTTCTGGCGCCTCGGGAGCTATGTGTTTGGCAGGTTCTGCCCGGGTTGCTTGTAGCTCGCTGCCACCGGGAAGCGGACGCGGCTTAATTACCGGCAGGGTCACTGTAGCGAGCGACACCTCAGCCGCTACCCCGCCACCGCTGCCAAGCGGCGTGCCGGACACAGCCTGCGCCTCCAAATCTGCCAGCATAATTTCGCTTAAAAGTTGCCGATAGCGCACCCGCAACGCCTGCCAGCCGCGCTCAGCCGGCAGCGCGAGGCCGTCTGCATTCGCAGCATCTTGTACCGCGGCGCACATTTCCTGACGCAGCTGGTCGCCGTTGCGAATCCTTGCGCCGTACTGCAAAAACGGCAAAAACTGTTGCGGCTGCCGCACCCAAAACTGCATAAGTCCGGCACTCGCCCCAAAAAGCAATGCCAGCCGCTGCCACTCTGCCGCCTGCAACGCCTGCAAAATTTGCGCGCCAGATACCGGCGCGCTCTCCCCACCCGGCACAGCCGCTGCCAGCACCGCCCCTGCCGGCAACTCAGCAAAACTAAGCGCGCCACGCAAAGCCACGTCCGCATCGGCGGCAACAGCAAAAATTTCAAGCAAAAAGTCCTGCGACACGCCAGTTAAGTCGCTTAACTGAGCCAGATTCTGCCGCGCGGCACTCAGCTCGATAAACCCGGCTCTAGCCAGCACGCTCAAAGACAGCGGCGTGGTTTCAGCGCCGGTTCCGCCAGCAAAACTTTCAGCCATGTTACAGCCTGTCTATGCCCTGCTCCAGCTCCCAGGCGGTCACCTGCCGGCGATAGTCGGCGGTTTCACGCTGTTTGTCACGCAAAAAGTATGCAAAAGCCTGCTCGCCAAGCGTTTCGGCTACAAGCTCCGATTTTTCCATCGCAACCAACGCCTCGTCCAGACTGCGCGGCAGCGGATCATAGCCGAGCGCCCGCCGCTCCTGGTCGCTCAGTGCGCAAACATTTTCTTCAGCCTCGGCAGGCAGTTCATATTCTTCTTCGATGCCTTTAAGCCCGGCAGCCAGCAGCGCAGCAAACGCCAGATACGGGTTCGCCGCGCTATCTATCGCGCGATATTCCACTCGCACCGAGCCGACCTTGCCCGGCTTATACATCGGCACCCGCACCAGCGCCGACTGGTTCAAATGCCCCCACGACACATAGGCCGGTGCCTCATCGCCGCCCCACAGGCGCTTATAGGAATTAACATACTGGCAGGTCAGCGCGGTAATTTCTGGCGCGTGACGCAAAAGCCCCGCGAGAAACCTGCGCCCGGTGATCGAAAGCTGATATTTCGCGCCCGGGTCAAAAAACGCATTTTGGTCGCCTTCGAAAAGCGAAATATGGGTGTGCATGCCGCTGCCCGGCTCGTCGCGGAAAGGCTTTGGCATAAATGTCGCGCGCACGCCCTGGGCGATTGCAACCTCTTTTACCACGGCCCGGAACGTCGTAATATTGTCAGCACAGGTGAGCGCGTCAGCATATCGTAGGTCGATTTCGTTTTGCCCCGGTCCGCTTTCGTGGTGGCTAAATTCGACGGTGATACCCATGTCTTCAAGCATGCTCACACTGGCGCGCCGGAAGTCGTGTGCGGTGCCGCCCGGCACGTTGTCAAAATATCCGGCCCTGTCCACAGGTACCGGCTGCCCTGCTGCGTCGTTTTCCTGTTTTAGCAGGTAAAATTCAATTTCTGGATGAGTATAGCAGGTAAATCCGCTGCGTTCGGCTCGCTCGAGCTGCCGTTTCAAAACCTGTCGCGGGTCAGACACGGAAGGCTCGCCGTTCGGCGTGTAAAGATCGCAAAACATGCGCGCGCTCGGCTCGATTTCGCCCCGCCAAGGCAACATTTGGAATGTGGCCGGGTCTGGTTTTGCAACTATGTCTGATTCGTATGCGCGGGTGGTGCCTTCGAGCACGCTTCCGTCAAAGCCGATCCCCTCGGTAAAAGCACTTTCGACCTCGCCCGGCGCAATCGCCACAGATTTTAGCGCGCCTGAAATATCAGTGAACCAGAGACGCACAAATCGCACATTGCGCTCTTCAACAGTGCGCAAAACATAGTCGCGGTGTTTGCTCACTACTCGCCCCAGCTATCTTCCGCCGCCTCTTCAGCCTGCCATTCAGCGGCGCGATCCTGCACTTTTTGCTGCGCATTCGCCGCTTCTTCAGCTGTGTCGAAAGGCCCGAGCCGGTCGCTGCTGAGGGATTGCGCACCCTGTTCGACCTGCCCGGTTTTGGTGTTGAACCAGTATTTTTCGCTGTTGCCCTGCAGATCGCCCATTTTTATCTCCTTTGTTTGCGCAAGCTTGCCTAAGCACCGCAAACCGATTGCGATACTCAATTACTGATATTCTATCGCACCCAGCTGCAAAAATTATGTGAATTTTCAGGTTTGTTTCTCGCACTTTTTGGGGCAAATTCGCTCCTTAAAAGCAGCTCCGCATCAGGCTCGCATATTAAAGCCCGGTCCCGAGCCAAGCAGGCAACATCAAAACCAGTCCCGGGCAGGTCCAGCATTCTTAAAAACCAGTTCCGTGCCGGACCAGC
>JAUNHM010000061.1 GCA_030523945.1 Microbacteriaceae bacterium
GCAAAGCACAAAACGCTTGCGAACCAGCCCAAACTAGCTTTCAAGCGCCAAATCGTCTGGCAGAGTCAGCTCGGCAGAGCTAAGCTCCTCAATATTCACATCTTTACAGGTCAAAATGCGAGCCGCTTTAACAAAGCGATTCGGGCGATAAATGTCCCAAACCCAAGCATCCTGCAACAAAATTTCGCAAGTGTTCGCCGCACCTTTAACCGCAGCAGGCACAACATCAACGCCATTTGCCAAGTAAAAACGACGATCAGTCTCAACCGCATAACGGAACTGCCCCACAACATCGCGATACTCGCGAAACAGCGAAAGTTCAGCCTCACGCTCGTGCTCAGGTACTTCTTCTTCACTCACAGTTTTATTTTACCTCCGCGCCGACCACCTCAACGGCAAGACACATCCCAGAAACCGGGTAAGCAGCCTAGCTCGCTTCCTCAGCCAAGCCCTGGCCACGTCGCGCCCGCAACTTTTGCAAAGCGTCTTCCAGCAACTGCTCTGCCTCAGCCTCGGTGCGGCGCTCTTTAACATACGCTAGGTGCGTTTTGTAAGGCTCGTTTTTGATCGCCTGTGGCGGATTGTTTTTATCGCGACCAGCCGGCAAACCAGACTGCGGCATATCGATCTGATCAGGGATTTCTTCCGGTTCAACATCAGCCGCAAAATAGCGCACGGTTTCGTTGCCCAGTTCGTCCCAGTATGAGACCGCGATTCTATCGGCACGACCGCCGTGATCGTTCTCGCCCATCGGACCAGACCCGACACGTGCTCCGCGAATAGCGTTGTTTGCAGTCGACATCGAGCTAGCCGCCCACAGTGAAGCGGCTCACCAACCCCAGGCCAACGATGCTAAAGAACCACACCAGCGCCACAATAATGGTGATGCGATTCAGGTTGCGCTCTGCTACGCCCGAGCTACCCAGGCTTGAGGTCACACCGCCGCCGAACATGTCAGACAGACCGCCGCCGCGCCCCTTGTGCAAAAGAATGAACAGGGTGAGCAGCAGGCTGGTGAGCACCAAAATAGAGGTGAGGGCAATCTGAATAATGTGCACGATGACCTTTCGATACTTTCTAAAAAATTAAAAATTAAGCTGCAAAAGTGCGCAGCCTAAAAAGCTACTTTCCAGTATAGCGGAGAATGCTGGTAAAATCACTAATTTTGATGCTCGCGCCGCCGATAAGTGCGCCATCAATGTCATTTTCTGCCAAGAAACCGGTGATGTTTTCGGCTGTAACCGAGCCTCCATAAAGAATTCGTGTGCTTGCAGCCGCGGTTTCTCCGCGCAAATTAGCAAGTTTAGCACGAAGTGCACCGCAAACCTGCTGAGCCTGCTCAGCGGTCGCCGCCTGCCCGGACCCGATTGCCCAAACTGGCTCGTAAGCAATTACAAACTCGGCATTTTCAGACAGATGCGCACGAGCCGCCGCCATTTGCGCAACCGGCACAGCCGCAGCGCCGTGTTCTTCCAAGTCTGCGGCAGTCTCCCCCACACAAATCACCGGCACCATGCCCGCAGCAGCTACAGCAGCAGCCTTTTGGCCGACAGTTTCGTCAGTTTCGCCGTAGCCTGCCCGCCGCTCAGAATGGCCCACGATCACATAGCGCACATCTAATTTACGCAAAAAAGGCGCGGCAATATCACCGGTAAATGCGCCCGGAGCTTGCGGAGAAACATCTTGCGCCCCAAGCGCCAGCGGCATTTTATCGGCAACAATCACGGTCTGGGCCGAACGCAAATCTGTGAAAGGCGGAAAAACAGCAACCTCAAAATCGCGGCCGTCAAACTTTTCGTCTTTAAAAAACCAGCGCAGTTCTTGCAAAAAAGCGGTTGCCTGCACATGGTCAAGGTTCATTTTCCAGTTGCCGGCAATTAGCGGCTTGCGGGGTTGCGCGCCACTCATTTTAGCCCTTCCAAGCCCGGCAACGCTTTACCCTCCAAAAATTCGAGGCTGGCGCCACCGCCGGTGGAAATGTGACCAAACTGCTCATCTGCGAAGCCGAGCGCACGTACCGCAGCAGCAGAATCGCCACCACCGACCACGCTCAAGCCGTTGACCTCGGTCAGAGCCTGGGCAACTGCACGGGTGCCGCCGGCAAAGGCTTCCATTTCAAACACGCCCATCGGACCGTTCCAAAATACGGTTTTAGTGTCACGAATTTCAGCCGCAAATGCAGCTGCGCTTTCCGGCCCAATGTCCAAGCCAATGCCAGTTTCGCCAAATTTTGAAGACTCGATTGCGTCTGCTGGCACGGTTTCGTGCTCGGCATCAGGGGCAAATTTTTCAGCTACCACAATGTCGGTTGGCAACACAATTTTAACGCCCAGCTGCTCGGCACGAGCCAGATAGCCTCGCACAGTCTCGATCTGGTCTGTTTCGAGCAGGCTCGCACCAACTTTATGGCCCTGCGCCGCCAGGAAAGTAAAGAGCATGCCGCCGCCGATCAGCAGGGTATCCACGCGCTCCAGCAGGTGGTCGATCACGCCGAGTTTGTCAGAAACTTTAGATCCACCCAAAACCACCGCATAAGGCCGCTCAGTATCGGTGGTTAGTCGCTCCAAAACCGCAACTTCATCCGCAACCAAAAGACCCGCGGCGCTTGGCAGTGCGGCAGCAAGCTCGGTGACACTGGCCTGACTACGGTGTACTACACCAAAACCATCAAGCACAAAAGCATCGCCGTAGGCTGCAATTTCGGCCGCAAAAGCCTGACGTTCTACCACATCTTTACTGGTTTCTGCCGCGTTAAAACGCAGGTTTTCAAGCAGTAGCACATCGCCCGGCTCAAGTTCGGCGGCAGCCGCAGCAGCCTGCTCGCCAACGGTTTCCGGCACAAATTTAACCGGCACGCCCAAAATTTCGCTCATGCGAGTGGCCACAGGCGCCAGTGACAGCTCCGGTTCCGGCTCGCCTTTTGGCCGACCCAGGTGGCTGAGGGCAATAATTTTTGCGCCAGCAGCCCGCAATTTTTGCAGAGTCTCAGCAGCGGCACGAATGCGCCCGTCATCGGTGATTTCGCCGTTACGCAGCGGCACGTTCAGGTCTGCGCGCACCAAAACGGTGCGGCCTTGCAAATCTCCTAGGGTTTCGATAGTGCGCATTTTCGTCCTTTCAACGCTGGTTTAGTGCATTTTCGCCGATCTCCCCGGCAAAATACGCGCAATATTTCCTAAATATCTAAATACTGTACAACCAATATACCCGAAAATCCCGCAAAAAACCTGGAGATTTACGGCAAAATTCACAGATTTTCGCAAGCAAAGTTGCAGCCGCTCAAACCACTAGCTCAGGCTGGCTTCTGTGCCCGGAATGCCCTGTTCTTTGGCTTTTTTGTCGGCAAGTGAAAGCAGCCGGCGAATCCGCCCGGCAATTGCATCTTTGGTGGTTTGCGGATTTGCGCGTGAGCCGAGTTCGTCCAGGCTCGCTTCCCGATATTGCAACCGCAACTCACCGGCAATGCGCAGGTTTTCAGGCACTTCATCACCCAAAATCTCAAACGCCCGCTCCACTCGAGCACAGGCTGCAACCGACGCTTGCGCACTCCGGCGCAGGTTTGCGTCGTCAAAGTTCACGAGCCGGTTCGCAGTTGCCCGGGTTTCGCGCTGTTTACGCTGTTGACGCCACTGTTGCATGGTTTCGGTCGCCCCGATAACCGCCAAGAATCCGGCAATTCCATCAATATCGCGCACCAAAACCTTAAACTGGTTGCGAATTTCGCGGTTTTTCGCAGGCACCTCAAATCGCGCCGCAGCTCCCACCAGAGCCATCGCCACTTCCGGCGTCGGGCAGGTAATTTCCAAGCTTGCAGAGCGTCCCGGCGCACTCAACGTGCCACGCGCCAAAAATGCCCCGCGCAGCGATGCCGCCAGCTCTTCGCGAGAACCGGTGGTCAGCCGATTTGGCATGCCTTTAATCGGTCGGTGACGCTGGTCGGTCAGCCCGAGCCGGCGCGCCAGCACATCACCGTTGTTCACGCTCACCAAAAACATCGGATCGCCCGGTTTCAGACTTCCGTGTGGCAACTGCTTTGCTTCCGAAAAAGTATTGTAAAGTTCTACCAGGGTTTTGCGCATGCGCTGCACAATTTGCGGAGTGTGGAATTCCGCTTCGAGGGTGACTCGCCCGTTTACCACGTGTAGTCCGCCGGCAACGCGCAGCGCAGCAGCGAGTTCTGCGTGACGAATGCTTTTGTCCGCGGCAACCACTTTTACCAGTTCGTGTCGAACGGCGGTGGTTGGGGAAATCGCGGCGGCAGCGGTTGTCACTTTATGCAGTCCTCTCGTAAGTCAAATTTAAAAATGGTTTAATACAGATATCTATTCTAAGCCTAAAAGCGTCGAAAGTGTTAGCCGAATTATTTTTTGGTTGCGTAAATTATCTACTTTGTAGACAAAAAACCTGCTTTTTCGGGCGCTGCAGGCCGTCCAGTCCGGTTAGTAAAAGCGAGCTTTTTGGCTGGTTTAAAGCTATTCGCGTCCCATATCGCGGTGTTTCAGAGAAACTTGCACACCGTCAATTTTTTCGAGAATTTCGCTGAGTACGATCGCAGTAGCCACAGACCTGTGTTTGCCGCCCGTGCAACCGACCGCGAGGTTCGCGTGCGGCTTGTTTTCGCGCTGGTATCCGGCAAAAACGTGCTCCAGAGCTGAGGTATATGCCGCAATAAATTCGCTAAATCCCGGCTGACTCGTAACGTATTCGCGCACTTTCGGGTCTGCTCCGGTAAAGTTGCGCAGTTCCGGCTGCCAAAACGGGTTGGGCAAAAATCGCATGTCGATCATCATATCGGCGTCGCTCGGGGTGCCATATTTAAAACCAAAACTTTGCACAATTAGTCGCAGTTTTGGTGCACCCTGTTCAGAAAAAATTTCGTGCGTGCGCAGTACCAGATCGTGCACGTTAAAACGCGAAGTGTCCAGCACAAAGTCGCTAATCCCCCGCAGTTCACGCAGCCTTTCGCGTTCGGCTTGGATACCGTCAATAAGACTGCCATGACCCATCAACGGATGCGGTCGGCGCACCGATTCATAGCGTTGCACCAAAACTTCGTCGGTTGCGTCCAAAAAAACGATCCGCACGTGCACATTTTTGCCAATTTCTTTGAGCGCAGAGCCGATTTGCGAGAGTTGGTCGCGGGAACGCACATCGATCACAACCGCCATTTTCGGCAGCGTTCCTTCAGATTTTTGCGCGACTTCGACAAGCGGTTTAAGCATCCCGAGCGGCAAATTATCAACCACATACCAGCCGATATCTTCGAGCGTATTGGCCACGGTGGAGCGCCCTGCTCCGGACATACCCGTCACCACTAGCAGTTCTTGCGTGCTTTCTGCGATTGGCTCGCTCATCAGGTTCTCCGTTGCTAAACTGGTTTGTCTAATTCTATTCTACCAAGTTTTATGGCGGGTCAACTAATTTTTGCAGTGGATTTTCAGCTTACTCATGTTCGCCTGCCGTATCGCTAGTTTTTTCCGGGTTTAGCGCGGTTTTTATTGAGGCGGCTAGATTATCGCTAATACCTGGCAAAGCGGCGATTTCATCTGTGCTGGCCGCGGCAATCCGCTTTAGCGACCCAAATTTTTGCAGCAGCAATTTTACCCGCGCCGGCCCGAGCCCCGGAATTTCTTCCAGCGTGGAACGCAGCGATTTTTTGCGCTGGTGGCGTTGAAAAGTGATAGCAAAACGGTGGGCTTCGTCGCGAATCCGCTGCACCAAAAATAACGCCTCGCTGTTGCGCTCCAGCATCACCGGCACCGGGTTGTTTGGCAGCCACAACTCTTCCAGCCTTTTTGCCAACCCGACCAGCGGAATATCGGTAATTTTTGCCTCTTTTAGGGCGCGGAGTGCGGCAGCGACCTGCAACGGCCCGCCGTCCACAATCAAAAGTTGCGGTCTTTCGCGATATCTGCCGCTTGGCGCGTTATTTTGCTCGCGCAATTCGTTGAGTTGTTTGGCCCGGCGGGTGACCACCTGGTTGATCGAGTGGGTGTCGTCGGTGGTGTAGGCGATTTTGTATTTGCGATAGGCGCCCTTTGCCGGCAGCCCGTCTTCAAACACGACCAGGGAGGCGACCACGTTGGTGCCCTGCAGATGCGAGGCGTCGATACATTCGATGCGCAGCGGCGGTTCAGGCAAGTTCAGTTCGCGTTGCAGTTCGGCTAGCGCGTCGGTGCGGGCGGTAATGTCGGCACTGCGTTTTTGTTTGTAGCGTAAAAGTTGTTCGCCGGCATTCATGCGGGCAGTGTCGAGCAGGCGTTTTTTGTCGCCGCGCACGGGCACACTGATGTGCACAGTGCCACCTCGGGGCCGTTTTTGTCGCAAAACTTCTTGTAGGGCGGTCGCGTTTTCGGGTAGTTCTGTGGTTAGGATTTGCGGCGGCGGCTCGGCACTGTCGTATGCGGTTTGTAAAACCTGCTCAAGCAGGGTGCCCGCGGTGTCGTCGCCGTTCACGTCGATCAGCCAGGATCTTTCGCCGCGAATTCGCCCGCCACGCACAATAAACTGCTGCACCGATGCGGCCAGTTCGTCTGCGTAAAGCCCAAACACGTCGGTGTTTACATCGCGTGGCAAAACCACCGCGTTACTCTCTAAAACTGCCTGCACGGCCTGCATTTTATCGCGGAAAATTGCGGCTTTTTCGTATTCTTCCGCGACAGCTGCCTGCTGCATTTGTTTTTCCAGATTTGAGACGAGTTGATCGTCGAAATGCTGTAGAAAGTAGACTAATTCTTCCACTCGCGCCCGGTGTTCGGCAACAGTTACGGTAAACGAACACGGCCCCTTACAGCGCCCAATTTGGCCTGGAAGACAGGGCCTGCCGCTTTGCATTGCGCGACGATAATCGGGATCATTACAGGTGCGGATCGGAAAAGCTTGTAAAAGCAACTGCACAGTTTGTTTTAGCGCCCAAACTTTTGGATACGGCCCGAAATATTTTGCGCCCTTAATTTTTTCGTCCCGGGTGATGATCAGGCGGGGTGCGTCAGATCCCAAAGTTACCGCCAAATACGGGTAGCTTTTGTCGTCTTTTAGCTGCACATTGAAGGGTGGTTTGTAGCCTGTCACCCAGGTGTGTTCGAGGATTAGCGCCTCGGTGTCACTGTTAACAATAGTCCAGTCAAGCGCGGTTGCTAAAGAAAGCATTTTGCGGGTGCGTGGCAGCAGCGTATGCCAGGGTTGAAAATAGTTTTGCAGTCGGGCGCGCAGGTTTTTTGCCTTACCAATATAGAGCACCCGCCCTTGCCTGTCGCTAAAGCGGTACACGCCGGGAGAGATCGGAATCTCCCCCGCTGCCGGCTTAAATGCGCTGCGATTATCTACCATAAATGTATACTTTGTATATTATTTTTTCCCGTGTTTTTGCAGGTTTAAGCCTGTTTTAATACATACTTTTATATTTTATATGCTTTATTTGCCAGCTGGGTGGGCAACTAAGACCTCGGCCAAAAACTGCCCGGTAAAACTGTCTGTTTGCTTCGCAACCTGATCCGGCGTGCCCGTAGCAATCACCTGCCCACCGCCGGCGCCACCCTCAGGCCCCATGTCGATAATCCAGTCCGCACAACGAATCATATCTAGGTTGTGCTCAATCGTAATCACGGTATTGCCGCGATCAACCAGCTCGTTCAAAACCAGCAAAAGCTTGCGCACGTCTTCAAAATGCAAACCCGTGGTCGGCTCGTCCAAAACATAAATAGAACGGCCGGTTGAGCGACGCTGCAGTTCCGTCGCAAGTTTCACACGCTGCGCCTCACCGCCAGAAAGCGTCGTCGCACTCTGCCCGAGCGTAACATAACCCAAACCGACGTCGACAAGCGTCTGCAGATAGCGATGAATCGCACCAATCGGTTCAAAAAACTCTGTGGCCTGGGCGATCGACATTTGCAAAACATCGGCAATCGTCTTACCCTTATAGCGAATTTGCAGAGTTTCCCGGTTGTAACGGCTGCCACCGCACTCCTCGCACGGCACATACACATCCGGCAAAAAGTTCATTTCAATGCGCAAAGTGCCATCTCCAGCACAGGCCTCGCAGCGGCCGCCCTTCACGTTAAAACTAAAACGACCGGCTGTATAACCGCGCGCTTTCGACTCCTGCGTTTCGGCAAACAGGTTACGAATTTTATCGAAAACACCCGTGTAAGTGGCCGGGTTTGAACGCGGGGTGCGGCCAATCGGTGCCTGATCGACATGCACAACCTTGTCCAAATGCTCTAGCCCGGTAATGCGGGTGTGTTTGCCCGGTACATTCCTGGCACCGTTGAGTTTATTGGCGAGCACCCTATACAAAATATCGTTCACAAGC
>JAUNHM010000062.1 GCA_030523945.1 Microbacteriaceae bacterium
ATCCGACCGCGACGAGACAGTGGGAGCCGTCTACGGTACGACCGTCTTCAAGTTCGACAGTGACCCCGTCACCGGTGCGCACCACAGATTTGGCGCGGGAGCGGTTGAGCACGGTCATGCCGCTGGCTTTAAAAACACGCTCGATTACGGCGGCAGCGTCGCTGTCTTCGCCGGGCAAAACCTGGTCGCGACTGGACACGAGGGTGACCTGGCTGCCGAGGGTTTGGTAGGCGCTGGCGAACTCTGCGCCGGTCACGCCGGAGCCGATCACGATCAGGTGTTCTGGCAGTTCTGGCAGGCTATAAAGCTGTTTCCAGGTGAGGATGCGCTCACCGTCCGGTTTGGCACTGTCGAGTTCGCGCGGGCTAGCACCGACTGCGACCACGATGGTGTCGGCGCTGATTTCTTGCGTTTCGCCGCCGTTTTCCGGGGTGATTGCAACGGTGCTGCTGCTCGCGAGCGCGCCGGTGCCGTCGATGATTTTTACGCCGGCTTCAAGCAGAGTTTCGCGCATGTCGCTGGATTGCGCACTGGCCATCTCCATCAGGCGCTTGTTTACCGTTGCCAAGTCGACGGAAATGTGCGGGGCGACATTTTCACCCGCACCGTTTGGCACGGTTGTTTTTACGCCGAGGACGCCCGCTTCGCGCACAGCGGCTGCGGCATCTGCGGTTGCGATCAGGCTTTTTGACGGAACCACGTCTGTGAGCACGGTGGAGCCGCCTACACCGGCTCGCTCGATCAACGTAACTTCGGCGCCGAGTTGGGCACCAGCAAGCGCAGCTTCATAGCCGCCCGGCCCGCCACCGATAATTGCGATAGTGTGTTTCCGCTCAAAAGTTGCCATACCACTATTCTACCTGAGTTACAGGCGCGTAATTTGTGAGTTTTTAAGCATTTTCGCAGGGAGGAGGCGGGTTGCAAAAACTACACCCAAATCGACTGGCGAGTTTTGATCATTATTGGCGAGCAGCAGATGCTTTTAATCTACCCAGCAGACAAATAAATTCTGCCGCCCGCAACTAAAAAGCCTGATAGATGCGGCTTTTTTACAAAAAATTTAAAAACTAAATTATCTACAAAGTAGACTAAATATCGCAGGAGGCCGCGACCGGGTCTGTGTCTTCAAGCACGTCTGATGCGGTAGCCGATTTTTCGCTGTTTTTATCGTCGTCGCGCGGCGGAATCAGGCAGCAGCGTTCGACAAACACGCCGCACCCGGCGAGCAAGAGACCCGCGAGTGTGGAGGCGATGAGCGGCAACCAAATGTGCGTGGCTGTTTGGGCGAGCCTGGGAAGCAGCCAAAGCAGCAGACCGGCGGTGAAACCCGCGCAACCGGTGCCGAGGATTTGACCAGCGCGGCTAGCGGCGAGCAGGCGGACCGCGAGGAACGGGTTGGCCATTTTGCGTTCGACGCGGAGGCGGCGTCGGATTTGCAGGCCGAGCGTGAGGACCACTGCGGCGAGTGCGACGAGTAGGAGCGGCAGGCCAAACGGCGGCACGAAAACGGCGTGGAAATAGGAGCTGTGCAGGACTTGGGCGCAGAACCCGGCAACGCAGGCAACGGCGGTGATTACAGCGAGCACCCAGAATGAGATCGGTTTAGCGCGCATTTTGGCTCGTTTCTGGGGTGGGTTGCTGGGTTGAATACGAGGTTGATTGGGAATCGGACTGCCCGGGTTGCGGGGTTGAATACGGGTCCGTTTGTGAACTCGATTGCGAACTTAACTGCGGCTCGAGATTCGAGATATAAGGTTCGGTGGTGTCGCCGATGCGGGCGAGCAGATCGGCAACGCGACCGTGCCGCAACAGCACCGCATGCGGGTCGAGCGCCAACCACGGGGCGAGCACGAAATCGCGTTCGTGGGCGGCCGGGTGCGGCAAAGTTAGCTCCGGCGTGCGCTGCACCAGCCCGGCATAGCTGATAATGTCGATATCGAGTGTGCGGTCACCCCAGCGTTCTGTGCGGACGCGGCCGTGGGCGTGCTCGATCTCGTGCAGCAGCGCGAGCAAATCGAGCGGGGCGAGAGTAGTGACGGCTGTAGCAATGCCGTTAAGATAGCGCGGGGCGGATTTGTCAGCACCCTCAGGGGTGAGTTTAATGCTTTGCACCAGCGGAGAGGCGCGAAAATCGCTGATTTGCGGATGGGCTGCAAGCTGCGCTTGAGCGGCGGCAATCGCGTTTTCGCGGTCTGCGAGGTTAGCGCCAAAAGCGAGCACGATCGGGGCGAGCTGGGCTATCATTGCGCCTCCCTGCGGAATGTGCGGGTGACTGCAACATCGCCGAAGGTTAAGCCGATCGGGGCCTGCGGTTTGTGGACAGTAATGGTGGTCTGGGCAATTGCCGGGAAGCTCATCGCGACCTCTCCCAGGCGATCTGCGAGAGTTTCGATCAGATTTACTGGCTCTGCGGCCGTGGCCTCGTAGAGGGCGTGGGCAAGCTCGGCATAGTTCACAGTGTGGGCTAAATCGTCTGTGGTGCCGACAGCACCCCCGGCGGCCGCGGTGAGTTGCGCGAGGCAGTCAATTGTGAAGGGCTGGCCGTTCTCGCGCTCGTGGGCAAAAACGCCGTGGTGGGCAAAAACTTCAAGTCCGCGCAGCGAGATCTCGGCCGGCCCTGCGGCGTGGGCTGCATTTGCTGTGACAGCCTCACCCGCGCAACTCACCGCGCGCGCGCCCCCGGGCACAGCCTGCCCGCAGGCCTCGCCTGCAGCCCCGACTGCACCCTCGCCGTCGCGCGCGCGCCCCGGAGCCAAGGCTCCGGGCGCGGCCGCCGGGGTGCTGCCGCACCATGCACCGGCGACCGCAAGAGCCTGCTGTGTGGCCGCCACATTGTGCACCCGCACCCCCCACACGAGCTGCGCCGCACAAAAAGCGCTCACCACGGCCGTTGCTAAATCGCGCTCTGCTGGTTCGCCCGCGTTGCCGGTTGCGTTTTCGAGCACTTCGGCTAGCATTCTTTTGCGTGATGCGCCGATTAGCAGCGGCCTGCCGACGCCTTGTAAAACCTCGAGACGGCGCAAAATTTCCCAGCATTGCGGCCCTGTTTTATCAAATCCTAGCCCCGGGTCTATCACGATTTTGTCGCGGGTGATACCTGCCGCCACCGCGTTTTCGACGATTTGCGCCAAGGCGTCGGCGACTTCTGCGGCCACATCGTCGTAGTCACTTCTGCTATGGGTGGGGCTGGGAAAGCCGCGCCAGTGCCCGGCAATATAGCAGGCGCCGGCCTCAGCCACAGCGGCATACATTTCCGGGTCGTGCAGTCCGCCAGAAACATCGTTAATAATCTGCGCCCCGGCCGCAAGCGCAAGCGCAGCCGTGCTAGCGTTAATGGTGTCTACCGAGACGGTAATACCGGCCTCAGCAAGTTCACGCACGGTGTCTATAATGCGCGCTTGCTCTTCTGTCGGGTCAACACGCACAGCGCCCGGCCGCGTGCTCTCACCGCCAACGTCAATAATGCTCGCGCCCGCGGCAATCATCTGCTGCGCCTGCTGCAGTGCTGCTGCAGGGTCAAGATATTTGCCGCCGTCACTAAAACTGTCCGGGGTCATATTTAAAATGCCAACGATCCGGGTGCTTCCCGAGGTTAAAAGTTCTACGCTCATGCCGCTCCTCCCCCGGCTTCAGCCAATTTCGCTCCAAAAATCGCGCTACCGCCTGCAATCTCAATCTCTTCGGCAAGATCAGCGCCAGAAACCACAACGGCCCCGCCCAGGCCACACAGCAACGTAATCGCAGCATTTTGCCTACTGCTTTCACAAAAAGCACCGCGCGCGGCCACGGTCACGCTGCGCGCAGCCTGCTGTTTGACGCCGCGATCGCTTACGCATCCCTGCCGCGCCTCGAGCACTACCAGCGCGCCGCGCGCCGCCAATCCTTCTTGCAGTGCCTGGGCGATCTGCTCGCCAAGTTGTTCTTGGGTTTGCGGTCGGGCTGCGAGCAGCGCCACTGTGCGTGCCAGCGCTCCCAAGCCGGCAATGTGTTGCCCTGGCAGGTATGCAAGGTGTGCACGACCGTGAAACGGCAGCAGATGGTGCACGCACAGCGCAGTAAATTCAATATCGCGTAAAGCCACCATTTCGCCCGTTGCGGTGCCAACCGGCAGCAGCGACTCGCGCAGTCCGGGCAGCGGATCTTTGCCTACTCCGGCACACCATTCGGCGTATGCTTGCGCAACCAGTTCAGGCGTGCGCGCATACTGTGCTTCCGCAGGGTCTAACCCCAAGGCAACCAGCAGTTCACGCACCGCACCGCTTGCGCGCTGCATATCAACCGGGGCAGTCATTTTAGCTCTGCGCTGGCCCGTTTGCGCCGGCTTCCGGATCAGATGCAGGCGCCCCGGCAATTCCGCCATGCGCAGCACCCGGTTTCAGGCCACCCGCACCACCCGCGCCAGCCTTATCACCAGGACGGGCAGGTTCCGGCAGGCACGGTTCCGTGTCACTACCAGCAGGGCCACCAGGCTTTGTGCCAGGCAGGCAAGATCCCGCACCAGCGCCACCGGCAACACCGGCACCGCCAGCAGTACCAGTGCCAACCCCGGCTTCACCGGCACCAGCCGCATGTTTCCCGCCCGGCGCATCACCCACAGCACCCTCAGCACTCACGCTCTTTGGCACGGCAATCGGCGGCTCCTCAGAAACAGGCCGAGTCGAGCTCGAAAGCCAAGTTGGACGCGGCGCGATCTTTTGCACATCTTTAAAAATCTCGGCAATCTGATTGTGGTCAAGAGTTTCTTTTTCCAAAAGTTCGGCGGCGAGCCGGTCGAGAATGTGCCGGTTTGTCACCAAAATTTCGTAAGCCTCGTTGTGTGCAAGCTCCATCAGCTCGCGCACTTCATTATCGATTTGCTCAGCGACTTTACCCGACGGCGGCGCAGCCTGCCCGTTCTGTTCGCCCTGGAATGCCGCCACATTTGCCGTGCCGAGCTTAATCGGCCCGATTTTCGCGGACATGCCATAGTCTGTCACCATGTGACGCGCCGTTGAGGTGGCTTTTTCAATATCGTTTGCCGCCCCCGAAGTCGGGTCGTGGAACACGAGTTCTTCAGCAACACGCCCACCCAGCGCATAAGCCAGCTGGTCTTGCAGTTCGTTGCGGCTCACCGAATGTTTATCATCAATCGGCACAACCATCGTGTAGCCGAGTGCCCGCCCGCGCGGCAAAATCGTAATTTTAGTCACAGGATCGGTGTGGTTTAGCCCTGCGGCCACCAGCGCGTGCCCGCCTTCGTGATATGCGGTCACCAGTCGTTCCTGGTCTTTCATCACGCGAGTGCGGCGCTGCGGCCCCGCCATTACACGGTCGATCGCCTCGTCAAGCGCCCGGTTATCGATCAGCTGCGCCCGCGAACGCGCAGTCAAAAGCGCCGCTTCGTTCAGCACATTTTCCAAATCTGCACCGGTAAAGCCCGGGGTTTTACGCGCAACCGCTTCCAGGTCAACGCTCTTTGACAGCGGCTTGCCCTTTGCATGCACCTCTAGAATTTGGCGTCGCCCGACCATTCCCGGCGCGTCCACCCCAATTTGCCGGTCAAAACGACCCGGTCGCAGCAGTGCCTGATCAAGCATATCTGGCCGGTTGGTGGCGGCAATCATAATCACGTTTGTGGTGCTGTCAAAACCGTCCATCTCAACCAGCAACTGGTTCAAGGTTTGTTCACGCTCGTCGTGTCCGCCACCAAAACCATTGCCGCGCCTTTGCCCTACAGCATCGATCTCGTCAATAAAGATAATCGCCGGCGCGTTTTCTTTCGCTTCTTTAAACAGGTCACGCACCCGGCTCGCGCCGACACCCACAAACATTTCCACAAAATCAGACCCGGAAAGTGAATAGAACGGCACCCCGGCCTCGCCCGCAACCGCTTTTGCCAGCAGTGTTTTACCGGTGCCCGGCGGGCCATAAAGCAACACACCCTTTGGAATGCGCGCTCCGACGGCCTGGAATCGCTCAGAATCTTCCAAAAAGTCTTTAATTTCGTACAGCTCTTCAACAGCCTCGTCTGCCCCGGCAACATCAGTAAATTTGACCTGCGGGGTCTCTTTGTTTGCCAGCTTGCCACGCATTTTGCCAACCTGCAGCATTTTATTGCCCTGCCCCATGGAAGCAATAAACCACCAAAACAGCAGACCAAAAATCAGGATCGGCAGCAACATACCCAAAAGCCCCATCAGCTCAGACGGTTTTGGCACACTATCGTTAAAATCTTTTTCGAGTTTGGCCTCGGTCACAGCCTTCACCACGTCGTTACCGCGCTGTTGCACATAGAAGAAGTGCAGTTCTTTGGCCTGGGTTTTTTCGTCTGGTTTCAGCAGTTTTAGGTTGACGCGCTGCTCGCCGTCAACAATTTCGGCACTTTTCAGCTCGGTGTTTTTAAGCAGTTCGAGGCCGCGTTCGGTCGTAATCTCCGGGTCGTTGCCGCGCGACAGCACCGACCACCCGATGAGCACAATCATCAGGGCAGTCAAAATATAGACAAACGGTCCTTTAAAAATGCCTTTTTTAGCACTGTCTTTGTCTCTATTTTGCGGTGTTTTTTGCTGCTCTTTTGCCAAGCCGGCGCCTTTCTCGCTTTTGGTGTAAAACCCGGTATATATAGCCTATCGAATATTTGTTTGGTGCGCACTGTGAATATGCGCTGGGCGAACACTATTTTTGTAAAATATCAATTTTTCTCCTTTTCTCAACACGGTTGTGCGCGGTAAATTCAGGGCTTTTTGGCCGTGCCAGTGGGTTATCAACGCGTCAATTTCTGCGGTGTGTTGTTTGCTGAAACTTGCTCCTGCGGCGTGTTTTGCGGCAAGTCGATAAACCCTGTTGCGCACAGCCTGAGGTAGTTTGGCTAGTTTTTTTGCCTGTAAAATTACTGCATCGGCAGGCTCGGTCTGGGTATCGTCCTGGTTATTTTTTTTATTTTTGTGGAAAATACCACTGTCTGCCTTTTCCTCGGCATCTATTTCTGCTGGCGTCTGTTCACAGGCTTCTTTTTGATCTAACCCAATTGTTGAGCCAAAATCCCAGTTTTCAGCCAGGCAGGCGCGAAATTCTGCCCGGGCGATATCGTCTAACGCGGCGACGTCTTCACGCGCCAAATCTGCTGTGCGAGCGAGCGAGCGCAAAACGTCTGCTCCCAGCACATCTTGCAGTGCCGGCAGCAACTCGTGGCGCACCCGGGCACGCAAAAACTGCGGGTTGCGGTTGTGCGGGTCATCCCACGGGGAAAGCCCCGCCTGCGCGCATATTTCCAGGGTTTCGGCCCTACTCAGCGCTAAAAACGGCCGCAGCAGCATTCCTTGCCCAGACTCCTGCCCAACTTCACCTGCTTTTTCCTCGGGCAAAAATTCCACAGAGCTTGCCCCCGCGGCGACGTCGGGCGCGCTAACGGCGTCAAACTCAAACTCAGCAAAAGAGCGCACCGGGGCAATCCCGGCCACGGCTTTCAGCCCGGAACCGCGCGCCAAAGCCAGCAAAACCTGCTCAGCCTGGTCATTCAACGTGTGCGCAGTGAGCAAAACCCGCGCACCTTTCTCCCGGCAAAACTCCAGCAGCGCCGCATAGCGCGCCCGCCGCGCCGCCGCTTCCACACCCTCACCGACAGAGCGCACTTTTACCCGCAAAACAGACGCAACCAGCCCCAAACCGCGCACCTGCCCGACCACCCGCTCCACCACCTCGGCAGAACCAGCCTGCAAACCGTGATCCACAATCGCAACCAGCGGTCGCACCCCAATTTCTGCCGCCACCTGCGCAAAGCTCGCCGCCAAAGCTAGCGAATCCGCACCCCCAGAAACCGCCGCAACCACGGGCGCACCACTCTGCCAAGCAGGCCGCACCCGACCTAGCTCGCGCCGCAAAACATAGCGAGCTTTTGCCCCCGCGTCTGCAATTTTCGTTTCCATACCTAAAGTCTATTAGATAGCAGCAACATTTAATCTACCACCCCCAAAATCGCGTAAAACACGCGCCAAACAGACCCAAAAAGCAACAGCATCAATTCCGCAACACCGCCAAACCGAGCCAAAACCTCAAAAACCGCGCCAAACCGCACAAAACACCCGGCCAACACCGCAACCAGACTATTCACACCATTTTTATATAAACTTAATATGAAAGTAATTTCGGGCGCTGCCGCAACCGCACCAGCCGCCCCCAAACAAGCAAAGGACACAACTATGGCACAGGCATTTGACGCCGTAATCGAAATCCCCAAGGGCAGCCGCAACA
>JAUNHM010000063.1:0-1507 GCA_030523945.1 Microbacteriaceae bacterium
CAGCTGGCTGAGTAACAGAGGCGAAACCTGGCAGCAGTTAGACTCCGCAGAAACCGATTTTGACAGTATTCTGCCAGATCCGCAACGCCGAGTAACAATCATCGACGCGCTAGACCAAATCGATAAAATATCGCAAAATAGTGCGGCGATTGCCGGCATCAGTGACCAAGGGTACAGTTCCCTGTGCGATGCGGCAAAAATGCTGCGACGACTGCGCACAATTGCAAACGACTCAATCGCAAGCCTGGTACAAGCCTGCGAACGGGAACTGCGCCTAGACATAGAACTACAAGCACACCCGCGTTTTTGGACAGGCGCGAGCGGCGGTGCAGGGCAAGATCCGCGCGCAAATATTTACATGCTACAGAGAGTAATCGCTGACTATCTCAAAAATGAACCGGGCGCTTCGCTGCCGCAGGTGCTCGACTGGATCGAACTTGCAGATAGCGATGACGAACTTGCTGCAGTCGGAGCAGAACCCGTGCCGGGAACCGTCCACCTCACCACCGTCCATGCTGCAAAAGGCCTGGAATGGGACGCGGTTGCCGTCATCGGACTATCCAGCGGATCATTTCCAAACAAACCTAAAAACGCATCCGGATGGTTGGGATCCGCAGAAAGAATGCCCTACCCGTTGCGGCTTGACGCACACTCACTGCCGCAGCTAAACCTGCGTGGCTGCGAAACCCAAAAAGAAGTGGCAGAAGCGTTAAAACAGTTCAAAGAGCAAAACGCGATACGGCACGATAGTGACGAACGGAGAGTCGCATACGTGGCTTTTACCCGCGCCAAAAAAGAACTGCGACTCAGCTGCGCCGCATACAAAAAACAGAATTTGCGGGCCGAAAAACCGGGACCTTACCTCACCGAAATTACGGCTAACCAAGGCGCCGAAACAGAGCCGGAAACAATAGACCATATAACTGCGCCAGTGCTGCTGCAACAGCCAGACGGGGAAATTCCTGACGTGAACCCGGCATTAGCCAGCGACAGCAGCACAACCTGGCCGAAAGACCCGCTAGGGCAGAGGCGACATGCGGTTGAAACGGCGGCGGCAGCCGTGCGTGAACAGCAAGTCGCAACAGAACCGGTTGCGCCCCTCAGCGCAGAACTGGAACTGCTAGTCGCAGAAGCCATCGAACGCAAAACGCAAGCTAACAACGCGCCAGCTAAAAAACGCATAAATGCCTCAAGCTTTGCCGCACAAATCAATAACTCAGAAGAGCAAAAATTGCAGGAACTGCGTCCGATCCCGCAGCCTCCGGTCAGCGGCAGCGACCTTGGCAACCGTTTCCACGCCTGGGTCGAAAGGCGATACACAACCGCTGCCGGACAGTCTGAAACCCTGCCAGGGCTAGACCAGCCGATTGACTCGCACCGCAGCCAGCCTGACACCGCGCCAGACGAAAAACTCGCATTTTTGCAGCAGCAGTTTTTGCAGTCGCGGTTTGCGCAGACCGCACCAAAATATGTGGAGCAAGAAATCGCGATACCTTTCGCTGAAATT
>JAUNHM010000063.1:1517-8077 GCA_030523945.1 Microbacteriaceae bacterium
GGTTTATGAAACCATTGACGAAAACGGCGTGCTGCACGCAGAAATCGTGGACTGGAAAACCGGCCGTGCGCCGCGCACCGAGACTGAAATTATAGACAAATATTATCAGCCACAGCTGTATCGGCACGCCTATGCTCGCTGGGCTGGAATTCCGGCCGAAAATGTTACCGCCACGCTCTATTATGTGCAAGAAAATCGCGAAATTCGGCTTTTAGATTTGCCTGAAAATCAGCGTCTGAGTTTTGCCGATCTGGAAAAACAGTGGCTCGACCGTTGACGGTACGCGCGTGGAAACTTCGTAACTTTGACAACTAAACAGTGAATCGGGCAGTAAGCTGGCGCATGCTCGCGAATACTATTAATGGTTTTTTGCGGAATTGGTTTCTACGGCAGCGGTCTCAACGATCTCGGTAGCGGCAGTCTGCGCGGCAGATTCCTGACCCGTTTTTGGCGAGGTTTCTGCGCTATCAGCCGGCAGCTTTTCTCCGCTAAAATCATTATCAGGACTAAAAATACGCTCGTCATCCAGCGCAGCTAGCACTGCTGTGTCATTACGCGTGTCCAACTGCTGCTGCAAACCGGAAGTAGAACTGAGCAAAGCGGAAACATTCGCCACATTCAACTCAGGTTGCTCCAAAGCTGGCAGCGGCTGCTGCACATTATCAACCAGTCCGTCAAGCAACAAAACAGCATCATCGATAATCTGCTGATCGTGCGTTTCAACCCCGTGCAAAAGCCACTTAGCCAGCTCCAACTCGTGATAAAAAAATGCCCGCGCGATCAGATTTTCCAGTGAAGAATCAGTGCGCTCACTATACCGGCCCACAACCGCGCGCAAAACTCCGATCGGAGCAGGACATAACCAAGCAAAATCAACTGCTGGATCGCCAACGCTCAAATCTTCCCAGCCGAGCAATCCGGACACGCTATCATTAACAACCCGCAACAACTCGACCGCAATCGAGCCATGAATAACCGTTGGCAAAAAGTTCCAAAGCGTTTTTTCCTGCAAAATATCGAGCCAACGCTGATAAACAGTAGCTGGCAAAAGCTGGGTTTCGCGAGCCTTATCAACCAGGCGCAAAGCCTCAACCCGACAATCCTCGGCAGAACGCACCGGCAAACCAGAATTATTAAGAATTGTTGCCGGCAACTGGTGCAAACTTTCAAACACGCCCGCAAGCGAGGCAACCAGCAAGCTATCTTCCGTCAAATCTTCTAAATTAAACCGCGCACCCGGCACAAAAGTGGAGACGGCCACGCGATTTTCGTGCACATTGACCGTGCCCAAAACCTCCGGAACCAAAAATGGCAACTGCGACCTGGCCCCGGCGTTCAAAGCGCGCTGCCCCTGCATTTCTGCGCTCTGCTGCAACATGGCTTTCTCAGAATTAGGCACTCGCACAATAATTTCGCCGCGATCCGACCCGGCCACAATCGCAGCAAAATTGCCGTCCTCGTTGAAACTATGCGGTCGCGCCCCAACAATATGCAAATTAGGCACGGCACAGGTTGCGAGAGCTGCCAGAGTTAGCGGAGAATTGTTCATAACACTAGACTAGATGTAAGAGAAAAAATTTCCACCCGGCACGCGCAAAGATAGCACACAAAACTCGAAAATCGCATCAAAATCGCATAACCCCAGACGAAACAGAAAATAGGACAAAATGGCAACCATCGCAGATCAGCTGCTGGCAAAGCTCGACACACAGCAGCGTGCTATTGCCGCGCATTTGCACGGGCCGGTTGCGGTTTTGGCCGGGGCGGGCACGGGGAAAACGCGCACTATTACGCACCGAATCGCATACGGGGTGCACACCGGGGAATACGCGCCAGAAAATGTGCTTTCGATAAGCTATACGCGCCGGGCGGCGGGCGAACTGCAGGCTCGGTTGGGGCAACTCGGGGTGTCCGGGGTGGCTGCGCGCACAATCCACAGCGCCGCACTCGAACAGTGTAACAGTTTTTGGGAAAGCGCTGTTGGCGGCAGGAGACCTGAAATTTACAGCGCAAAACTTCCGATTTTGGAGCAGATTTTTGAGGAGCGCGGGTCGTCGGCAGCGCCTGGCATGCTCGCGGAGGTTGCTAGCGAAATTGAGTGGCGCAAAGTTTCTGTTTTGAGTTTGGAAACTTATGCGGATTTGCTACCGCAGCGTGACCTGCCTCCGGGCGTTAGCGGCGATTTGATGCTGCAGTTGATGCAGGATTATGAGGAGTTCAAGATTCGGCGCGGCATTCTCGACTTGGAAGATATGCTCGCTTTCGTGTCCGGGATGATCGAAAGTGACGAGTCTGTGGCGCGTGCGGTTCGCGAACGCTACCGGTTCCTGACGGTAGATGAGTATCAGGACGTTTCGCCCCTGCAACATTCACTGATTCGCACCTGGCTTGGTGATAATGAAAACCTGTGCGTGGTGGGGGATGCGAGCCAAACAATTTATAGTTTTTCGGGCGCTCAGCAGCGATTTTTGCTCGATTTTATGCGGGAGTTTCCTGCCGCAACCCAGTATCGTCTGGAGCAAAATTATCGTTCTACGCCGGAAATTGTGCGGGTGGCAAACACGCTTATGCGCGACCAGCCGGGAGCTTTGCAGCTGCGTGCAGCGAAAAAACATGGCGAAGAAGTTGCTGCCGCCTGGTTCCCGACCGTAAAACGTGAATATCAAGCTGTTGCGGACGACATCTCGGCGGCCTTGCAAAACGGTGAAAATCCGGCGCAAATCGCGGTTCTGGCGCGTACCCGAGCGCAGCTGCACGAGATTTCGCAGTATTTGCACACCCGTTCGATCGCAACTCAGCAGCATCGCGGTGATGAAATGCGATTTTTCAACCGGGCAGAAATTCGGCAGGCGGTTTTGCAGCTGAAGGCTTTTGCGGACACCGGCATAAATCGCCCGATTTTTCAGGTGGTTAGCGATGTTTTGCGCAATTGCGGGTGGACTCCGCAGGAACCTGCGAATATGGCGGATCGCGAAAAATGGCTGGGTTTTCAGGCGCTTTTGCAGCTTGTCGACGAGACTGGGGCGGAGAATGTGCAGCAGCTTGCGGAGCAGCTTTTGCAATTGAGTTTGGCCCAGTATGAGCCGGAAATCGCAGCGGTTACGCTGATTCCGGTGCATTCGGCGAAGGGTCTGGAGTGGGATCGCGTCTATGTCGTGGGCATGACTGAGGGGCTGCTGCCGGTCGCGCAGGCAATTTCTGCGGATCTGGTCGATGAGGAGCGCCGTCTCGCATATGTTGCTTTTACCCGGGCGCGGCATGTTTTGCGACTCTCGGGTTCGGCGGAGGGTAGGCGGGAGCCGTCTCGCTTTTTACGTGAAGCACAGGTGCGCACGATACAGGTTAGCTAGCCGGGCTCGCACAGATCGGGCTCAGTTGGCTGAGGAGGTGCCACTTACTGCGAGCAGTTCACGATCTGCCAGCAGGTTTGCTTCGTAGGTGTTGTAGTCGGCTGCTTCTGCGGGTGGCAGATTTAGTTCTGCTGCGTAGGTGTCTTCGTTGAGTACACGTATACCGTGCCGCTGTGGTGGCTCTGCCGATTCTTGCGCCAGCGGGGCCGTTTCGGAGGCACTTTCTCGGCATGTTTCTGCGGTTTCTGGCGCTGCGGCTAGGTGCATAGTGTTGCTAGTCTGTGTGATAGCCCGGTGGCACAGGCAGCTTGGGTCGAGTTTTACTTCTTCAAAAGTTGGTGCTAGCAGCACTCCTCGCACAGCTTTAATTTTTGCTCGTATTGGCGCCCGCAAGGTCGGTTTTTCACCTGGTTTAAGCTGTGATTGGGTGGTAAGATCGTAGTGTATTGATGTGAGATAATTGAGTATTACCGGCAAAATCGCAACCAAACTCTGGGCATTTTCAGTGATCGGACTGTAAGACATAAGCTGCGCTGCCAGGGTGGGTTTGGCCGGGTCTGCAAGCACGCCGGCAATTTCGATACATCGTGCGCAGGGAAAACCGTCTGCGCTAATCGCCGGCCCGATTTTAATTTCGTCGTCGCTAAAAACGACCGGTAGCTGTGTGATTTCGGCTCGTGCGGCAACCTCGCTTCTGGTCTGGGTGATCAGAAAGCGGTTGAGTGATACATGCACTTCCGGCACAGAGCTCGCGACGGGCATTGCTGCCTGTGCAGCAGGCTTGCTTTTCGCTCTGGCGCGAGATTTTGACGTCGGCATGTCGGCTGCCTGTGTCGGGGTGCCTGAGGCGACCAGCATCTGCGTTATTTGGGCTGCCAGCTGTGTGCCGTGATCGCCGCTGAGCAGGGGTGGAATGACCTTGAAACGGGGGAGCGGCCACGTAGGCTGCGGCGTGATTTCACTGTTTGCCGGGCGGGTTAGTATGACCGGGCTTAGCTTGTGTAGGATCGTGTCGAGTTTTGCCGGGTCACTGATGCCTGCGCGTTTTGCGGTTTTGCGCAGGGTTTCAATTGAGGCGCCCAACAGCAGGGTGCTGATCACTGCTTCTTCCGCTTTTGTGGGAATATCGACGACTGCCCGTGCGGCGTCAAATCCGAAGCGCAGCTGTGTAGGCGTTTGCCATGCCGGCGTCACAAATGGATTTATCTGGTAAAAAACTGTGTTGTCCATAATGAAATTATGCTCGCCAAAAACAGCCTAATTTCAGTTATCCACAGAAAAACTTATTATTTTTGCTAACTTTTTTAGTTATCCACAGGAAAAATCCGGAATTATCTAAAGTTTAACTTGAAACTTTACACAAAAATCCAAACTTATCCACAGGTAAAAAGCAGCTACTTTTCGTCCTTGCTTTCAGGCTCGTCACCCGGCTCGCCAGCGTCCCCGCCATCAGCATCAGCTGCGCTATCGTCAACGCTATCAAACTCGCCAGCCAGCAACCGGGCCAGTCCCTTATCAATATCGTCTTCAAGTTCATTTTCACGCTGCCCGGCAAGCCCCAGCCGCTCCAAAAGTAGCGCAGGTCGCTCGACCTCCTCCAAAGTCGGCAACAAATCCGGGTGCTCCCAAAGACTATCGCGAGCCGCCTGCCCGCCGGCCTCCTCAACCAGCGCAAACAGCGCCGCCGCTTCACGCAACTTGCGCGGCCGCAACTCCAGACCCACTAGCGTGCCAAAAACCCGCTCAGCCGGCCCGCCAGTTGCCCGTCTGCGCCGAATCATCTCGGCCAGCGCGCCAGCCGCAGGCATATTTTTGGTTGCAATACCGGTAACCACATCAACCCAGCCTTCAATCAGCGCCAGAAGATTTTCCAGCCGCGCATTCGCCTGTTCCTGCAGCTCGGTTTTCGGCGGAATCAGCGACCCGTCCCGCAACATTTCTTGCAGCTTTTCAGCGTCTTGCATATCGATATCGCCGTCGAGCCCGTCCAGGTGCGAAACGCTAATCTCGACTCCGCGCGAATAGTCGCAAATCGCCCCGATCAGATGCGCTCGCAGCCATTTCGCATGCTTAAATAGCCGCGCATGAGCCAGCTCACGCACCGTCAAATACAGCACCACATCGGAGACTTTTTGGTCAAGTTCACCCGCAAATTTGGCAATGTTTACCGGCAGCAAAGCCCCACCGCCCTTGCCCGGCCCGCTAAACAGCGGAATTCCCACGTCGCCGCCGGAAAAAATTTCGCAGCTGAGTTGCCCGATCGCGGTGCCCAAGTGGTTCGCAAACAAAGCTCCGCCGATCTTGGAGATCGCCGCCGTAATTCCGCCGAGCATATCGCGCAATTCTTCTGGCAGTTGCTCTTGTAGTGCGTCGCTGCTCGCGTCTGCCATGGATTCGGCCACGGGGGAGGCAATTTCGATCCAGGTGTCGATGGTTTCTTGCACCCACGCAACCCGGCTCAGGGTGCGCAGCGGGTCCGCGGAAGGCCCCATCGTAGTGGCCTCGTCGAGCCACAGGCTTGCGAGTGTCAGTGCTTGTTCGCTTGCCCTGCCGATCTGTTCGGCTAGCTCTGTGTCTGCTTGCGGGGCTGCTTTGACAGCGGCGAGGGCAGCTTCACGCGCCGCTTTCCAGTCAATTTGCGATTTTTCGCTCTGTGCCCCGTCACCTTCTGCGGCAAATCCGGCAGGTCCGAAGCCAGTTGCTTTAACCCCGTCTGGCCCAAAACTGATCACGCCGTTAAGTGCACCGCCGAGCATTTCTTGCAGTTTTGCCGGGTCAAAAGGCAGTCCGCCAAAATTCTGCTCGGTTTTGTCTCGCTCTGCGGTCTCGCCCTGTTCGCCGTCTTTTCCAGCCCCTAAAATGCCCGCGTCAAAAGGCGACCCTCCCCGAAAATCGTCAGCCATTTTGCGCAGCTGTTCCGGGTCGATGCCCATTGCGCGCAGCTGTTCCGGGGTTATGCCAAAGGCACGCAGCATGCGTTCGAGTTCTGCGTCGTCATTTTCGTCACGGTGTTCGCCGGTCATTTGGCCGCCTTTCTGTCTATAAATCTACGCTACTACCGTTTTTCCAAGTTTTCGCTGATAAATTAGGTGTTATGGAAGAAAAAGCCACGCCGTTAGCGAACAACGTCAATAATTCGGGGAATCACCCGGTTCCAAACCATGCTCAAAACTCGAGTTATGGTTCTGGTAACTATTATTCTGATTCGGA
>JAUNHM010000064.1:0-2111 GCA_030523945.1 Microbacteriaceae bacterium
GCCGGAGGGCCAATAATGGGTCTGGCTGCGGCGGATAGCCGCTCGGCCGGCAGAAAGCTCTATAGCATCGGCGAGATTGAAGCGCTTTTGCGCAGCGAGTTTCCTGATGTGCGCCAGTCGAAGCTGCGTTTTTTAGAGGACGAGGGGCTGATTGTGCCGCATCGTTCTGCGAGCGGTTATCGTAAATATTCGCAGGCGCATGTGGACAGGTTGCGGTTGATTTGACGCTGCAGCGGGACTGTTTTTTGCCGAACAAAAAAATTGCGGAGCTGCTGGAGGATGCAGATGCGGGTAAAGATCCGGTAATTCCTGGCGCTGCGAAACAAAATTTTTCGAGCATTTTTGCGTTGCGCCCTGTGCTCACTCGTGAAGAGCTGATGCGTGCGACCGGGATTGCGCCGCAGCTTTTGGCTGAGGCGATGAGTGTGGGGCTTTTGCCGCGGGCAGAGGTTTTTTCCACAGAGACTGTGGCGCAGGTGACCGCGATTGTGCGGCTGCGTGAGCAGGGAGTGACGCCGCGTCACCTGCAGGCTTTGCGCGCTGCGGCAGAGCGTGATGCTGAGCTGATTGCACGGGCGGCAATGTCTCGCACGGGTAAAGCGGCAGGGCCGGCAAACCAGGAAACAGAGATGCAGCTGGCAGAGCTGTTTGACACGGTGCGCGCAGGAGTTTTGCGACAGGCGCTGCAGCGGCAAGCGCGTTAAATAGGTTGCGGCTGTGTGCGTAATTTCGCGACTGTTGTAAAGTTGTAATAATTAAAACCGCGACACGCTTATAAAACACGCGTGTGGGTTGCGAAAGCCGGGCAATATTAGATAGCGTTGTATAGATTGCATTTTCACCGGTAAAGATAAAAGGAGTGGCGAAGTGAGCGAGATCGTAGAACCGTCGTTGGCTGATGTGACCGACGGTATGCTCTTTGACGACGGCTTGCCACAGCCAAACCGCGATGGCGGGTTTACCGGTGCCGTAGCCGCAAACGCCGTGGGCATCACCTATCGTCAGCTGGATTATTGGGCGCGCACCGGGTTGGTGCAGCCGACTGTGCGGGCGGCAGCGGGCAGCGTCTTTACAGCTTCCGCGATGTGCTCGTGCTTAAACTTGTGAAGCGTCTGCTTGATGCGGGCATTTCGCTGCAGCAGATTCGTGTCGCTGTGAACCAGCTGCACGAGGCTGGTGTGCACAACCTGTCTCAGACGACGCTGATGAGCGACGGCGCGGGTGTTTATTTGTGCAACTCAAATGACGAGGTAATCGACCTTTTGAGCCGCGGCCAGGGCGTGTTTGGGATTGCTGTGGGCAAGGTGCTGCACGAGGTTGAAGCTTCGCTGGTTGACCTTGACGAGCATCGCATTGCCGGCTCCATTGAAAAAATGCCAAACGAGCTGGCAGAGCGCCGCTCACGCAAAGCCGCAGCATAACTCGGGATTTTTTCTACCGCGTTTCTCACGCGTTGCTCTGTCGCACCACAAAACAGGTGAAACAGTGCACAAAACGAAGCGACCCGCAAAACAGCGAGTCGCCCCGAATTAAAACTGTGCTAATTATGCTTCGCGTGCAGGATGTGGCACCGTGAGCTGCAATGACTGCGCCGCAATATCGAGCAGCTGGTCAAACTGAGCAGCCAACTGCTGGGTTGCTTCACCCGGCCAGATGTGGATCGGCTTCGCAGAACCCTGCGCCTGCTGAATCGCGGTACGTTCATCAAAAATAGGATCAAGCACGAGCGCACCAAACATTTCACGCATCTCACGAATGCGGAACTGGTGTTCCTGTGAATTTTGGTGAGCGCGGTTAATCACGATGCCGAGCGGCTCAAAACGCGGGCTGATGCCGGTGCGCACCTCGTCAATCGCGCGCAAGGCACGATCGGCGGCCGCAACTGACAACAGGCCAGGCTCCGTCACCACAAAAACGCGGTCGCTGGCCGCCCAAGCGGTGCGGGTGAGCGCGTTCAACGAAGGAGCACAGTCGATAAACACGATATCGTAGTCGCTTTCAACAATCGACAGTGCCTCTTCCAACCGCCACATTTCCTGCTGGGTTGGGTGCGGACCATCAAAGTTGATAGCAGACGGGCTGCCCAACAGCAGATCGATGTGACCGGAGTG
>JAUNHM010000064.1:2121-7883 GCA_030523945.1 Microbacteriaceae bacterium
GACACGATCGCGTCGCGCACCTTTTTCGGATCACTCAAAACATCGGCAATATTTGCCTTACCGTTTGGATCCACATCGAGACCGGTTGAAGCATCTGACTGTGGGTCAAGATCAACCACGAGAGTGCGCAAACCGCGCGAAAACGCTGCAGACGCGAGCCCCAGAGTCACAGTGGTTTTGCCCACGCCGCCTTTTAGAGAACTAATGCTGATTACTTTCACCATTCCATTGTAGCGCGATAGACTGAGAAAGACATAGAAATGGAGAAAATAATGGCTGTGCGTGAAATTCGCGTGTTTGGAGACCCGGTGCTGCGCAAGGTATGCAGCGAAATCACAGAAATTGATGACGGGGTGCGTCGGCACGTGCAAGACCTGCTCGATACGGTCGATTTTGATGGACGAGCGGGGTTGGCGTCGACCCAAATCGGGCACACGGTGCGTGCGTTCAGCCTGCATATTGACGGGGAAATTAGCTATGTGTTGAACCCGGAGCTTGAAGTTTTTGGCGAACCTGTGCCAACCGGTGAGGGGTGTCTTTCTGTGCCGGATCTTTGGTTTGAGGTGGATCGGTATCCGCGTGCCCGGGTAACCGGCATTGACTTGGACGGTAACACCGTTGTGATCGAGGGGGAGGGGCTGATGGCGCAGGCGCTGCAACACGAATGCGACCACCTCGAAGGCAAACTCTATATAAACCGGCTCACGGGCGAAACTCGTCGCGAAGCAATGCGCCAAATCCGCAACTCAAGCTGGTTCTAGAACTCCACAACTAGCTGCGGTAAAGCCCCTCAACATCGGCCGCAAAATCTTCCATAATCACACCGCGTTTAATGCTCATTTTTGGTGTGAGATGCCCAGATTGTTCGGTAAACTCAACCGGCAAAATTTTAAACTTGCGCACAGACTCTGCTCGCGACACATTCGTGTTCGCCGCGTCAACAGCACGCTGAACTTCTGCCAAAACTTTCGGATTTTCAGCCGCGTCTGCCAGAGACATTTCCGGGTTTTCACCGTTGTTTTGCAGCCAGCCAGGCAGCATTTCCGGGTCGAGAGTGATCAAAGCCGCCACAAACGGCTTCTTGTCGCCGACCACCACGGCCTGCCCCACAATCGTGTTCGAGCGGATCGGATCTTCCAAAACACTCGGCGCCACATTCTTGCCGCCGGCAGTGACCAAAATCTCTTTTTTGCGCCCGGTAATGCGCAAATATCCGTCATCGTCAATCTGGCCAACATCGCCGGTGCGGAAATACCCGTCTGGGGTAAACGCCTCTGCAGTTAGTTCCGGATTCTTCCAGTATTCTGTAAAAACGCCGACACCCTTAATCAGAATTTCGCCGTCCTCGGCAAGTTTAATGCTCGTGCCAGGCAACGCCGGCCCAACCGTGCCCACTTTAAACTTTTCAGGCACGTTTACAGTTGCCGGCGCGGTCGTCTCGGTCAGGCCGTAACCCTCCAAAATTTTAATCCCCAAAGAACTGTAAAAATGCCCCAGATAGGTGCTCAAAGGAGCAGACCCCGAAACCGCATAACGCACCCGGCCACCCAGCTTCGCACGCAACTTAGAAAATACCAGTTTATCAAAAATCTTAAACTGCAAACCAAGCCAAAAACTAGCCCGTCCCTTCTCACTCAAAGCCTGCGAATGGGCTACCGCAACAGCTGCCGCCTTGCGGAAAATCTTGCCCTTCCCGGCAGTTTCAGCAGTCTGCTCCGCACCGTTATAAACCTTCTCAAAAACGCGCGGCACCGCCAGCAAAAACGACGGTTTAAACGTTTCAAAAGCAGGAAGCAAATTTTGCGGCTCCGCGTGCCCCACACGCACCCCGCCACAAACCGAAAGAATCGAAATAAACCGCGCAAAAACGTGCGCCAGAGGAATAAACAGCAGCGTCGAAGAGCCATCTTCATCAATCACCGTGGTCAAAGCCGCTCGCGAATTCCGTGCCAATTCCACAAAATTCGAGTGCGTCAAAAGACAACCCTTCGGTCTGCCAGAAGAACCCGAAGTATAAATCAGCGTTGCCATATCAGACCCGACCGCATTAGCCCGCCGCCGCTCCAGCTCCTCATCACTCACCGTCCGACCGGCCGCACGCAACTCATCAAGCGCCCCACCGTCCAGACTCCAAACATGCGAAACCTGCGGCAACTCGTCACGCACCTGATTAAAAATATCCAAATGCTCGTCACTTTCAGCAAAAAAGCCGACCGCCTCAGCATTCTCCAAAATCCACTGCAACTGCGCAGCCGAACTCGTTTCATAAATCGGAGCCATCACCGCACCCGCATAAAACAGTGCAAAATCAACCAGCGTCCACTCATAACGGGTCTTGCACATAAACCCAACCCGCGCCCCAGGCTGCACCCCGGCCGCAACAAAACCCTTCGCAACCGCAATCACTTCAGCACGGAACTGCGCTGCCGTAACATCGCGCCAACCACCCTCAGCCTGCACCCCAAAAATCACCCGATCCGGAGTTTGCGCGACACGATCCTCCAACAGCTGAGTCACATTGTGCTGCGCACCTGGTGTGAGCCGCGAATTGCGACATCGCACGAAACCTAGTAAGTTATAGCACCAATCATACCCGACAAATCTGAAAAATACAGCATAACCGCAAAAACTCGCAGCAAACCCACTCCGCAAAAACTCGCAAAACTACCCCGAATATCAGCATAATTACGGAATTTGCATAAACTTCACGGTAGTCTAGATTAGAAACCGATAGGAGGATGAAGTGCTGTACTGGATATTTAAGCATATTTTGCTGGGTCCGCTGCTCAAGACCATCTATCGGCCATGGATTGAAGGGCTCGAAAACCTGCCAAAAACCGGGCCGGTAATTATCGTTGGCAACCACCTCTCCGTGATCGACTCGTTTTTTATGCCGCTAATGATCGACCGGCGCGTCTATTTCCTGGCAAAAAGCGACTATTTTACCGGCAAGGGGCTGAAAGGCTGGCTGGTACGCAACTTTATGCAGGGAGTCGGGCAGTTGCCAATCGACCGCTCGGGTGGGCGCGCTTCAGAAGCGTCTCTCGAAGCCGGTCTTGGCGTGCTCAAACAGGGGCGAGTTCTCGGCATTTATCCGGAAGGAACCCGCAGTCCTGACGGGCGTCTCTATCGCGGTCGCACCGGTGTGGCCCGTATGATTCTCGAATCCGGCGCAACTGTCGTGCCCGCAATTATGGTCGATACGGACAAAGCCATGCCAATCGGTGTGCGAATTCCGCGCATTCGCCGTATCGGCACCATTCTTGGTAAGCCGCTCGATTTTAGTCGTTTTCAAAGTATGGAAGCGGACCGTTTTGTGTTGCGCTCGATAACTGATGAAATTATGTTTGAAATTCAGCAGATTAGTAAGCAGCAGTATGTTGATGTTTACGCATCCACTATGAAAGCGCAGCTGGCTCGCGAAGCGCGCGACGAAAAAGCGGGTAAGAAAAAATAGCTGGACGGGTATGCGGGCCTGCTGAAATGCGGGAAAGCGAATCGCGAAATAGAATTGCGAAAATAGCCCGCAGAGACGCAACCAGCAAAAACCCAGCTACGAACCGATAGAATGAGAAGACGGTGCTTTTGCCGTACAATCTATAAGGAGTAAGCGCTATGGCAAGCCCAGAAGAGCTGTTTGCAAGCCTCGACACATACCGTGACCTGGAAATAAAGCAGCAACCCAGCTGGCCAGACGAGCGCGCGCTCGCAGCGGTCAAAGCCGAACTCGCTGCACAGCCGCCGCTGGTGTTTGCAGGTGAAGCAGATAATCTGAAAAAGCAGCTTGCCCAGGCGGCAACCGGGCGGGCATTTGTGCTGCACGGCGGTGACTGCGCTGAAACCTTTGAGGGTGCAACCGCAGACAAAATTCGCGACCGGGTGAAAACCCTGCTGCAAATGGCGCTGGTGCTGACATACGGCGCATCGACCCCTGTGGTAAAAATGGGGCGTATGGCCGGGCAGTTTGCAAAACCGCGCTCGAGCGACACCGAAACCCGTGACGGCGTGACCCTGCCGGCATATCGTGGCGACCTGGTAAACGGCTATGATTTTACGCCAGAAGCGCGACAGGCAGACCCGGCGCGACTGCTGCGCGGCTACCATATTTCTGCCTCAACGCTGAACCTGATCCGCGCCTTTACCCAGGGTGGTTTTGCGGACCTGCGGCTGGTGCAGGAGTGGAACCGCGGCTTTGCTGAGACACCGGCTAATGCGCGTTACCGCGAAATGACCAAGGAAATCGACAGTGCGGTGCGGTTTATGCAAGCCTGCGGGGCTGATTTTAGTGCGATGCAGCGCACAGATTTTTTTGTCGGGCATGAGGCGCTGCTGCTGGACTATGAGCGGCCACTGACCCGCATTGACTCGCGCAGCGGTGAACTTTACGACACTTCTGCACACTTTTTGTGGATTGGGGAGCGTACCCGTGATATCGACGGTGCACACGTGAACTATCTGGCAAAAGTGCGCAACCCGATCGGCGTGAAAGTTGGGCCGACCGCGAGCGTGAACGACGTGCTTGCGCTGGTTGACAAACTTGACCCGGAACGCGAGCCGGGGCGGTTGACGCTGATTACCCGGATGGGGGCTAGCAAAATTCGCGACCTGCTGCCGCCGCTTTTGGAGGGTGTAAAGGCCGAAGGGTTGCAGCCGGTGTGGGTGACAGATCCGATGCACGGTAACGGTATTAAAACCGCGTCTGGCTATAAAACCCGGCGTTTTGACGATGTGATGAGTGAGGTGCAAGGATTTTTTGCCGCGCACCGCGAAGTTGGCACTATTCCGGGCGGCGTGCATGTTGAGTTGACCGGTGACGATGTGACTGAATGCTTGGGCGGCGCTGAAAATATTGACGAGGCCGCGTTGGAGACGCGCTACGAGTCGCTGTGTGATCCGCGGCTCAATCACAGGCAGTCGCTGGAGCTGGCGTTCCAGGTGGCGCAGGAGCTGCGTGATCACGCCGTGGCATAGGCGCGCTGCTGAGCTTTTGGTTGGTGAGCTTGGCGGCTAAACCGAGAGCGGGCTAACCTGGCATGCTGGCGGGATTTTGTGTTGCCCGCAGAGCCGGGTTGCTAGCATTGTGCTAGCAGGTTTTTAAAGTGTAAAATTTGGCGGCAGGCTCTGCTGTTGAAATCCAATCTTAGCGCGCTTACCTGCTGGCTGGATTAAAGCTCGAAACCGAGCTCGATTTCGGTGTCTTTAGGTACTTCGGAGCCGGGAGCCGGGGTGGTGTTTTTCACTTTAACCGCATTGCGCAAAAGCTGCGGCACACCGGTGCGGCCCTTCAAACCGACTTCGGCAAGTTTTGCGATAGCCTGGTTCATGTTCATGCCCACAACGTTCGGCACCGCAATTAGCGCCGGGCCTTTTGAAACCACGAGCGACACCGCGTCGCCGACGTGCACGGCTTCGCCGGTGACGATCCTGATTACGTGGCCTTTTGGTACTTTGTCGTGGTTTTCTTCCACTTTTTTGGTGTGGTCGACTTTGAGACGGGACGCTTCCAATGTTGCGATCGCCTTGTCCACTGGCATTTCGGCGACATTTGGCAGTGGGCCGGCTGAAAGTATCAGCTTGATAGCGCCGCGTTCGGAATATTCTTTGCCGAGGGGTTTGTCGCTGCTGTCGAGGGCGGCAAGCACGGTGCCGGCGGTTTTTTCGCTAAAACGGGCAGGTTTGGCCTCGCCGATGCGGAAACCTGCATCTTTAATGGCTTGTTCTGCTTTCGCCTGCTCCAGTCCCACGAGTGCGGGCACAGCAAT
>JAUNHM010000065.1:0-7359 GCA_030523945.1 Microbacteriaceae bacterium
AATACCGGCGTTAGTTACGCCACGCAGACCCCACGGGTCTTTCACAGCGCCGCTGAGCATCAGCACAAAGTTAACCAGGCTGAACGCCGCGTAGCTGAGCACCGCAATCATGAAGATCTTGTTTGCTTTTGCACTAACTCGCACCAGGCCGCTGCGGAAAAGCGCCAGGGTAACACCGAAAACAACCGCCGTGCCCAGCACTGCCTGGAATATAATACCCTGCCACTGCGCCTCAAAAATGCGCGAAATGCCGCCGACAAACAGGCCCTCTGCCACGGCGTAAATCATGATCAGTGGCACGTTAACGTTCTTTTTGAACGCAATTACCAGACCCAAAACCAGAGCAACAATGGCGCCCGGAATCGCCAGCATCGGGAAAATCCAGCCGACAACCGCGGTCGCAAGCATAATCGCAAACAGGCCGAAAGTCTTGGAAATGGTGTTTTCCAGGGTCATCGGGTTTGCTGAGTTACCCAGCACATCTGCTGCGGTGGCCGGAGCCTGCTGCTGGTGCTGCGGGTAAGGTGCCTGCTGGTAGCCATTCTGCTGGTATCCGCCCTGCTGGTACGGAGCATACTGACCTGGCGCCGGAGCCTGCTGCGGATATGCAGTTTGCTGCTGTTGCTGCGGAGCCTGAGAAGGGCTGCTGTCATAAATGCGACGCAACTCATCAGCGCTCAGCGTACGATTGCTAAAAGCCGGGTTGTTTTGTAGTACTGGACTGCTCATAAGAGAACTCCTTCGTTAGTTTTTAGTTTGTTTTCATTCTAGCCTGCTAACCTTAGATATTCCTGAATATACCTTGAATTTGCTGCGATTTTGCGCTTTTTTCGGTTAAAAATTGTTGCGCGCTGGCAAATCGGCTGGTTTGTAAAGAAATTGAACGGAATTTGAGGTTGGTTTCAAAACCGGTTTAGGGCGCGAAAAAGAGAAAATTTGGGAGTGAAAAAGGCCGGCAACACGCCGATAAAAACCCGCACAATTCGCGATTTTCCGCATAAATTGGCGGTTTTTGGGAAGCGGGGCAGATTAAACTGTACCCCTGCCACATAGACTATAAATATGAACGAGATTTTAGGTGCCGAAGACCCGCTGCTTGACGGGCTAAATCAGCAACAGTTGCAGGCGGTTGTGTCGCGCGAGCGTGCCCTGCTGATCGTGGCCGGGGCAGGATCGGGCAAGACCCGCGTGCTCACCCACCGTATTGCCCACCTAATTCGTGAGCGAGATGCTTGGCCGTCCCAGATTTTGGCGATTACCTTTACAAATAAGGCCGCGAGCGAGATGCGGGAGCGGATCAGTGCGCTTTTTGGCGGCGAAATTGAGGGCATGTGGGTGAGTACATTTCACTCGGCCTGCGTACGGATTTTGCGGCAGGAATCTGGCGAACTGGGGCTGACGAGCGGTTTTACTATATATGACACGGCAGATTCGCGGGCGCTTTTGAAAAAACTTTTGAAAGAAAACGGCAGCGAATCGCACGGGCTGACCCCAGCTGGTGTGGGTGCGAAAATATCGAGTCTTAAAAACGAGCTAAAAGGGCCGAAAGATTATGCTGCCAGCGATGCTATGAGCGACCCGCGCGAGCGCATATTTTTGTTAATTTTTAAGCGATACGAAGAAGAACTGCGGCGGGCAAACGCGCTCGATTTTGACGATTTGATCGGGCATGTGGTGTATTTGTTCCGCGCTTTTCCAGCGATCGCGGCAAAATATCAGGCACGTTTTAGATATGTTTTGGTTGACGAATATCAGGACACCAACCACGCCCAGTATGCGCTAATTCGTGAGCTGACCCGGCCTGTTGCTGCTCACCTGGTGCAGGGGCTAGATTTGCGGGCGAGGCAGGACGATTATTTGCCGGATGGCGGGCTGCGTGGAGCTGCTTTGACGGTTGTGGGTGATTCTGATCAGTCGATTTATGCTTTCCGCGGCGCCGATATTCGTAATATTATTGGATTTGAGCAGGATTATGAAAATGCCCAGGTGGTAAAACTTGAGCAAAACTATCGCTCCACCCAAAATATTTTGTCGGCGGCAAACGCGGTAATTTCCGAAAATATTGGGCGACAGGCAAAAAACTTGTGGACTGCGGCCGGAGACGGCGAGCTGATCCACGGATTTGTGGGATATTCGCAGCATGACGAGGCGCGTTTTGTGGCTGAAAATATTGTGAAACAGCGAGATAAAGGGCGAAACTACGGGGATATTGCCGTTTTTTATCGCACAAACTCGCAAACCCGGGTTTTGGAAGAGGCATTTATGCGTGCCGCGATTCCGTATCGTGTGCTGGGCGGCACCAAGTTTTATGAGCGGGCCGAAATTAAAGATATGCTTGCATATTTAACCAGCATTATTAACCCGTACGAGCCGATCGCTTGGTCGCGGCTTTTGGGTGCGCCAAAACGGGGCATCGGGCCTGCCGCAGAGGGGCATTTGACGGCTTTGCAAGAGCGCGAAAACATTAGTTTTCACGAGGCGATGCTGCGCGCAGATGAGCTGCCGCTCGGGCCGAAACTGCGGGGGACCGTGCGCGAACTGGGCGAAATGCTGGTGCGCTGCGGGCAGAACGCGGCAGGCCGGCTGGCAGAAAACGTACCGCCTGCGAGCGTCGAAAGTATTTTGAGTGAAATTTTGGCGACTACCGGATATTTGGTGCAGCTGCGGGCAAAAAACGATCCGCAAGAGCTGGCGCGGGCAGAAAACGTGGAAGAGCTGTTGGCGCAGGTAAAAGAGTTTGATAAACAGTATCCGGGCGCCGGGCTGGCCGCGTTTTTGACGGAGGTAGCGCTGGTGGCTGCCGTCGACGACATGGACGACAGTAGCGGCACTGTTTCTTTGATGACCCTGCACACGGCAAAAGGGCTGGAGTTTCCGGTTGTGTTTTTGACAGGTGTGGAAGATGGGCTTTTGCCGCACGCAATGTCGATCGACGAAATCGGCGGCATTGAAGAGGAGAGGCGACTATTTTATGTGGGGATTACGCGTGCCCGTGAAGTGCTTTATTTGACGCTGGCAGAAACCCGGGCGCAGTTTGGCGAAATTGCGCCGAGCCTGCCGTCGCGCTTTTTGGAGAACATTCCAGAAGAGCTGGTGGACTGGGGGCGCTCTGGCGGCGGAGTGCTGGGTGCGCCACGCGGCAATGCTGCAGTGCAACTCGGCAGCAGCGGTTGGCAGCGTGGCAGGAGCGGCGGGTCTGGCGGTGGCTGGGACAGCCGCGGTGCCGGTAGCGCTGGCAGGTCTGGCGGCGCGGGCAGCGGCTATGGCAGCGGGCGCGGTTTTAGCAACACTCCGAGCTGGGCGAAAAAAGTTATTGACAGTGTATATGATGGCCCGGCAAAAGATTTGGGCAGCAACTACAGCGGTTTTGGTGGATACGGCAGCGGTGCAAGCGATGACGAGGTTTTCGGACCGCGCAAATCACGCCGCCGTCGCCCGCGAGACAGTGACGACAGCGACTTTGGCCCGGCAATCGGAGGGAGATAGTAGCGCAGGGTGCAGGGAGTTCCCAGTGAGGCTGGCGCGAGGAAAGAAAAGTGGGCAAAAACAGCTGACATCGCCGAAAATGCGAAACCAGACGTGCAGCCGGCGTTATTTCCAAAAAATAAACACAGCAGGTGAGCGCGAAACTGGCTAAATCCTGGGTTTTCAAAGGCAAAAACCGGCAAAAATGCGAAAACAGACAGAAAAGTAGTTGAAAAATAAAATGCAAGAAAATAAATAAAAATTGAAGAGACGGGGTGTTTTCAGGAATTTCTAAAATAACTTTCGGGCAAGAGGTGTAGGCTTATAGTAGCGCCCGAAGGGTGTGTTTAACTGTTAAATGCGCCGGTGCAAACGTGCCGACGCCGCAATAGATAGGAACAGCGTGGATCTATACGAATACCAGGCCCGTGATTTGTTCGAAAAGTATGATGTGCCAGTGCTGCAGGGCATTGTCGCAGAAACTCCAGAACAGGTAAAAGCAGCGGCGGAAAAAATTGGCGGCGTAGTAGTCGTTAAAGCCCAGGTGAAAACCGGTGGACGCGGCAAAGCCGGCGGTGTCAAAGTAGCCAAAACCCCAGAAGAAGCATACGCTGCGGCAGAAGCAATCTTGGGCCTCGACATTAAAGGCCACATTGTAAAGCGCGTAATGGTAGCCGAGGGTGCAAACATTGCCCAGGAATTCTATTTCTCAGTGCTGCTCGACCGTGCAAACCGCTCCCTGCTGTCCCTGTGCAGTGTTGAAGGCGGTATGGAAATTGAGCAGCTCGCGGTTGAAAAACCAGACGCGCTCGCACGCATCGAAGTGAACCCGCTCACCGGCATCGACAGCGAAAAAGCCGTCGAAATTGCCAAAGCAGCAAATTTCCCAGACGAACTGATCGAAAAAGTTGCGCCAGTGCTTGAAAAACTTTACAACGTATATGTTGGTGAAGACGCAACCCTCGTCGAGGTGAACCCTCTCGTGCTTACCGGCGAAGGTAACATTGTTGCGCTCGACGGTAAAGTATCGCTCGACGGCAACGCAGAATTCCGTCAAGAGCACCACGCGCAGCTCGAAGACAAAGCCGCAACCGACCCGCTCGAAGCAAAAGCAAAAGCGCTCGACCTCAACTACGTTAAACTTGACGGCGAAGTTGGTGTGATCGGAAACGGTGCCGGTCTGGTAATGTCTACCCTCGACGTAGTCGCCTATGCGGGCGAAAAACACGGCGGGGTAAAGCCAGCAAACTTCCTCGACATCGGCGGTGGTGCGTCAGCAGACGTGATGGCAGCCGGCCTCGACGTGATCTTGGGTGACGAACAGGTGAAAAGCGTGTTTGTAAACGTGTTTGGCGGTATCACCAGCTGTGACGCGGTCGCAAACGGGATCGTTGGCGCCCTGAATAAACTCGGCGACACCGCAAACAAGCCACTCGTGGTGCGACTCGACGGTAACAACGTAGCCGAAGGTCGCCGCATTCTAGAAGAAGCAAACCACCCGCTGGTCACCATTATGCCAACCATGGACGAAGGCGCTGACAAAGCAGCCGAACTGGCAAACGCCGCCTAAACACTGCAAAGAAAAGGTTTTATAAAATGTCAATTTTTCTAAACAAAGACTCGAAAATTATCGTGCAGGGTATTACCGGTGGCGAAGGCACCAAGCACACCGCCCGTATGCTCGCAGCAGGCAGCAACATCGTCGGCGGTGTGAACGCGCGTAAAGCCGGCACCACCGTGACCCACACCGACAAAGACGGCAACACCGTGGAACTGCCAGTGTTTGCAAGCGTTGCTGAGGCAATCGAAAAAACTGGCGCAGACGTGTCGGTTGCATTTGTGCCACCAGCATTCACTAAAGACGCCGCAATCGAGGCGATCGACGCAGAAATCGGTCTGCTCGTGATCATCACCGAGGGCGTGCCAGTAAAAGACACCGCAGAACTGTGGGCACACGCTAAAAAAACCGGTAACAAAACCCGTATCATCGGGCCAAACTGCCCAGGTATTATCACCCCGGGTGAGTCGTTGGCAGGCATCACCCCGGCAGACATTGCCGGCAAAGGCCCAATCGGGCTGGTGTCAAAATCAGGCACCCTGACCTACCAGATGATGTATGAACTGCGCGAAATCGGCATTTCAACCGGCATCGGTATCGGCGGTGACCCGATCATCGGCACCACCCACATCGACGCGCTCGCCGCTTTCGAAGCCGACCCAGAGACCAAAGCGGTTGTGATGATCGGTGAAATCGGTGGTGACGCAGAAGAGCGTGCCGCTGCCTTTATCCAAGAGCACATGACCAAGCCGGTCGTCGGCTATGTGGCAGGGTTTACCGCGCCAGAAGGCAAAACCATGGGTCACGCAGGTGCGATCGTGTCAGGCTCTGCCGGCACCGCGCAGGCAAAAAAAGAGGCTCTGGAAGCAGCTGGCGTAAAGGTGGGTAAAACCCCGACCGAAACCGCCAACCTGATGAAAGAAATTATCGCCGGGCTGTAAACAGTGCGGCTCTGGCCCGGCCCCGGCGGTAAAACTGCTGCCGGAGCCTGGGGTTGCAAAAGCAGACTGGGGTTTGCGGGTTTAGGTCGCGAAATACAGTCTGAGTTTAAGCAGGCTCTCGTGCAATTTGTGCGGGAGCCTGCTTTTTTTGTTGTTGGGGTGCGTTTGGGTGGGAACGGGTTGGGAACGAATGGAACTCGGCTGCTTGGGGCTTATACGGGCAGAGCGGGTTGCTAGTCAGTTTTCTGTGTTTGGCAGTTTAACTTGCGGGGCAAGTTGCAAAAATTGGTTGCCGAGAGGGGAGTTTGCGGTGCGGTGCGGTTTACTGTGCGGTGCAAACATCGTCATCTGGCAGGTGGCGAATTTATTTTCAGGATATATTAAGGAAAATATGCGAAAATAAAAATGTATAAAGTTATGCGAAATGATCGGAGGGGATCAAAATGCAACAGCAAGCAAAACACAGAGGTAAAACGCTTGTACGTCACGTCGGCATTGCCGCAATCACCAGTTATATTTTTACAGCATTGGTGTTGGTGGGATTTTGGGTGATCGAACATGAAAACTCGCTGCTTGCAGGGATGAGCCCAGGCGATATGCTATTCAACATTAATACGCTCTGGACACTGCCGTTTTTGGTAATTTTGCTGCTGAACGCGATTTGCGGCATTATTTACCGCAAAATTCATCATAGTTTTGCTGCCAAGCAAAGGGGCGGCGCAACTCCGGCGAGTGTTGCTGCGATCACCGGTTTAATTGCGATAATCGTCGGTGTGTTTATGTTTATTGTTAGCAGTGAGATGCGCCTGCCGCTTTTGATTGCCGGGGTCGTCTTGGCGGTGTGCGTGAATTGCGCGGTGTATGTGCTCGAAACGCACGGCAAAAAATTGAGTAACGCACTTGGCAGCAGCCCAGACGGGCAAGCGCGTAATCCGGTGCTGGCGCTAATCGCGCTACTAAATATTGCAATATTTGCATGTATTGTAACTGCGCTCGCGATTTGCGTGGTGCTATCGCCGGTGCTGCTGAGTTTTGTGCTCGTGTTTGTGGTCAACTTTATTGGACTGGCTATTGTGATGCTGGTGCTGCCGGTGCTGGTGTTTATGATTGTGTTTGCGAGCAGCCGTGCGGCAATTAGCGTAAAACGCAAAGACAAAGTGCCTACTGTGCTGGCGTTTGTTGTCGGGTTGGCAGTGGCGCTACCGGTGTCGTTTTTGCTCTCGCTTGTGCCGCAGCACAGCGTGCGAACCGAACCTGTGCCTCATTTGGTGGCGACAGCCCTGAGTGCACTGGTGGCAGCTATTATCTATGTACGCACAGTGAAAGGTGGGTCGCGGTCGGGGTGGGCCGTGGGGGGGTGGCTAGGGGACCACCCCCACCCAGGGTAGACCCGCG
>JAUNHM010000065.1:7369-7732 GCA_030523945.1 Microbacteriaceae bacterium
CCGTTTCCGGGGGGGCCGGGGTGGGGTGCCCTGTTGGGCGTCCCCAAAGGCCCACCCCGACACGCTGGGTTACGCCGGCGCTAGGGCGCTGGCGTAACCCAGACGCGCGACAAGTGTTTACACAATATTATTGATCAGCCCAGTATCGCGTTAGGCTGGCTCAGCGGACTGGGTCTACCCGCACTCCTCTACAGCTCGATCTTGTGCTATGGGAGAGGTCAGCCTGCCTGCACATTCAGCACAGCAAACCGGTCAGCGCTATTTTGTACAGGTTTACGCGCGTGGTCGGCCGAAACCGTCACGCCCGTCACCAAAATCGAAATCGTCCGGGTTAAAATCGTCGAGATTAAAATCACCAGGATT
>JAUNHM010000066.1 GCA_030523945.1 Microbacteriaceae bacterium
GAGAATTATTTTTTATTTAAACTAAAAGATACTAGAATAGATACAGTTGATTTTATGCAGAAAGTAAACCATGCCGATTACACTACAGGATGATTTTCCAGCAAAAGATATTTTGCAAAAAGAAGATATTTTTGCAATTAATAATGAGCGTGCGAGGAGCCAAGACATTCGCCCGTTAAGGTTGCTCATACTAAATCTTATGCCCAATAAAATCGCAACTGAAACGCAGCTTTTGCGGTTGATTAGCCAAAGTCCGCTGCAGATTGATGTTGACTTTTTGAAGATTTCATCGCATCAACACAAAAATACCTCACTGGCTCATCTGTCAAAGTTCTATCACACCTTTGATAGCGTGAAAGATAGATTTTATGACGGCATGATAATCACCGGCGCGCCGATCGAGACTCTGCCGTTTGTAGAGGTTGACTATTGGCAAGAAATGCAGCAGATCTTAGAGTGGAGCCAAACGCACACGACCTCTACGCTGCATATCTGTTGGGGTGCGCAAGCAGCACTTTTTCATCATTACGGTGTGGAAAAAGTGCTTTACAATGAAAAGTTGTTTGGGGTTTACGATAGTTTTATCGAAAAACCTCATAGGCTATTTCGCGGTTTTGATGATATATTTTCGATTCCGCAGTCACGTTATACGGGGATTGAGCTGCAGCCTGAACATCTGGAGTATTTGTGTCAGATAGATAATAATGAAGAAATTGGTGCGAGTATTCTGATTTCGCGTGATGAGCGTAATATTTTTGTGCTTGGGCATCTTGAATATGATACAGAAACCCTGCACGAGGAATATGTCCGTGATCAAAAGCGTGAGCTTGGTACGGATAAACCAGTTAACTATTATCGTGGCGAAAAAATCTGCAATACATGGCGATCGAGTGCGTTTTTGTTCTATCACAACTGGCTTAATGATGTTTACCAGATAACACCGTATAAACTAGAGGATATTGCCGTAGAACGGCAACGGCTGAAACAGCAGTAACTGGGCTTTTCGCCGTCACAACACAGTTACTCAAAAATGGCAGCAAAAAAACTTCCTTCAACCGGTGACAGGCCGCAAAATTCGCCAACCGCAACAGGTTTGCCGGCGGGTGAATGTGCAGGGGGAGCAGCAGACTCAGCTGGTTTCCCGTGGGCCGGGCGCACTTTTATGCACCATGATACTGCTTTTGCTGATGACAACGGTTTGACTCCGCCGCAGTTGCAGCAGGCAGTGAATAGATTGAGGGAAGCCGCTGAGGCATATAGACAGGCCAGCAGCGGCCAAGAAATGCAGCAGCTAGAAATGAGTTTCTCAGAACTTGCTGCTGCGCAGCAAGCGGTTTTGGCGGCAGTGAGTCAGGTGCGGTTGCTGGTGCCGCTGGTGGCTGCTGCGGGAGAAATCGGGTACACGCCGGAAGGCAAAAAGGTCGAAAAAACTCAAGAGCTTTCGATTATTACAGTCTCTAGTGCAGACGGTCGTGCAGTGCTGCCTGTATTCAGTTCGGTAGAAGCTATGCTGCAGTGGGACCCTCAAGCGCGGCCGATCCCGGTTCCCGGCCCACAGGCTGTGCTCGCCGCAGCGCAGGAAAACACGCCACTAATTATTGTTGACCCGGGGCAGACAGAGTCAGAGGTTGGAATCCGCAGTACGCAGTTTGAGCAGGCGGTAACAGGGCAAGTGGTGTTACCGGTTTGGGCGGACGAAAATGTGCAGGAGCAGGTGCAAAAAGCTCTGGCGAGTCAAACTGAAATAAAAACTGCGCAGCTGTTGCCAGCAGATCCGGAGATGAGACTGCAGTCCCAAGAAATTGATCTGGTGCTTGCACTGCAGCCCGGACTGGATACGCAAGAACTGCAAAAAACGCTCGCGCGTGCAGGGGACTTGCTTTACTCTGTAGAGTATCTGGCTCAGCGAATTGACAGCCTGTGCATTAAACCAGTAGCAGCAGACTGGAAAGAGTAATCTGGGGATCGTCTAAATCTTTGAGATAGCGTTTCTTCTGTGCCGTGAGTGATTTTGGCGTGTCGGATGTCGCCTAGAAAGCTGAAACTAGCAGCACAATGACGGTTGAGCTAGTGTTTACAGCTGAAAATTTTTGTCCGAGGAGTTTGTTAGATTACCGGGCCGGTCCATTTTTCGCCGGGACCTGCTCCGGGTGCGTCAGGAATTTGAGAAGCCTCACGGAAAGCCAATTGTACGCTGCGCAAACCATCTCGCAGGCTACGGGCGTGCATATCGCTGATTTCGGGAGCGCCGGCTGTGATCAGTCCCGCCAGGGCGTTAATTAGCTTGCGAGCCTCATCGAGGTCGATTTGACCCTCCGGATCATCTGCAAGTCCGCACTTTACCGCGGCAGCGCTTAAAAGATGCACTGCTGCAGTTGTAATCACCTCAACTGCGGCAACCTCGGCAATATCCCGGGTAGCGTTTGCAAGCGATTCATCGGCAATATTTTCCATATCCATACTTCCATTTTAGTCCCATGGAGCGGCAGAAAGCCTTATATAAAACCTGAGAAAATGTATATAAAAATAAAATCTGCGAAAATGTGCAAAACTGTGGAAAATGTGATAAGCTGTTATGTAGCTCTCGGTATCTTGCCGAGAATGAAGCGGATAAATCTCCCACCCACGTTCTTCTATGAGAGCACCGGGTAGTTGGCACTCCGTCGCCATAGGCGATAGCTTGAGGGTGCAAAACACTACGGTGTTTTATGTTCGTTTCTTGGTGCGCGATTTTTAACCGCGTATTGCTACCATCATTGCAAACAAGGAGTCAGCATTAGCGAACCACGCACTAACGAGCGGATCCGTGCTGCCGAACTGCGCCTAGTCGGGCCAGGCGGCGAGCAGATTGGCGTAGTATCGGTGAAAACTGCACTGCGCCTTGCAGCAGAAGCGGATCTAGACCTCGTTGAGGTTGCCCCAAACTCAAAACCGCCAGTAGCCAAAATTATGGACTACGGTAAGTATAAGTATGAGGCAGCTCAAAAAGCCAAAGAAGCACGACGCAACCAAGCAAACACCGTGCTAAAAGAGGTGCGTTTCCGGCTCAAAATCGATACACACGATTATGAGACAAAAATGCGCCGAGCAGTTGGATTCCTAGAAGCCGGTGACAAAGTAAAAGCGATGATCCAGTTCCGCGGTCGTGAGCAATCACGTCCAGAACTCGGCGTAAAGCTGCTGCAGCAGTTCGCCAAGGACATTGCAGAACATGGCACCGTAGAGGCTAACCCGCGTGTTGATGGACGCAACATGGTTATGGTAATCGCACCCGTTAAGAACAAATCAGAAGCGCGCGCAGCACAAAACGCTCGCCGTGCCGAAGAAAAAGCAACCCGCCGTCAGCAGCGCGCTGACAAAGGTGAAGCCGCAGCCGAGGCAGCGGAAACCGGCGAATAGCTTAAACTATGTGACCTTTACGGTCGCAACTAATTCACTAAGGAGAATCAATGCCTAAGCAAAAAACTCACTCGGGAGCGAAAAAGCGTTTCCGCGTTACTGGCACTGGCAAGCTGATGAAACAGCAGGCAGGTATGCGCCACAACCTTGAAGTAAAAGCTTCAAAGCGCAAACGTCGTCTGAACGCAGATCAGGTGCTGGCAAAAGGTGACATGAAACAAGCAAAGCGGATGCTCGGCATCTAAGCTGCGCGCTTTGCACATACACTGTTTAGTTTTATTTTAAGGAAATCATAGAAAATGGCAAGAGTAAAACGGGCCGTTAACGCCCACAAAAAGCGTCGTACAATCCTGGAGCGCGCATCAGGTTACCGCGGTCAGCGTTCACGCCTCTACCGCAAGGCTAAAGAACAGCTGCTGCACTCATTCGTGTACAGCTTCAACGACCGTCGCAAAAACAAAGGTAACTTCCGTCGCCTCTGGATCCAGCGTATCAACGCGGGTGCTCGCGCAAACGGCCTGACCTACAACCGCTTCATCCAGGGCCTGACCCTGGCCGGTATTGAGGTAGACCGTCGCATCCTTTCAGAGCTGGCAACCAACGAGCCTGCAACCTTTGCACAGCTCGTGAAGCTCGCAAAAGACGCACTGCCAGCTGACACCTCAGCGCCAAAAGCAGACGCATAACTCTTTTCGCAAACGCGAAATTCTAAGAGCACGGTTTCTCCTGGAGGAGCCGTGCTCTTTGCTCTACACTTAAAGAGTGATAGAAAACCCAAAAACTCCGCGCATTCGTCGCGCCGCGGCCCTGGCGCGCAAAAAAGACCGGCTCGCAACCCAAAAATTTGTGGCAGAAGGCGTGCAAGCAGTATACGAAGCATTACGCTTTGCACCCGGTGATATTGAAGTTATTTACGCAACCCATGCCGGGCGGGAACGCGCCACAGAACTAGACCGGCTCGCAAACGACGCATGTGTGCAGCTCGAAATGGTGAGTGAACAGGTTTTTGCCGTGCTAACAGACACCGTCACCCCGCAGGGCGTGGCGGCAATTATGCAGATGCGCAACACGCAGCTGCAAGAAGCCCTACAAAATGCAAAACTGGTTGCTGTGTTACACGAGGTGCGTGACCCGGGAAACGCCGGAGCGGTGCTGCGTGCAGCTGATGCAGCAGGAGCAGACGCGGTAATTTTCTCTGGTGACTGCATCGATCCGTGGCATCCAAAAGTGGTGCGCTCCACAACCGGATCGCTGTTTCACCTGCCAGTGTCTTACGGTTGCGATTTATCTGAGGTAATAAAGGCGGCGCAACAAGCAGGACTCGGCACGATTGCGGCAGATGTGCGCGGCAGTGATATTAGCCCGACAGAGGCCCTGCTGCAAAACCCGACCGCCTGGATCTTCGGCAACGAAGCACACGGGCTGAGCGCATCGGACCGTGACAAATGCGACGCTGTTAGACGCCTACCGCTTTTCGGCGCGGCAGAATCGCTCAATCTCGCAACCGCGGCAACGGTTTGCCTCTATGTTAGTGCGTTTGCGCACGCGGAAGGCAGCAAAAACTAGCCAAGCAAACAAAAACTCCCCGAAACTTCAGAAGAATCGGGGAGTAACTGCTCGCTTAAACGCAAAAGCACTAGCGCGCAGCTATGAGATTAGTGGTTGTGGTGAGCCTCTTCGATCTCAATGTGCAGCACCTGGGTTTTTCCATCAGAAAAATTAAGCGAAACGTGAATGTGACCGTTACCCTTGACCAGATCAGTCTTCAGGTTTTTCAGCATAATGTGCTTGTCGTCGTGTTCAAGCTCCAGGCTCTCACCGTTTTTGATGACAAACCCGCCCTTTACAACATTGTGGTTTTTGTCGTGCAGCTCCACAACATCAGAAACATCGCTAGACGCAGAAACGATAGTCACATCTTTACCAGTCTTGTTTTCGAATTCACCCTCAACAATAGCCATTCCACCTTTTTTAGCGGCGCCAACGTGCACATCATCAACCTTCAGCACACCGTTTTCGTTGCTGTGATTGCTATGGTTGCTGTGACTGTGAGTGTCGGTTTTCTTGTTGGTGCTGCCGTGGCTGTGGCCGTCACTCTTCTTTTCAGTGCCGTGATTGTGGCCATCAGGCTTTTTTTCGCTGTGGCTGTGCTCGTGACCCTTGTGGTCATCTTTCGCCTGACCTGCGCAAGCAGCCAGAGCCGGGGTAATTGCGAGAGCAGCCAGAGACACAACTGCTAGATTCTTTTTAAAAGAAAACATAAATTATCCTTCCAATCATGGCGAAAACGCCGATTATCTGTACTAAATGTCTCGTGCAGACCATAACCGGGCACGAAACCTCGGCTTAAAAGGGATATATATATATGCAATCTAAGCAAAATATAATTCTACCGCATTTTCCTGATAATAAACTGCGTTCCGACAGATGTAAAGCGCAAAAGGAGGAGCGCTGCCCACATGCTAAAAATAAACCAGCCTAAACAAGCCGGAAAGACCGGAAAATTGTCAAGTTTAAACGAAAATACTAAAGATCCTGATTGTGCAGATTTTGCTGCGCTACATTACGAGAACTGCGCTTTTTCAGTACCCATTTAACAACAAAGAAAATCGCCAAAGCGACAAGCGCGAAAGCGAGCACAAAAAATCCGCCAATTAACAAAAATGCGTCAGTCATAGTTTAAATTGTAGCTGCCGCACCTGGGGTAAGACTGAGAAAACTGCAGTCGCATTAAGAAAACACCCGGCAAAAACCGGTAGACTGAAAGGGTGTCAGAAGTAAATCCAATCACCCAAACCGCCGTCGATAGTGCAGTTGCCGCAGCCTTGCAGGCGTTTACGAGCGCGGCAACCCTCGCGGAATTAAAAGCCGCCCGCACCCAGCATCTCGGCGAGCAATCCGAAATCGCCCAGCTAAACGCGCAAATGCGCAACGTGCCAAAAGAGGACAAAGCCGCCACCGGTAAACTCATGGGACAGGCGCGCGGGCAGCTTGAAAACGCGTATAAACAGCGCGAAGCCGGGCTTGCCGAAGTTGAAAAAGCAGCCAAACTAGCCGCAGAAACCGTCGATGTAACCCAGGCGGTACGTCGGCAGCAGCAAGGCAGCCGCCACCCGCTGATGCAGCTGCAAGACGAAATTGCAGACACCTTCGTGGCGATGGGCTGGGAAGTCGCCGAAGGACCAGAGCTCGAGCACGAATGGTTTAACTTCGACGCGCTCGGATTTGATATCGACCACCCGGCACGCGCCGAAGCTGACACGTTTTATGTGGAACCGGCCGGCCGCCACCTGGTTTTGCGCACCCACACCTCACCGGTGCAGGGACGGGCACTGCTGGCACGCGACCTGCCGCTTTATGTTGTGGTGCCGGGCCGCGTCTACCGCACCGACGAACTTGACGCAACCCACACCCCGGTATTCCACCAAATCGAGGGCATCGCGATCGACAAAGGCCTCACCATGGCCCATCTGCGCGGCACGCTCGAACATTTTGCGCGCAGCATGTTCGGAGCAGACGCAAAAATCCGCCTGCGCAACAACTTCTTCCCGTTCACCGAGCCGAGCGCAGAAATGGACGTGTGGTTCCCGGGCGCGCGTGGCGGGGCACGCTGGATCGAATGGGGCGGCTGCGGCATGGTCGACCCGAACGTGCTGCTGGCAGCAGGAATTGACCCGACCGAATATCAGGGATTTGCCTTCGGAATGGGGATCGAGCGCACCCTGCAATTCCGGAATAATATTGACGATATGCGCGACATGGTCGAAGGTGATGTGCGATTCAACGCGCAGTTTGGAGGATTAGTATAATGCGGATTCCACTATCTTGGCTAAACACGCTGGTGCCGCTAAAACCGGGCCATACCGCTTCTGACGTGCACGCAGCCCTGGTGCGAGTCGGGTTTGAAGAAGAAGACCTGCACAAATTTGACGTAACCGGGCCGGTGGTCGTCGGCCAGGTGCTGGAGCGCGAACCGGAAGAGCACAGCAACGGCAAAATTATCAACTGGTGTCAGGTGCGTGTCGCTCCGGAAGGCGAGCAAGCAGCAGACGGCGGCGCAGACGTGCGCGGCATTATTTGCGGGGCAAAAAACTTCGAAGTCGGCGATAAAGTTGTGGCAACCCTGCCGGGCGCGGTGCTGCCAGGTGGATTTGCGATCGCCGCACGCAAAACATACGGGCACGTTTCAGACGGTATGCTTGCCTCGGCAAAAGAACTGGGACTCGGTGAAGAAA
>JAUNHM010000067.1:0-2541 GCA_030523945.1 Microbacteriaceae bacterium
CCGGCTCTGGCACCAGCTCGAACATGAACATGAACGAGGTGCTCGCAACCCTGGCAACCAAGCACCTGGGCGCACCGGTACACCCGAACGACCATGTGAACGCGTCACAGTCCTCAAACGATGTGTTCCCAACTTCTGTGCACGTTGCGGTGACTGGCGCGCTGATCGAACAGCTGAAGCCTGCCCTTGACCATCTGGCGAAGGCGCTCGAGGAAAAAGCGAAACTTTGGGAGAGCGCGGTGAAGCCGGGGCGCACGCACCTGATGGACGCAACCCCTGTGACCCTCGGCCAGGAGTTCGGCGGCTACGCGGCGCAGATTCGCTACGGCATCGAGCGCGTAGAGGCTGCCTTGCCGCGCGTTGCTGAGGTACCACAGGGCGGCACCGCTGTGGGCACCGGCATCAACACACCGCTCGGCTTCCCGGAGAAAGTTATCGCCGAGATCGCGGATTCCAGCGGCCTGCCAATCACCGAGGCTCGCAACCACTTCGAGGCGCAGGCAAACCGTGATGGTCTGGTTGAGGCATCTGGCGCGCTGCGCACCATCGCGGTATCGCTGACCAAGATCAACAACGACCTACGTTGGATGGGATCAGGCCCGAACACCGGCCTAGGCGAGCTGCACATTCCAGACCTGCAGCCTGGCTCCTCGATTATGCCTGGTAAGGTGAACCCGGTTGTGCCTGAGGCCGTGCTGATGGTGTGCTCCCGCGTGATCGGTAACGACGCGACCGTCGCATGGGCCGGCGCATCTGGCTCATTCGAGCTGAACGTGCAGATCCCGGTGATGGGCACCGCCCTGCTGGAGTCGATCCGCCTGCTCGCAAATGTTAGCCGCGTACTCGCAGACAAGACCATCGCGGGGCTGGAGGCAAACCTGGATCGTGCAGCAGCGCTGGCTGGGATGAGCCCGTCGACCGTGACCCCGCTGAACCGCCTGATCGGTTACGAAGCAGCGGCCGCGATCGCAAAGCACTCCGTGAAGAAGGGCATCACCGTGCGCGACGCGGTTATCGACCTCGGCTATGTGGAGCGCGGCGAGGTTAGCGAAGCAGAGCTCGACAAAGCTCTCGACCTGCTCTCAATGACCCACCCGGGCGTCGCCAAATAGTCTAGCTAAGAGAATAAAACACCCACTCAAAACGCGAAAATAATTGTCTACTCAGTAGATAAAATCGTCTTGAGAATGTTGGCTATTTTGCAAATTTAGCGCCTGCGGTTTCCGCTTTCGCGAAGCTCCCCGCTTTTCGGTTGATTTAATCCGAAGGCGGGGAGTTTCGTATTACTTGCTTAAAACTCAAAAAGCGGGTATCTCAGAAGGTGGCGCAAAAATCTGACACGACCCGGCACAAAACCGGGGTTAATTCGCAAAACTAGCACTAGGTAAAGATGCTCAAAACACAAAATAGCACTAAAAACGGACGCAAAAGCTAAATCCAGGTGCGCAAAACGGGTGCGGGCACAAAAAACAACACCGAACAACAGGCGCTAAGGCACTAAATCGGGCACACCGAACCCAGCGCGCAAAACCCTTAAATATCTACTTAGTAGACAAATCTGGCGCCTGCAACGACTCGGCCGTTTCGACCTCTTTCAGCCGGTCATCTTTCGACCGGTCAATCCGCAACCCCATAAAACCGATAACCAAAGCAATCACGGCCAACCCCAGCGACACATACATCGCCGAAGTGTAGTCGCGCGTGATAGTCAAAGCCGCAGCCGCCGACTGCGACCCGACAATATCAGCCATGTTGAAAGCCGCATAGTTGCAGCAGGCCGCCATCGTCAGCGCCACCGCACCGCGATCCATCAGCCAGTTTTGCAGCGCCATGCTCAGCGAATTACCGATCAGGATCGCAGTAGCCACGATCACAATAAACAGGGCGCCACGCAACCCGCCAGATTCCGCACCGGAAATCAGCATCGTGCCCAGCAGCGCCACAAACGCAACAACCTGCGCGACCAGAGCATATTTGATCGCCCGCCGATAGGTGAATTTATCGACCACAAAACCGGTGATCCAGGTCGCCAGCAGCATCCCAATGCCAATCGCCATAAAAATCAGCGGCAGGGCAGTTTTGTTGAATTTTGCATATTCGGTGCTGAGCCGGGCCGTGCTGGTGTAAATCGCAAAAAACGCCGCAAAACCGATACATTCGATGATCATAATCATCCAAATGCGCCACGATTTGAAAATTACCAGCTCGTCACGCACGCGCCGGTCGCGGGCAGGTTTGGCATATTTCGGCATCGTCAACAAAAAAAGCAGCGCGGTCACAACAAAAATCGCGCTCAGCAGCCAGTAGGATACACGCCAGCCGTAGTTTTGCCCGACCCAGGTCGCGGTCGAGGCGCCAAAAATGTTCGCGATCATCAGGCCGTTTAGCGCGATTGCGATGCCTTTTGCACGGTTGCCCGGTCCCAAAATATCGGCGGCAAGCAGGGCGGTTACCGCATAATATGTGCCGTGCGGCAGGCCGGAAATGAACCGGGCAGGCAAAATCAGCCCGAAAGTCGGCAGAGCAGCGACCAGAACTGTG
>JAUNHM010000067.1:2551-7444 GCA_030523945.1 Microbacteriaceae bacterium
CGATGCAGACGGTGACAAAAATTAGCCGCGTGCGGGAAAATCGCAGTGACAGCAGCGCCAATACGATTGCACCGACCACTACGCCGGCGGCATAAAAGCTTTGAAACAGCACGGTTTGCGCGTCGGCAATTTCTTTGGCCACCCCGGCAAACAGGTCTTTTGAGATTTCCGGCAGCAGGCCTTTTGCCGCGTATTTGTTGGTGCCGATCGCAAAACCGCCTAGCGCGATGACAAAAAACACCAAAGATCGATGCATGCGGCTTAAGTTTAGGGTTTCTGGCTGGGTCACGTGCGGTTTTGTTTCTTTCTCGATGTGTAATTGCGAAAAGCTGGTGTTGCGGCGCGGCCAGGTTTTGACGCACCAAAACAGCCCAAATCTTTAATTTATCACAAATTTCTAGTTTACACAGGGTTTACGCGAAATGCCCGGGTAGTTAGTTTCGCAACCAACTTGCCCGGGCACTCCGTCCACGTCACCAGCCTAACACCAGCAACATACCACCCGCTTGCTGCTCGAATGTCTTTCTATTGTTTTAAATGCAAAGAATTATTTAGCTCCAGCCTCTGCGCGGCGACGCACCAGCGCCGTCGCACCAGCAGCAATCATCACCCCGGCCAAAGCAAGCAACCCAACAGGCGCCACACTACCTGTGTTTTGCAGCTCGGTCTTAGACTCTTTCTTCGCCTCAATATTTACAATAGGAGCAACTTGGGCAATAACCGGAATATCTGCCACCGGCTTATCAGCCGTATAAAGCGGATCAACAAGCTTACCAGTTGATGGGACATTGCCAACAGGCTTTTCTGCGGTCGTCAGCGAGTCACCTTTTTTAGTAAGATTATTCTTATCAAAACCTGGCTTATCCAAATTAATCAAAGCAGCCCCGTCCTGGCCGCCCTTCTTCGTAAGCACCCCGTCGTAAATTTCTTTCTCAGCAGCAGTCAACGGTTTACGCACTTCAGTCGGCACCCGGAAGCTCTCCACCTTCACGCATTGGTCGCTGCCCTTCTCGGCCACCTCAGGCAGTTTTCCTGCCAACAAGTATGTCAGCACAATATCTCGTGCACATTTAACGTTGCCACTGGTATGGTCATCAGATTCCACTGTCAGCAGTCGCCCAGCAACCGCCTCGGCTGCAATACGTGCGTTAGCATATGGGGTGGATGCGTCACCAGTGTTACCGATTACCAGTACTTCTGGGACGCTGTGCAGGTTGCGCCCCGCATCAAGCACACCAGGGTTGCGCCAAACATCACACAGGCCGTTCAAGCTTCCGGCTTCATTATACGGCTTGCCTGGATCAATAATCGGCATTTTTTCAGCAAACAATTTTGAAACAATTGAGCCGTTGTTTGGGTTTGCGCCGGCTGGGTTTGCACTGTCTGCACAGATAATAGTGTTAATAAACGAGTTGCCATAGGAATTTCCAGCAGACACAATAAAATCATATCCGCCGTGCAGCAGCTCCATGGCTTTTTCGCTGCCGTCCCGTTTCACAAAAATATTCAGCAATTCAGCCAAAGAGTCCCGCTGCCATTCCGCATACATATAACCGAAAATCGCCTCACTGGCAATATCAAAATTGTAGCCGTTGAATAGCTTCGGGTTGTTGTTCTTTTGCACTACAGGGTCTTTAAGCAGAGGGCGCAAAATGTTTTGCATCTGGCGAGTTGCCAAAAATGCTTCATCGCTCTGGTCTTTCTTTTGTTTCTCTTTGTCAGAAAGATCGTTAGCTCCGCCAGGCTGCACACGAGGGTCGTTTAGCGCACAGACAAAGCCATTTTTGCCGTGTTTTTCTTTACACCAGTTAGCGAAAGATTCAAAAAAGTCTTGGAACCCTCCGTATTGGTCAAGTGTGCCTTTCTGCAGTTCTGCAATCTCTTCACGTGTAAGATCCTTACGCTGTTTGTCAGCTGATGGCGTGGTTCCGGTAAATGGGTTTACCACACCGTCGATCACAAAACGACCCACATTTGCAGGGAACTGATGCATGTAGCTGTATCCCAGACGCGTGCCATAGCTGTAACCAACATAGTTTAGCTTTTCCGCACCCATCACGCTACGCAAAACGTCCAGGTCGCGAGCAGCTTCGGTGGTACCAACGTGCTTCAAAAAGAGTTCGCGTTTTTTCGCGTCAAAACCGTCAAGTGCGCCACCAGTATAGGTGTAGCAGCGTTCACCGAACGCTTTGGTACCGTTAACGCTGTCCGCAGTCAGCTCTTCAACGGTAGGTGCTTTGCCGTCTCCAGGTGCAACAGTTTTGTTGAAACTATTGTCAATTTTACACTGTGCAAACGGCAACGAGCCTGGTGGCACAAAACCCTCACGATTATTTGGCAGCACGCCACGCGGAGTAACCGCGATCAGATCGTAGTCCTGGTTTAGTTTTTGGTAAAGCTCACCGTCAGAGTTTGCTAGCGATTCTGGTGCAGCATCGCCCGGGCCACCATAGTTAAAGGCGACAGCACCTTTTGATTTGCCACTTTTTGCTGGTCGCTTGTAGTAGCCAACCGCAATGTTTCCGGCAGCTGGGTTGCTATAGTCAATCGGCACGATCAAATAGCCACACTCGCCAGCACTGGCGTCTTTACAGTCACCATCATTGCTTTTTCCCGGCACGTCTTTGTAAACATCTTTAATCGGAGCCTGGTTGTAATACGCTTCAAGTCCCTCAGGAATGAGACCGGCGCCTTTTCCGCCAGCTTTAGGAGCTGGGATAGCGAAGTGGTCATCGCCCAAGTCGTCTGGGGTGTTTTGTCCGCTGATCTGGAATACACGCGCCGATTTTGGCAACTCTGCAATCAGCCTCTTACGCAATTCTTCGTCAGTTTGCGGGTCTGGCAATGTGGCAGGCTGAGTTTTGTTCTGTTCATTCTGCACGGTTGGTGCGGAAACGAGCGGAGTCGCAAATGCGCTGCTTACCATCATTGCACTGCCTAGCAGGGCTGCTGCGGTAGCACTTGCCAGCAGTTTCAGCCTGGTCTTTTTCGACTGTGTCATTTTTTACCTTTCGGAAATTGAATTTGCCGCAATAAAAATACGGCTTAACACAGGATTATAACACTGCAACCTGAATGCATATTTTTGTGATCAGTATTTTCTTCACGACTTCAGAAACTGTTATTAAAATGTTATAAACATGCTATTTAAGTGCGCCTACTACACACCGCGCTTCATCTTTCTGCAAAGCCAAAAAATGATTAAGCACGCATCTGTAAAAAACCGCATATCCCAAAACAGGCTCTTCCGCTCATAGCAGAAGCACCTTCGCGATTTCACAGTTCACCATCGCGCAATCACTGCGCGACCGCAAACTAACGCTATTTCACAAGCGGGAAGAGGATCGTTTCGCGAATGCCGAGGCCGGTCAGCGCCATCAGCAACCGGTCGATGCCCATACCCATACCACCGGCTGGCGGCATGCCATGCTCCATCGCGCGCAAAAACTCTTCGTCCACGCGCATAGCCTCATCATCGCCGGCAGCAGCCATTTTGGCCTGCTCCACAAACCGCTCCCGCTGCACCACCGGATCGGCCAGCTCAGAATAGCCGGTCGCCAGCTCAAAGCCGCGAATATAAAGGTCCCATTTTTCCACCACACCCGGCACACTGCGGTGGTGGCGGGTCAGCGGGCTGGTCTCCACCGGAAAATCCATCACAAAAGTTGGCCGGCTCAGACCGTCCTTCACAAAATGCTCCCACAGCTCTTCCACCAGCTTGCCATGGTTCGGCAGCTTCACGCTCACACCCTCAGATTCGGCAAGCTGCAAAAGCTCCTCGACGTTGGTTTCCGGCGTAATTTCGCGCCCGACCGCCTCCGAAAGTGTGCCATACATCGAGATGCGATCCCACTCGCCACCCAGGTCAAACAGCGTGCCGTCAGCCCACTCAACCGTGTGCGTGCCCTCCCGCTCGGTGCCCGCATTCACCGCGAGCGCCGCGTTTTGGATCAGTTGCTGGGTCAGGTCGGCAATACTGTTATAGTCGCCATAAGCCTGGTATGCTTCAAGCATCGCAAATTCCGGGCTGTGGGTCGAGTCGGCCCCCTCGTTGCGGAAGTTGCGGTTAATTTCAAAAACCCGCTCCAGCCCGCCGATCAGCGCACGCTTCAAATAAAGCTCCGGCGCGATGCGCAAAAACAGTTCCGTGTCAAAAGCGTTGGAATGGGTCACAAACGGCCGCGCACTCGCCCCGCCGTGCATGGTCTGCAGCATCGGCGTCTCCACCTCGATAAAATCGTGGCCGGCAAAAGTGGTGCGCAGGCTAGCCACGGCTTTGGCGCGAGTCTGCACATTTTTGCGCGCCTGTTCGCGTACGATCAGGTCAAGATAGCGCTGACGCACCCGGTTTTCTTCGTTTAGTTCGGTGTAGGTGTTTGGCAGCGGCGCGAGCGCTTTTGCTGCGATCTGCCACTGGTTTGCAAACACGGAAAGTTCGCCGCGACGGCTGGAGATCACTTCGCCGCTCACAAACAGGTGGTCGCCCAGGTCGACCAGTTCTTTAAACTCCTGCAGTGACTCTTCACCGACCTCGCCCTGGCTCAGCATCGCCTGCAAGCGGGTGCCGCAACCTGCCTGCAACGACACAAAACACAGTTTGCCGGTGTTCCGCAGGTTGACAACGCGCCCGGCCACCCCGGCGGTCTCGCCCGAACGTCCGTCGATTTCACCCTCCAGGTGTGCCCATTTTGCGCGCAGGGCTGGAATGGTGGTGGTCACCGGCAGGGTCACCGGATATGCGCCGCCGGCCAGATCGCCGCGCTCATTTAGGCGGTCGCGTTTGGCCATGCGCACCGCCCGCTGCTCGTGCCGCTCGGCTGCTGCGGCCGCTTCTGCCTCTGCCGCGTCGATTGGCTCGTTTGGTGCAGTGTTTGTCTGCTGCTCAGTCATCGG
>JAUNHM010000068.1:0-4273 GCA_030523945.1 Microbacteriaceae bacterium
AGCTTCGGATGCTCGCTTTGCGGCCAGTGTAGCTTCTTTTTCCATACTTGCCAGACTCAAGGCAAGATCCAACCCGGCTACCACATCTGTGATGTTTACTTCTGCTTTATTTTCTTTTTTATTCACCACTTTGGGTGTACTCCTTTTATTCGCTGCGCTGCGGCGCGCGAACTTCGTTGCCTCTGTCACCTTTGCTGTGCGTGCGGCGCTTTACATTGCGGGGCAGGCAAAACACTGGCGACACCACCCAAATTCTGGGCTTAAAATCAAGCGGCTAGCGCATACACGCTAATACCTATAACTATTATCGCACTTTTCTGGCTGAAAGACCGCTTAAAAAATTGCCGCTACACTGTAGACTATAAATATGACCAGCACAAAAACCGATATTTCCGGCACAAAAAAAGCCCCAGAGCGTGTCTCCCCCGTCGAGAGCGACTTTTTAGAGTCTGAAATCTCGGGCGTGCCGCACTCAGAAAACAGTGATTTTGCCCCGTATAGCGGCCGCAAACTTGGTGTGTTTTCGATTATTTTCGGGTTTGTCGGCCTGTTTGCTTCGTGGGAACTTGCCACCGAATACATAAAGAAGCTGAAAAATCCCGGTCACACGCTCAACTGTGATTTCAGCATTTTGGTCACTTGCGGGCCAAACATGGACTCTTGGCAGGGGTCGCTTTTCGGGTTTAGCAACACAATTATCGGCCTTGCTGCGTTTATGGCGCCGATTATCGTCGGGGTTGCCCTGCTCGGTGGCAGTCGCTTTAGTCCCGTGTTTTGGTGGCTTTATCAGATCGGTTTAACCGGTGGTTGGGCTTTTGTAATGTGGTTGTCGTGGCAGAGTGTTTTTGCGCTGCACACGCTTTGTCCGTGGTGCATGGTGGTGTGGACGATTACGATTCCGCTGTTCTGGTCTACGCTTGCGCACGCTGGTCGTCACGGTCTTTTTGGAGCTGGAATTCCGGGCGCGCCGTTCCAGGGTTTGCGCAACTGGCTTTGGATCGTAATTCTCTTTAACTATCTGCTGATTGCTGCTTATGCCCAGGTTGGCGTTGACTGGCTCCACCACCTCCGCCGCGCTTTTTTCTAGACTTTTGCAGCCAGCAGCCGCAGACGAGGTAAAAGGTGGGCGAGGCTGCGAAAAGTGGCCGCGGGGGCAGTGTCTGTACGGATAATAAAATCTGCTACCCGCAGGCGCGCCGCCTCCCCAACCTGCGCAGAAAGCCGCGCTTTTGCTTCTGCCCTAGTTAAGCCGCGCATTTCTACCAGTCGCCGCATGCGCACCTGTTCGTCTGCGTGCAACACAATTACTCCGGCGAATTTGCTGGCGGCAGCGGTTTCGACCAGCAGCGGAATTTCATAAATAATTACGGCGTGCGAGTTTCTGGCATGAATTGCGGCAAATTTTTCTGCCGCAAGCGCCTGGATTTGCGGGTGCAAAATCGCTTCGAGACGGCGTTTCGCATCGGTGTCAGCAAAAATAACCTGCCCGAGCCTTGACCTGTTTAGCGCCCCGTCTGCACCGAGCATTTCTGCCCCAAACTCGGCAACAATCGCCGCAAGCGCGGGCGTGCCCGGCATCACAGCCTCACGCGCTAGCGCATCAGAATCGACCACAAACACACCATCTTGCCGCGCAAAAAACTGCGCAACAGTCGATTTACCGGCGCCAATCCCCCCGGTCAAAGCAAAAACAGCCATATCTCCATTCTACTTCTCCCCCATTTTCCGCCAAAATCACGCAAAATACACAAATTTCAAAACCTGCTAAATACCAGACACAAAACCGTTTTTACGCGCAACAAAACAGACAAAAACCAAATTATCCGCAAATAAAATGCAATATATCTGAAGCCACAAAGATGAGATATGCTAAAATTGCTAAGCAGTGAAAACCAGTATTTATTTTTACGTTAATAGTGTAAGGCTTGACCGCAAGCCTGCCTTTAATGCGCCTGAAAACCGCACCCACTGCACCACAAAAACTAGCCTGCAAGTGGGTCGCGCTAATGGCTGATATTGAAATTCCGATAGGCAAAAGAACCAAAAAATATCGGTTTTTTGAGGTACTTCCGGCACTGTGCAGTTACGGCACAATCGCAATGCTGGTGGTACTCTCAATCATCAACCCGTTTTGGGCCGCGTGCTATCTGCTAGCCATCATCATCGCAATGCTGTTGCGTTCCGTGCACAGCGCATATCACGCGATTAAAGGCCATATTCTTTGCGAAAAATCCCAAAAAGTCAACTGGCAGGCAAGGCTTTTGGAGCTGGAAGACCCGGCAGAATCGCACCAAAAATATGCGCACCTCGGCAAAAAACCCAAAGAAACCGAATTCGCATTTCGCAAACACGTAAAAAACCTGGCGCGCCTAGCCGAAAAACCAGCCGATTTTCCGCGCCCATCGAGTCTTTACAACGCAGTAATCGTGGCAGCCTACAACGAAAGTTACGATGTGCTACGGCCGACACTGCAATCGCTTTTAGAAACCACATACGATAAGCAGCGCATGATCGTGGTGCTCGCTTATGAAGAGCGGGGTGGCGCTGCGATCAAAGCAACCGCAACGCGACTGCAGCGCGAATTTAGCGACCAGTTTTTTGCCTTCCACGTCGTCGAACACCCAGAACACCTGCCGGGCGAAGTTATCGGCAAAGGCGGCAACATCACGTTCGCCGGCAAATTTTTGGCCAAATGGGTTGCAGAGCAGGGCCTGCAACAGCGCGACATAATGGTGACCACGCTCGACAGCGACAACCGGCCACACCCGACCTATTTCGACTATGTTACATACGAATATATCGTCAACGAAAACCGCAAAAACCGCTCATACCAGCCAATCTCCCTCTTCCTCAACAACATTTGGGACGCCCCGGCACCGATGCGCGTGGTGGCCACCGGTAACTCGTTTTGGAACATTATTAGCGCAATGCGGCCGAAAACCCTGCGCAATTTTGCGTCACACTCGCAGCCGCTCGAAGCGCTGGTCGAAATGGACTTTTGGAGCACCCGCACCATCGTTGAAGACGGTCACCAGTATTGGCGCAGCTATTTTCACTTTAAGGGCAAATATTCGGTTGTGCCGATTTTTGTGCCGATCTATCAGGACGCGGTGCTTTCTAACACCTATTGGAAGACGCTAAAAGCCCAGTTTGTGCAGTTGCGGCGCTGGTCTTATGGTGCTTCGGACGTGCCTTATGTGGCGGTGCGGCTGTTTTCTAGCAAACGTCAGGTGCCTTTTGGGGGCGGTTTTGTCCGTTTGATGCGACTGATTGACGGGCATGTGACGCTGGCCACGGTTGCGATTTTGGTTGCTTTGGGCGGTTGGGTGCCGCTTTTGGTCAATCCGCAAGCAACACAAGACGACGAGTTTGCGCGGGCACTGCCGCTGATGGTCAGCATGATTCAGCAGGTTGCGATGATCGGTGTTTTGATCACAGTCGTGCTTTCTTTTAGAATGCTGCCGCCAAGGCCCGCCCGCTATGGCAAATTCCGCAACGTTTTTATGCTGCTGCAGTGGGTGCTAATTCCGATCACCGCGGTGCTCTATAACGCTGCTGCCGCAATCTATGCCCAGGCGAGACTGGCAACCGGCATTTACCTAGACAAATTTGACGTCACCGAAAAAGCAACCCACTCTTCTGTCTACCAAGAAAAGCAGGAAAAGGCGCTACGCAAAGCGGAAAAACACACCCTAAAAACCAAAAAAGCGAGCCATAAAAAGGCAGACAGGCGCCACCACCGCACCGCTGACAAACATCACAGCCAGCACAAAAAGCACCACAATCATCATAAAAAACACCACAACTCTCACCGATAGTTTAAAATTGGAGTATGGCGGTTTTGCCTGTTAATGCAGAGGAAAGACGATGAACAGTTCACAGCAACCTCACCCTCCCGTCCCCGACCCTGCTCCGCACAATCCTAGGCAATATGCGCAGCCGCAGCTGCACTGGCCGCAACAGCCGATGTCTCCGGTACACGATCAATCCGTTCCGCAAAAACGCAAAAATCCACTCGGCACTGCGTCTTTGTGGATCGGAATTTTCGCTCCATTTGTGACGATTGGGTTGATAATGCTGCGCTCCCCTAGAGACTTGACTGGCATTGATCCTGTCAACTTTGCGTACCCTGTTGTCGTTATTGGCGCAGCCCTCGGGATTATTGCCCTGTTTCGCAAACACAGCCATAAAAAAGCAGCGATCTGGGGAATTATCCTGAACGTTCTGGGGGTACCGCTTGGATTCCTGCTTGTACATTTATTTATCATCGTAA
>JAUNHM010000068.1:4283-7306 GCA_030523945.1 Microbacteriaceae bacterium
CTAGTTATCTCATGCTTTGAAAGTGGCTGCGGCGCATAGCCCGGTGTATTAGGAAAAGTAATGAATAATCAGCGGACGCCCTCGAATACGGCTCAACCAGCCGCCATTCCGACTGCCGAGACTCAGCCGTTGCAAGAATCAGAAGGAAAAATAAATTGGTTCGGGATTGTGTCTTTAGGGATGGGGATTCTTGCCCCTCCTATATTTATCGCCATTAATCTCGCTTTGAAAATCGATCTAGGTGGGCTACTTACTTTTCTGATTTCTTACTTAGCGGTGAACTTAGTTGGTGCGATAATTGGTATTATCGGACTGTTTCCTAAAAATTATGGGAAAATCGTGGCATTTTGTGGCATTGTTTTGAATATTTTAGGCTGGCCGATCCTGAACATGATTTGGGATGCCGGGGTTTATTTAAATCTAATTTGAGGTGTACAGTATGAATAATATGCATGAATCGCAGATGATCCAAGAGCCGCTACCGCGGCAGCACGGGTCGCAGCAGCCGATGTCTCCGGTGCACGATCAGGCCGTTCCGCAAAAACGCAAAAACCCGCTGGGCATTGCGTCTGTGGCTGTCTGCATATTTGGTGTTCTAGCTTTTATCGGATTGGCAGTATTGTGGCACTTATTACACAAAGCGAATATCAGCGATCTGTCTGCCCAGCACCGCATCGAGTCTATTATAGTAAATCTTGCTTATATTAACTTTTTCGCTACTTTCGGCTTAGGGCTGATTCTGGGCGTTATTGGTTTGTTCCTCAAAGAACGCAGAAAAGTCCTTGCGATCTGGGGCATTATCCTAAATATTGCAGGAGCACCCTTTGGATTTATACTATTTATTTATACCGGCTTTGCCCTCGCAGAGGCGTTCTAAAAACCTTTTTAGCAGCTAGATTTTGAAAGAAAATTTTATGCATAATCAACAGCAATATCCTGGGCCGCCGCAGCCGATGTCTCCGGTGCACGATCAGGCCGTTCCGCAAAAACGCAAGAACCCGCTCGGCGTTGCGTCGATATGTGTGGCGGTTTTGACGATGATCGCAATTCCGATCCTTCCGTATTTTTGGGGCAAGTCAGACGACAATCCCTATGCTGCCTTAAACGCTCCTTTTTATATCGCGCTCCCGGGCTTTCTAGTCAGTTTAGTTTTGAGCATTTGCGGTTTGTTTTCCAAAACGAGCAACAGGTGGCCCGCGATCCTGGGCACAGTGCTGAGTTTTTTGATCCTCCCGGTCGGGATCGTGCTTCTGTTTATAGTTGCGCTGCTACTTTCATATAAATAAATCGCTAGAGTTGCGGATTTTGGCTAGCTGGGAATGCGCTGTGAGAGCAGTCAGGTGGCTGGGATAGAGTTAGTGCTGTGAAAACTAAAAATCATCTTGCGGCGAGCGGAGAGCCTGAAATCACCGTGATTACTGAGGATAAGCCGCGGGAGTTGCCTGGCGAGGGCGATGCGGCGGCGCAGGCGCGATTTGACCGCTTTGCTGTGGTGATGCAAATGTTTTGCGAGATGTCGGAGGAGTTCTACGGGGAGGAACTCGAGCTTGACCCGGCCGACAATGTAAAGAACAGCACCGCGACCAGTCGTTGCGTATATTCGCTGGCGACGCTTGCTGGCAGCGAGGAGCCGGTGGGTTTTGTGATGGCTGGCGGATCGACGATCGAAGCGCCGGATCTTGCGTATTTGAGTGTTTATGTGCGTAAGGCATATCGGCGCCACGGGTTTGCTAGCGTCATGTTGAGCGAGGTGCGCGAGGCGGTTAGTGATTGGGGATTGAAGCGGTTTTATGGGCAGATTCCGCATCCTGAAACCGGTGCTACCGGCGCTGCCGATGCTTCCAGTGGTGAATCCACGGAATCCCGGGTATCTCCTGTTTCTGCGCCTGGTAGTGTGCCAAAAGACGCTGCCGCCAGTTTTGCGCTCGCGCACGGCGCAGTGCTGAAGCAGGTGTCTGTCTGCAGTGAAATGAGCTTTGCCGATCGCGCGCAGACCGAGGCGCTGCTGCAGGAGCTGAGCGATGTGCTCCCTGCCGATAATGGTGAATACAAAATCATTGCGCAGCCAGCGAATGAGCCTGTCGAAAAGAAGTATTTTGAGAGCCTGGCGACCTGTTTCAATCGAATGGCGAGCGACACGCCAGCGGGCGATTCCGAGGAGTTCAGTTCGGATTGGACTGCTGAGCGGGTTGAGCAGATGCTGGAGCGGCGGAAAAACAGCAAAATCACGCACTGGATCAGCGTTGCGGTGCACGTGCCGACAGATGAGGTTGTAGCGTACTGCACACTGTTTACCAGCAAGCCGGACGGGTTTGTATTGCAGGACGATTTGCTGGTATTGCGCGAGCACCGCGGGAACAGGCTCGGAATTCGCCTGAAAATCGAGGCGTACAAGCAGATTTTGGCCGAGGACACTGACGGATTGTGCCAGGGCGTGCGCACTTGGAACGCGGTCGAAAATGAGCCGGTTTTGCGGTTGAACAAGCAAATGCGATTCCAGCCTGTATCGTCGACTGGTTCCTGGGAGATTCCGCTTTAATCGTATTTAATCCTATCTTTGCGGATTTTCAGAATCATGCAGTAAATAACCGACATAGTATTGAATAAGCACAAAAGCTGTTGTATCGGCAGTGGCTGCTAATACTTCCAGCAAACAATAAAGTTCGGCTAATTGCTAAAATAAAAACATGGAATACCTGCTGCACGGTCTGAAATTTATAGTTTTCGGGATAGCAGCCCTGTGGGTTGCGTTTGGCCTTACCGGCGGGTGGCAAATCTTCTGGCTTATAATTCTTGCAATCGTTTTTATCATTGACCAAATTTTATGGGGAACCTTAGATGATAGTAACTCATAAAATAGCGCAGGCGACTATGGTTCATGAATTCAGAGTCTTTCTCTAAGTTGAACCGCCATGCGTTTTCGATTAGAGTATGAAAGGACAGGAAAAGCCCAGCATATCGTAAGGCACGCGGGGGCGGGTTTGGAAATCATCCGGGCTAAGTCGGGTTTGCTTTCTTTTCTT
>JAUNHM010000069.1 GCA_030523945.1 Microbacteriaceae bacterium
TGCGCAACAACTCGAGCTGCAAGATTTAGAGCCTTTGGACCCGTCAGATAATGGCGATGGTGGCATCGGTCGGGTGGGAAATCTGCCGCAGCCGCTGTCTTTGGCTGATTTTGCGGCAAAGTGTGCGCAGGTTTTTCCGGCGACCGCAGCAGGGTTGCGTGTGGCTGGCGACCCGGCGCAGCAAATTTCGCGGGTTGCCCTGTGCGGCGGTGCGGGCGATAGTCTGCTGGATAATTCGCTGGTAAAAACGGCAGACGTTTATGTTACAAGCGATCTGCGCCACCACGCGGCGCAGGAGTTTTTGGAGCAGGGCAGGCTGCGTAACAGTCCGGCGCTTATCGATGTGGCGCACTGGGCGGCAGAGAGTCTGTGGCTGGAAACCGCAGCAGCGCAGTTGCGGGAGGAACTGCCCGAAATCGAGTTTGTTGTGAGCAAAATCAACACAGATCCTTGGAATTTCACCGTCTAACAGGCGCAAAAGCACGCGAACAGGCCGCTAAACGCGATATTTTATTTGCCAACTGTTTACTTATCGTTCAGAAAGCATACATTTTCTCGGGTTAGACTGTGAATATCCTAACCTAGAAAGGGTCTGCAATGAGCGCACCTAACAGAGAGCGTCTAACACGCGAAGATTTGGCTTGGAGCGCAGACGCACTGCGCGCTATTGGCGAGGTTTATTCAAGCCGGATGGTCGGTCAGACGGGGTTGCGTGAAACCTTGCTCATCGGCTTGCTCACCGGCGGTCATATTTTGCTCGAATCGGTGCCAGGCTTGGCAAAAACCACTGCGGCGCAGACCCTGGCGCAGGCTGTTTCTGGCTCTTTTGTGCGCATCCAGTGTACACCAGACCTTTTGCCAAGCGACATCGTCGGCACCCAAATTTACGACGCATCCAAAGGAGCTTTCGAAACGCAACTTGGCCCGGTACACGCCAACATTGTGCTACTTGATGAAATTAACCGTTCCAGCGCAAAAACCCAGTCGGCGATGCTCGAGGCGATGCAAGAAAAACAAACCTCGATCGGCGGGGTGACCCACCGTCTGCCGGAGCCATTCCTGGTGCTTGCGACACAAAACCCGATCGAGCAGGAAGGCACCTACCCGCTCCCAGAAGCGCAGTTAGACCGCTTCATGTTCAAAGACATTTTGGAATATCCGACACCGGCAGAAGAAGCCGAAATTCTGGCGCGTATTGACGCGGGCATTTTTGAGCAGGGCACAACGCAAAACATTTCACTCGACGCGGTGCGCGAGCTGCAGAAACTCACAAAGCGGGTTTATATTGATGACGCGGTTATCGAATATATCGTTAGCCTAGTGTTTGTGACCCGTAACGCCCATAAATATTTGCCGGAAAAACTTGCCCGCCTGGTTGAGGTGGGTGCGAGTCCGCGTGCGACTATCAACTTTGCGGCAGCTTCTCGCGCCGCAGCGCTAATTCAGGGGCGCGACCACGTAATTCCAGAGGACGTGCGGCAGGTTTCACGCCGTATTTTGCGTCACCGCGTTACTTTAAGTTTTGAAGCTGAAGCAGAGCGGATTAAGCCTGACCAGATCGTTGACGCGATTGTGGCGGCAGTACGGACTCCATAATGCCCCGGACGGTTCTACTCAACCGTGTCAAAAGCAAACTGTTTTTGCACGCGCACAGGCGAGTTGCCAATCAACTTGACGGGCAATACAAGGCGATATTTCACGGCCGCAGCCTCGACTTTGACGACCTGCGCGAATATATTGCTGGCGACGAGGTGCGCGACATCGACTGGAAAGCATCTGCGCGTCACGGCTCTCCCTTGGTAAAGCGCTACACTGCAGAGCGCAAACATCGCGTGCTTTTTGCGGTAGATAACGGACGTAACCTTGCGGCGGTCGGTGCTTTGGGCGCGCCGAAACGCGATACTGCCGTGTTTGCCATGGGGGTTTTGGGGTATTTGGCACAGCGGCACGGCGATCAAGTGTCGTTAATCGCTGCAAACCATGAAAGAGCACAACGTTCTGCCTGGACCGGATCTGAAAGCGGTCTGGAACGGCTGCTGCACACTGTGAACGACGGCGCGACCCTAACCGGCGCGAAAAGCAACGTGATAAAAATGCTCGATTACATTTCAAAAACTGTGCGCGGGCGGCATTTTTTGGTGATTATCGCCGATGACCTGCCGTGGAACGAAGAGTGTGAGTCGCTTGTGCGCCGGCTCAGCGCCCAGCACGAGGTAGTCTGGTTGCACCTGAGCGATTATAATCCAACCGCGCTAGGCAGCGATAAAAAACGCAGCTACGATGTTGACGGATCTTGGGAAATGCCGGAGTTGTTTCAAACCGATAAACAGCTGCAGGCAGAGTTTGACGCGGCACAGCAGCAACGCATGAAAGACATGCAGTCAGCATTTAACCGGTGCGGCGCGTCTTTTGCAAAATTCGATGGCAGCCAAGACGAGTTGCGGGTTTTGTTGGAAATGTTGAAGCGGAGGGCGAATGCTAAATAGACTATTGCCCCCTGTGCAGGCGCTTATTTACCCGCTAAACAATAAGGAAGACAAAGGGCCTGAGATTATTCCGCCCGTTGAATATTCGCCGATCTGGGAGTTTTTGGGCTGGGCGCTTTTGGCGCTGGTGCTTGTTTATTTTCTGCTCGCATGGTTTTTTAGCAGGCCAAAACAGATTAGGCAAACCCCGCCGCCGCGCCGCAACCTCAACACTTTGCGTGCAAAATATTTTGCGGCGATTGATGGGGTTGAGCGCGCTTTCAACAGCGGAGAGTTTACGCAACGCCAGGTGCACACTGAGCTTTCGCGGCAGGTTAAGCAGTTTGCGGCCGAAGCCAGCGGTGTAAACCTTGACCGCATGACACTTGAGGAGCTGCGCAAAACGCACTTCACCGGCGTTACCAAGGCAGTTTCTGAGTATTATCCGCAGGTTTTCAGCCCGGACACAGATATGCCCCCTGAAAAGGGTATTTTTGCGGCTCGGGAGGTGATCAAGCTATGGCGCTGATCTGGTGGTGGATTTCAGCCGGAATCATTATTTTGGCTGCTTTGGCGGCGGTTTTTGCGTGGTTTATCGGCGGTAAAAAATCGCTTGAAAAAGGCGTGCCTATCGCAAACTCAAAACGACTTACCGCGTTGCCTGCATATCGCCGGGCGCTCGGGCGATATCGCATGCGTGCCTGGCTGCTCGCCTCATCGCTTTTGATCGTGATCGGGTTTACTGCCATCGCTGCCGGCCGCTGGGTTTATCAAAAAGTCGATATTCCTGAAAAACACAACCGCGATATTGTGCTCTGTCTCGACGTGTCCAAATCGATGCTGGAATATGACGCGGAAATTGTTGATACTTATCTGAAGCTTTTGGACGGATTCAAAGGCGACCGCATCGCAATGTTTATGTGGAATTCCACCACAGCACAGGTTTTTCCTCTCACCGATGACTACCATTTTGTGCGCGCTGAACTGGAAGAAGCCAAAAAAGTGATGAGTGTAAAAGGCAAAAAATCGCTTGACGAATACAGATATTTTGATGGCACCCTGGAAAAGAAACACGCCTCATCGCTGGTCGGGGACGGGCTTGCCTCCTGCACTTTTGGTTTCGATAACGAAAAAGACAAAAAACGCTCGCGCTCAATTATTTTGGCAACCGATAACGAAGTTGGCAAAGGTGAAACCGTCTCCCTGCCAGACGCCGCAAAAATAGCGAAATCAAAAAACATCAAAATTTACGGCATTAACACGAGCACTAAAAAGCCTGACAAAGTCGCGGAATACAAGGCTGCTGTGGCAGAAACCGGCGGTATTTATTCGGATGCGACTGATCCGTCCGCTGTGAAAAAAATCGTCGACAGGGTAAACAGCGAAGACACTTCGGCGATTAAAGGCGCGGCACAGGTGCTGATGATTGACCGTCCAGAGTTTTGGTTGATTGCGGCGCTGGGTGCGTTGCTGCTTTACCTGCTTGCGGCATGGAGGTTTAAGCTATGACCTGGAACCCTATTTTTTCGCTTTGGATGCTAATTATTTTGATCGGTGCCGGGCTGGGTATCGGTGTTTTCTGCCTGCTAAAAGCAACCGGTCGCAGACGACTATCGTGGATTTTCCGCGTGCTAGTTATGCTGATGATAGGGATTGCCTGTGTGCGTCCGGGTATCGGCACCGCAAGTGCGCAGCAGCTCGGCAGTAAAGTGAATGTGCTGTTTTTGATTGACGTCACCGCGAGCATGAACGCTGAAGACTGGCAGGGCAATAAGCCGCGGCTCGAAGGTGTGCGCAAAGACATTGAAGAGCTAGCCATTAAACACGCCGGCGCACGGTTTGGCGTGATTACCTTCGCATCCAAAGCCAATAGGCGCTTGCCATTTGTGAGCGACGCGAGTGCGCTAAAAAGTTTGATGAGCAACCTGCAACCGGAAGTGACGCGTGACTCGCGTGGATCTTCCGTAACAGCGGCGGCGGAACTTGCCGAAGAGGTCTTGAAAAAAGACGCAGAACAGTATCCGGACCGGGCGAGAATTGTCTATTATCTGGGAGATGGCGAACAAACCTCTGACCAGGATTTACAGAGTATGGCCGGCGTCGCCAAATACGCTAACAGCGGCGCAGTTTTGGGTTATGGCACAGCAGCGGGTGCGAAAATGCGCGAAGTGCGAGATTTTGAATCTGATCGCGCACCACGCTATGTGCACGATGATGAGGCCAGACGCGAAGCAATTTCAAAAGTTGACGAAAAAAACCTGGCCCAAATTGCGAAAGATATGCAGATGCCGCTGCAAATGCGCTCCGCAAACAGCGCTGTCAAACCCGCTGAAATTAACACTTCAAAACAGCAGCTTGTGCCGTCTGATGCAGAGTCGCAAAGTACTTTCGAACTTTACTGGATTTTCGTGATTTTTGCGGCTTTGCTGCTTTTGCCTGAGGTCTGGTGGGTGTCACGGTCTTTGCGAGAGGTGACGGCTGCAGCAAAGGGGGTGCGTGATGGCGCATAAATCGCAACAGAGGCCTGCTAGATTGACCCGTTTGGTGCCGGAGCCGGTCAACAACGCTGCTCGAAATTCAGACGATATGACGCTAGCTGCGCGGCGCGAAAAAGAACGGGCGCGAGCCGCAAAATTGCGCTTCAGGCTAATGGTGTGGGCAATTCCGGTAGTGTTGTTAGTGCTACTGTTTGCTGCCAAATTTATTAGCGCAGGAATTGCTGCACGCCAGGCGGTTTCACGCTATCACGAAAGCAACTTTGAGGGAGTGCGCAGCAGCGCCTCAGCACAGACTTTTGCGAATTTTTATGAGACTTGGAAGGCGCACCACAACCTGGGCACAGCTAACCTGCAGCTGCGGCTTTTGTCTGAGGCTGAAAAAGAATTTACCTCCGGCCTGAAATCAGCAGACACAGACGGCAAATGCCATATTTTGCCAAACCTGGCGATCGTTTACGAACAAATGGGCGATGAAGCGCGTAGCGGCAGCAATGAAGACGAGGCGAAAAAACGTTACCAGCAGGCGATCGACACCGTGAATAAAATGCCTGCCGATAAGTGTCCACCGCCGCAAAGCAGCTCTGCTAAAAAAACCAAACAGAGTTCGGAAGAAAAACAAAAATCTAACCCGCAGCAGCAACAGCAATCATCTGACAGCAAATCTCAGCAGGATAATTCGCAAGATAATAAAAATATCAAGGATTTGCGCGAACAGCTTGAGCAAAATAATAAGGAGCGCGCAAAGAAGGGTGGCGGCGGCACAAACGATCCGGAAAAAGGCGGCGGTGGCGGCAATAAAACCAAAAAACCTTGGTAGCTTGCGGCTGGCATTTTGAGCGTGAGATTTCATGCCATAATACCCGCTTGGAAATTTGGAGTTAGTGTTTAATGCCAAAAACACAGCATTTTTTCGGCTTGACGAAATAAACTGGAAATATGAAAGCCAGTATCGCACAGCAGCAACTTTTGTTAAAACTTGCCGAAATCGACACCCGGGTTGCCCGCGCCAGGCGTGCGCTCACCGAGTTGCCGCAAGAAAAAGCGCTGCAAGAACTGGATAAAACCGCACAGCCTTTGCGAGCGGCGCTGCTTGTCGCCCAGCGCGACGCAGAAGGGGTGCAAGACGAAATGCGCCGACTGCAATCAGACCTGGAAATGGTGGAAGCGCGCAGCAAACGTAACGCCGAGCTGCTGGCAAACGCGACAGACAGTTCATTGGCTGGATCTTTGAGCGCGGAAGAAGCGAGCCTAAAACGCCGCGCAGAAAAACTCGAAACCAGCCAGCTAGAACTGATGGAAAACGAAGAGCGCACAAGCGCAGCGCTGGCTAACGCAGAAAAAGACCTTGCCGCAATCGATGAAAAACGTGCCGCGCTGGTGGCTGAAATGCAGGCAGACAAAGCAAAACTCGAAGCAGAATTGGCAGATATTTTGGCCGAACGTGACGGGCAAGCCGCCGAAATTACCGGCGACCTGCTGGCAGAATACGAGCAAATCCGCGCCCACTCCGGCATCGGCGCAGCCCGCATCTATCGCGGCGTGAGCGAAGCCAGCAACATGAAACTCTCACCGGGAGAACTTGCCACCATTAACGAAACCGCACCGGACGAACTCGTGTATTGCCCGCTCACCGGTGCAATTTTAGTACGCGTGCCAGAAGACGAGTAAGTAGCCTAAACGCAGGCTCGCCTGTCATCAAGCGGGAAGACGAAAGCGCGCAAAAGCAAGCCGCCAGTTAGCTGATTCGCGCCCCGACAGGCGACCAGGCACAAAAGATGCGCTTTCTCAAAAATAAAAATCCGCACCAAAACACCCCAAACTAGCGCAAAAAGCGCGCAGACGATATGCTTAAAAAGAACGGGTCGGTGAGACAATCGCGCCACGCGCCACGCGTGTCGAGGAACGTCCGGGCTCCGCAGGGAAGAACGGTGGGTAACGCCCACCCGGGGCAACCCGCGAGCAAGTGCAACAGAGAGTAGACCGCCAGCATGCTGGTAAGGGTGAAAGGGTGGAGTAAGAGACCACCAGCGGTTGTGGCGACACAGCCGGCTAGGTAAACCTCGTTCGGAGCAAGACCAAGCAGAGTGTGATGAGGTGTCCCGCCGAGCACTCGGGTAGGTTGCTAGAGCGTGCTGGTAACAGCGCGTCGAGATAGATGATTGTCACGGCGAAAGCCGCACAGAACCCGGCGTATGATCCGACCCGTTCGTTTCTTTGCGGCCTGCCGGGCATGGTTTTTGGT
>JAUNHM010000002.1 GCA_030523945.1 Microbacteriaceae bacterium
CCGTGAGGGTTCTGGTAACTAATCCGCACCCAGGTAGCAGCAAATCTGGCCCGGCGATCGGCAACGGCTCCGGTGTGGAGCAGCCTGGTCCGGCGCCTTTGACTGGTCCTCCTGCTATTGGTAACGGCTCCGGCGTACCGCAGCCTGGTCCAGCACCATTGACCGGCCCTCCTGCGATCGGTAATGGTTCTGGTGTGGATCACCCAGGTTATGCTCCTCTGCCTGGCCCTGCGATCGGTAAGGACTCGACCGTCGATAACCCTGGTTCAGCACCGTTGCCAGATATTTTCATTAGCAAGTCTGATCGCGTGACCCAGCCAGGTCAGGGCGAGTTGCCAGATGTGTTCATCAGCAAAGATGATCGCGTTAAGCAGCCTGGTCAGGCTCCGCTTCCTGATGTGTTCATCAACAAGTCTGACCTGATCCAGAAGCCTGGCAGCAGCCTGCCTGACCCATATATCAAGGCCGACCCGCAGCAGCCTCAGAAGCCACAGGTAACCGATAATGCTCCTGAGAAGCAGCCTGATAATCAGAAAGCTAAAGCGCCAGAGGCTGCCAAGGCACAGCTGCCAAACACTGGCGCTGACACTAACGGCTTGCTTGTGATCGCGGTTATCTCAGTGCTCGCGAGCATCGCGATGATTGTGGTGCGTCGTCGCCGTAACTAGTCGTTAATACACGGATCTGCCCGCTGCTGTTTTTTTGACGGTGGCGGGCAGTTCCCGTGTATCCGCTAGAGTGCTAGGCAGCCAGTCTAGAATCGGTGCAACAAATCTAAATTTTATAAAACTCGCTCAATTCTTAAAGAACTGCCCGTTGTAATAGTCGATTGTGAACCCGTAAACCTGGTTTAGGGTCACGACATGCTCGTTTATCGTGCGGTCCGATGAGAGCATATCGACCGTCACTTCCCGCGGAATCAGCTCGTTATCCCGATAAATCGGGGTCACCAGGTATGTCACGGTCGCGCGCGGATTAGTGCGCAAATACTCCCTAACTTTCCCCTCCGCATACGCCATTCCGCCCTCGCCTGCGCCCACATTCTGCATCCTCGTGCCCATCACATTGTTCAAAAAATTTGCGTCGCCGCCGAGCGAGTTTGCGAGCAGGTGTGATTTATTCCAGAACCAGCCGTGATAGTACTTCCCGTCTGTCTGCAGAATATCCACCTCTGCGTTGTATCCCCAGCCGGCCGGATTGCTGTTTTTTGCCCACGGTTGCCGGTGGCCGCGCGCGTTATCGACCATCGTCTTGGTTATAATCCCGCACACGGGGCCAATCCTGTTTAATGCGTCGATTTTTCCTGTGTATCGTACTCCTTTCGCAGGGCATACATCGGTGATTACGGCCGGCCCTGTGACCCGGTAGTAGTCGGGCTGGTAGCGGATAAACCAGCCAGCATCCGCCAATCCCGCGCACCCGGCAAGCCAGAGCACGCTAAAGATAGCGAGCACTGTTTTGAGGATGTTTTTCATGGTGGTTCCAATCGTGAATAAATGTTTACCAAAAAGCATAGCGGCGAATTTTTATCGCGAGGCTCGTTTTTGTAAATCTGTGGATAAGTCAGGCAAATTGGTAAAAATCAGATGCCTGTGGGCAAGCAGGGTGGGTTACTTGCCCACAGGCGGCGAAAATCAGAAATTTCAGGGAGTTATCCACAGATTTCTGATTTTTTTGCGCGGCTTTAAGGAAAATATGGCACGCTAGAGGGTATGACAAAAACACGCACACAAGAATTTGGTCCGCTAACCCTTACTGATCACGTGCTTTCCGCGCCGCTTGACTGGGAGAATCCCGGCGATGGGCGCATGGTTGATGTGTTTGCGCGGGTTGTGACGCGCGGTGAAGGTGCGGATAAGAAGCCGTACCTGTTCTATTTGCAGGGAGGGCCTGGTGGGGAGTCGCCGCGGCCATCGTATGCGCCGGTGGGGCCTGCGTGGCTTGATGTGGCGCTTGATCGCTACCAGGTTGTGCTGCTCGACCAGCGCGGCACGGGGCACTCGACCCCGGTCGGCGACGAAATGCTGCGCGAAATGGGCGATGCGGCGATGGCTGAGTATCTGACGCATCACCGGGCGGACGCGATCGTGCGCGACTGCGAGATGTTCCGCGAGTATTTTGAGGCGGAAAAAATCACGACCCTCGGGCAGTCATTTGGCGGGTTCACGACGGTTGCGTATCTGTCGAAGTTTGCGGATTCGCTGGAAAAGGTGTTTTTCACTGGGGGACTTACCGCAGTTGGGCGGAAGCCCGAGGAAGCGTACGCGCTCTGCTACGACAAAATGCGGGCTGCGAGCGAGCGGTACTACAGGCAGTTCCCAGGCGACCGTGACAGGGTGCGTGAGCTGCTGGATTATGCGGCGGCGGGGGAGATCGTGCTTCCAAACGGGGATAAGGTCAGCCCTGCGCGCCTGCGTAATCTAGGGCACCTGCTCGGCGGCGATAATGGGTGGTTGAGCCTGCACTGGCTGCTGGAGCGCGACCACAAGTCCAATGCGTTCAGGCACGGGCTGTCTAACCTTATCTATTTTGGTGGCGATGCGCCACTGTATTTTGTGCTGCACGAGAGCTGCTACGCGGACGGCTACGCGACAAACTGGGCGGCGATGCGCGCGATGCCACAGGATTTTAAGGACGATTACACGCTGCTGACTGGCGAGCATGTGGATCCCGCCTGGATGGACGAGTCGAGCGAGCTGGCACCGTGGAAAAATGTGACCGAGACCTTGGCAAAGCACGAGTGGGGCAAGCTGTATGACGCGGACGCACTCCGGGCATCGAATGCGCAGGGCGCGGCGGCAGTTTACTACCACGACGTGTATGTGCCGATCGAGTATTCGATGGAGACAGCGGCGCTGATGCCTGGCATAAAAACCCTGGTCACCAGCGAATTCGAGCACGGCGGTCTGGGAGCCGGCGGCCCCCGCGTATTCTCCCACCTCCTCGACCTCGCCGATGGCAAAAAAGTCCGGTAAGTATCGCGTTTTGCCTTGTCCTTGCCGTTTAGATTTTTTCGTCCAGGGCAAGGGATGACTGCTTAGTGACGCATTTTCCTGCGATGGCTATGCGGTGTTTTTGGAGTGTGTGGCGTCAAAGGCGGCGCGAGCCTGTAATACTTCGTCGCGGTGGGTTTCGGTCCAGGTGCGGACGGCGGCGAGCGGGGCGGAGAGTGTTTCCCCAAGGCTAGTCAGGGAGTATTCGACGGTGACGGGTACGGTCGCGAAAGCCTCACGACGCACAATGCCGTCGCGCTCTAGCGCGCGCAGGGTCTGGGTCAACATTTTCTGCGATACGCCCTGCACCTCACGCTTTAGTTCGTTGAAACGATGCGGCTTCTCGGTCAGTCGCCCAATAATCAGCGGCGTCCACTTATCGGAAATGCGGTCTAGGATGCTGCGACACGGGCACTGCTCAGAATAGACATCGGCAGAGTCGCAAGGCTTAGTTTCTTTCATATACCAAGGGTAGCAAAGTTACCTTGGTGAAATGTTGCAGCAAGTCGATTTTGCTGAAAAATCACATATCAGTTACTGATAGGTAACTAAGTTACAAATGCCTTATCTAGCAAACCTATAGGTGCCTAGCGCCCTGAAAAGTGCGTTCTTGTGCAGTGAAAATACGCCCGCAATACTGGAATAGGAGGCGTATTTTAGCTGCCGAAATAACAAATCAGTAATTGAGTTAGGAGTAAAAATGTCTGAGAATATCGCAGAAACTATGACCCAGGTCGAGGTGGCAAAGTGGGGCGAACCTGGCGAACTGGTCGCCCGCACTGTGCCGGTGCCGCAGCCGACCCCTGGCAAGGTGCTGGTTAAGGTCGCATCTATTGGCCTGAACCCGGTGGATTGGAAAACCCGATCTGGCGCTGGCATCGCAGGGCTGCTAGACATCAGCCAGCCAGTGGTTTTGGGATGGGATATTGCTGGGACTATCGTCGCTACCGGACCAGACACGACCGGTTTTGCAGCGGGTGATGAGGTGTTTGGCATGGTCGCGTTCCCGCGCGTGGGTAATGCTTATGCCGAGTATGTGCTGGCGGACGCGCGTGATTTGGCGCGAGTCCCGAGTAACCTACCGCTAAAAGACGCCGCCGCTCTGCCGCTGGTCGGCTTGACCGCGTGGCAAGCGCTGCACGATATTGCTCGGATCGAGGCTGGGCAAAAAGTGTTGATTCACGCGGGCGCAGGCGGGGTTGGGCATATCGCGGTGCAACTGGCAAAACTTGAGGGCGCCGATGTTTACGCAACCGCATCCCCTAAAAACCACGACTTTTTGCGGGAACTTGGCGCAGAGCCAATCAACTATCAAGACCGCGCAAACTTTGCAGAGCTACCAAAGTTTGACCTGATTTTGGACACTATCGGCGGCGACACCTACGACTTGTCGCTGGAACTGCTGAAGCCTGGCGCGACGATCATCTCCGTGCCTGATCCGTCACGGGTCGCGGAAGGACGCGCAGCTGGATTCAACGCACATTGGCTTTTAGTGCATCCGAACTCAGCCCAGCTCACACACCTTGCGGAACTGGTTGAGCAAGGCAAGCTACGGGTAGAAATCGACCGCCGTTTCGGCTTGCACGAACTCCCAGCAGCTCACGAATACGGTCAAAAAGGCCACACCCGCGGCAAAATTGTAGTCAATCCATAGAACACACGATATCCGCACTAATTGACCAGATGGCCGGCTTATATTTCTCTGCGCCCAATAGCTAGCGTGAACATGAGTCGCAAGCAGGGCACTACTAACGCGCCGTTACGAAGTTCTCAGGGATCCGCATTTGTTTAAGAAGCGGAAAATTGGGGGAAGGTGGGGGCTTTTATGCAGGGTTTGGGAGGGAAAATCGGGTAAAATGGGGGTATGTCTGATGTGTTTCGATTGGCCTCTATAAACGTGAACGGCGTGCGTGCCGCCTATCGCAAAGGCATGGGCGCGTGGCTCGACAGCTGCGACGCGCACGTGGTCGCGCTGCAGGAAGTGCGCGCCGAAACCAGCCAACTTGCCGAACTGATCGGAGAAGGTTGGCACATCGAACACGACCCGGCTCTTGCCAAAGGACGCGCCGGAGTTGCCCTGCTCAGCCGCACCGCCCCGCTCGAGGTGCGTCGCGGGCTCAGCCAGGAAGCCGCCGCAAGCGACGGACGCTGGATTGAAGCCGACTACAAAATCGGCAGCAAAACTGTCACCGTCGTCAGCGTTTATATGCATTCCGGCGAAGTGGGCACCGCACGGCAAGAACAAAAATGGGCGATGCTGGAGGCGATGACCGAGCGGCTGGTGGAACTGCGCGAAAGTCGCGAACTGGTTGCAGTCGTCGGCGACCTGAACGTCGGACATCGCGAACTCGACATTAAAAACTGGCGCGGCAACCGCAAAAAAAGCGGATTTTTGGTGGAAGAACGCTCCTATTTTGACGCATTTTTTGGCGCAGCAGGTGCCGAAATCGAAGCTGTCGACGGGAAAAAACGCACCGGACTGGGCTATATCGATGTCGGGCGCACCTTTGCAGGCGAAGTTGAAGGGCCCTACACCTGGTGGTCAAACCGCGGCCAGGCCTTCGACAACGACACTGGCTGGCGCATCGACTATCACGCGGTCACTCCCGCGCTCGCCGCAGCCGTGCAAAATTACCGGGTAGATCGTTACCCGAGTTATGCTGAGAGGTGGAGCGATCACGCCCCGGTTGTGGCAGACTATTTGTTGTGACAGCGTGCGGGCAGGCGTGCTGGAATGCCGAGTGGAAGCCCGCTTCCTTCCAAAAAATAGAAACAAGCGCCTAAAATTAAAACCAGACCGAATTTGATGCAAAAAAGAATCGGACAGGCTGCCGAAACCAAACCCGGAAAATATATAAAAACGAAACTAATTAAAAAACCCTGAACTTAAAAACTACTGCAAAAAGAAAGCACAAAAATGAGCAACCAACCCGTAATTTTCTCTGGAATGCAGCCATCTGCCGACTCCCTGCACCTCGGCAACTACATCGGCGCACTCGGCCAATGGGTGCAAATGCAGCAGGAAAATAAATGCTACTTTTGTGTAGTTAATTTGCACGCGATCACCGTGCCGCAAGACGCAAACGAACTGCGCGAACGCACCCGCCGCACAGCCGCGCAATACATCGCCGCCGGCATCGATCCGGCGCAATCCACCCTCTATGTGCAGTCAGATGTGCCAGAACACGCGGAACTTGCCTGGGCGTTGAACACCCTCACCGGATTTGGTGAGGCCGGCCGCATGACCCAGTTCAAAGACAAATCGCAAAGATACGGCAGCGACCAGACCACCGTCGGGCTGTTTACCTACCCGATTTTGATGGCCGCAGATATTCTACTTTATAACACAAATATCGTGCCCGTTGGCGAGGATCAGCGCCAGCATGTCGAGCTGACCCGTAACCTGGCGCAGCGCTTTAATACGCGATTTGGTGAGACTTTTGTGGTGCCGGAAGCGCAAATTCAGCAGGCGAGTGCGAAAATTTACGACCTGCAGGAGCCGACCGCAAAAATGTCGAAATCGGCGGCGAGTGATGCCGGGCTGATTAACGTGCTGGACGACCCGGCAAAAACACGCAAAAAAATTATGCGAGCCGTGACCGACGCAGACGGCGAAATTCGCTTTGATCGTGAGGCGAAGCCGGGCGTTTCTAACCTGCTGACCGTGTATGCGGTGTTGGCCGGGCAGAGCGTTGCGTCGCTAGAGCAGGAATATGCCGGGCGCGGCTATGGCGACCTGAAAAAGGGGCTGGCCGACGTGGTGGAGGCGACTTTTGCGCCGGTGCGCGAGCGCACAAACGAGCTGCTGAGTGACCCTGCCGAACTAGACCGCCTGCTTGCTGGGGCTGCGGAGCGGGCGCGTGAGGTAGCAACTGCAACCGTAGATCGTGTGTATCGCGCTATGGGGCTGCGATAGGTTCTGCCGGCTCATTTTTGGCTGATTTTTGGAAGAAACACGAAGGCGATTTGAGATAGAGGGCTGAAATGGGGAGCGTTGCGCCTGTGCCAGGCTGGTTGCCGCCACACACCGAGGCGGCGATGCTGCGCGCCTGCGAACTCGCCAGGCGGGGACGCAACGACACTCCAAACCCGCAGGTCGGGTGTGTAATTATTGACCGGGCCGGGCGGATAGTGGCCGAAGGCTGGCATGATGGGGCCGGCACGCCGCATGCCGAGGCGGCTGCGTTGCAAGAGCTAGCTAGGTTGCGAGGACTGGGGGCTGACGGGCGCGATGCTGACCGCGGAAGTGCTGTTGACAAAGGTGCCGGGAGCACAGCAGGCGAGAACGAGGCCGGGCTTGACCCGCGAGAGTTGACCGCGGTAGTTACGCTGGAGCCGTGTAATCATACCGGGCGTACCGGACCGTGCGCTAAGGCACTGCTGGCGGCCGGGATTGGGGCCGTGGTGTATGGATCTGCGGAGCCTGGCGCGGTGGCTGGCGGCGGAGCAGCTGCGCTGGCTGAGGCTGGTGTGCGCGTGCACGGGGGCGTGTGCCGCGAGCGCACCGACTTGCTCGTGGCCGATTGGCGGCGGCGAGTTGGGGCTGACGCGGCCGGAGCGGTTTTTGACGCGGGGAGCAGCGCGCAAATTGGGCAAAATGGCGCGCATACGTTTTTTACCGCAAGCGCTGCGATTGCCGAGACAGCATCGGGTGGTGACAATGTTTCACGTGAAACATCGCCGGCCGCAGCGGGCTATACTGGCTCGGTAATAAACCTACCTGCTGCGGCCGGCGATGTACCCCACCTCGCTGCGACCGGCTTTCCGGGCGCTACAGCCGATTTTTCCAGCTTTTCCGCCGCCACCAACCCAGCCACTCGCCCATACGTTATAGCCAAGTGGGCGCAAAGCGTGTGCGGGCGAGCTTTTGCCACAGACGGCAGCAACCGTTGGCTCACCGGCCCTGCGGCACGCGCCGACGTGCACGCGCGCCGCAGCAAGGCTGTGGCGATCGCCGCCGGCACCGGCACCATTCTGGCAGATGACCCTGCCCTCACCGCCCGCGACGCGGCCGGTGAGCTGCTGGTGCCGGCGGCGCAGCAACCCGCCCCCGTAATATTTGGCACCCGACAAATCCCGGCCAGCGCCCAGGTTTTCACCCACCCAGCTCTCGCCGCTCGCAGCCTCACCGCCCCCCTGCAATACACAGGCCGCGACCTCGCCGCAGACCTCGCAGACATTGCCGCACGCGGCTACACAAGCCTGTTTGTGGAGGGCGGCCCGACCCTAATTTCCGCTCTGCTCGCCGCCGATCTGGTCGATGAGTGCCTGATCTATATCGCCCCTACCTTGCTTGGCGGACCGGGCACAGCACTTGGCGAAATCGCCGTGCCCACACTTGCCGCCGGCAAAACCTTCACCGCACTCGAGCACATTCCGCTCGGCCGCGACCTGCTCTTACGCGGTCTATTACGAAACTAGGTAACCAGCCTAGTTCGCAACCCAGTCGTCCAGCTAACTTCATTTCGCTATAAAATTACGAATTACGCGGCCTAAAAACACCTAAATTCGCAACCAAAACCGCATCCGGCCGCCCCGCAAATCCAAAATCGCAAATTACACAACCCAAGATCGCTAATTTCGCAGTTCAAAACCGCTAATCTCGCAGTTTTCAAAAACCCAATTTCACAAAACCCGGCATCAAGCATCAGGCAACGCTGCAAAGGACTCAACCACAGGCTCGGTCTAACAACCAGCCAGCCAACCAGCCTCACCGCAAAACCCAGCATTTTCGCAAAGATACCAGTTTTTCGCCCAAAACTGTCAAAAAAACTAAAACCAGCTCTACCGCGCAATCAGCGGACTCAACCCGGCAGCACGCTCCGCCACCCCTGCCAGTCCGGCAAGCTCCAGCCAGTTGCCCAACTGCCGGTAACCATACTCGGTCATCACAGATTCCGGGTGATATTGCACGCCAAAAAGCGGCGCAGTTTTGTGTCGCAGCGCCATAATAATCCCGCTTGCGGTGCTCGCAGTCACTTCCAACTCCTCCGGCACGGTGTCGCGCACCACGGCCAGCGAATGATACCGAGTCGCCTGAAATTCTGCCGGCACGCCAGCATAAAAGTCGTCACCGTCGTGCTGCACACGGCTAGTTTTGCCGTGCATTAACTCCTCTGCGTGCGTCACGGTCGCGCCATAAGCCTCGGCAATCGCCTGATGCCCGAGACACACGCCCAAAAGCGGCTTGCTTTCCTGGGCCGCCAGCCTAATCAGCGGGATAGAAACTCCCGCCTCGCCCGGATTACCAGGCCCAGGCGACACCAAAACCGCATCAAACTCGGCTAGCAACCCCGGCAATTCAGCCTCGCTCACAGCATCGTTGCGCAGCACCGTAGTCTCGGCACCGAGCTGCTCCAAATACCCGACCAGCGTATAAACAAAACTATCGTAATTGTCGATCACCAAAAGCCGCATTAGCCGCCGCTCCCGACCTCAGATTCCGGTGCCGGCATCATCGTCTGCACCCACGGATAAATGTAAAATATTGCTGCATAAACCAGACCGGCCAGCACCGCCAGCAGTACGATCAAACGCAACCAGGCAGGCCCCGGCAAAAAACGCCACAAAATCGAAAACACTACCGACCCGCCTTCTTTTTCGCCTCTGCCGCAGCTGCAGCAACTTTTGAGTTTGCGGCAATCAACTCTTTTGGTGGCCCGTCGGCGCGCGGTGTAAATTTTTCAAAAACACTATATGAAATCTGCCGTTCCGTGTCACCCCAGGCCTTTGGATAGCAGGTTGTCAACGTCAAAATTTTGTCTGTTGCCTCCACCTTTTCCATCCACGGGAAAGGCCGCAAAACTGTAACGTCGGTTGGTAGCACATATTCAAATGACCGGAATCGATAGGTGTACCAGCCGTCTTTCGTCTCAATGTATAGCGGGTCTCCCACACGCAAAAAATCTACGTTTGCAAACGGCGTAATATATCCACTGCGATGCGCAGCAACCGCAAAATTGCCGTTCTCACCGATAGTCTGCGTTTCGGCATAGTGCCCGACTCCGAGGGCTGTGGAGTCAATAATCGACTTCATATTTTGGCCACCGGCGATCGTGTTTGCCCAGTCTGGCCCGAGTCTTGGCACATAAAGCACCGCAAAAACGTCACCCTGTTTGCCACTCAGCCCCAGTTTTGGTACAGGCGCTGCAGCTGATGCTTGCGAGGTTCCCTCTGGTTTCGGAGCTGGCTGCGGCGGCGGGGTGCTGCCGCTATCTAGATCCCACTGCTTGGAAACCTCGATGGAAATGTCGGCTTGTTTGCCAGCGATCACGGTCTGCGCATACCAGGGTTGCCAGACCACGAATCCGAGCGTGCCTAGCCCGGCGGTGATAAAAAGTTCGCCGATCACGCCGGAAATGCTAAGTCTCGCCCGTTTTTTGGCTCGCTTGGGTGCTTTTTCTGACATACATCTATTTTAGCGCGTTAGTCTGGGAAATTCGAAGTGCTTGTTGTGCGCTGTCTAAATTTTGGACTGTTTTGGCGTATTTTGCTAGTTTTTCGCTAATTTCAGCTAAATATCGTAGGATAGTAGTTATGAACGATACTAAAAAAGAACTTTCGAAGCGCGAGCAGGCTGCGGCCGATCGCGAGTTGCGTCGCGAACACGCTCTGAGCAACGGTGAGCCTGCGCCAAATCCGGTCTGGTTCAAGCCGGTTATGTTTGGTTTTATGATCCTCGGTCTGATCTGGATTGTGCTCTATTATGTCACCAGCGCCACGCTTGCGTTGCCGATCAAGGAGCTCGGTCAGGGCAATATTTTTGCTGGTTTTGGCCTGATTATGGTTGGTTTTATTATGGCAACTCGCTGGCGTTAAGCCGCTGTCTGTCTAAAATGCCGCCTCCTTTTGTGGGGCGGTATTTTGTTTTGCTAGTTTTTCGGCACCTGGTCTGTTTTGGCAGGTTTTGTTGTGATTTGCTAATTTTTATTTTTGGTATGTAAGCGCCATTTTTTGGGTGCTTGTTTTATGGGGCGCGGAATCTGGTTTGTGTGCTGGTGGAGTTTTGGCGTCTGCTGCTTGCGTAGGAATATTTTGGCAATTTTTAGGTTTGGCTGAGAAAACCCTGGTAAATGCGGGTTTTTTGATGTAATTACACGGTTGTAACTTATCCCCAGCTGTGGAAAACCCTGTGGAAAACTTTGTGTATGAGGTGCAAAAATCCAGCCACAAATTTAGCGTGTAATTACAAGCTCGGCAGTTCTTCCCTCAAACTATACGAAAACAACCGAATGTTTTACTAAGCCGCCCGCAACTCTGACCACACGCAAACTAAAGTTAAACCGAGGTAAACACCCGCTACCCGGCCAAAACACAACTAAATCAACACGATCTGCGTCGGCGGAAACACCAAATACACACAGCTGAGTGTGGCGAGGAGGGCAAAAACCACTGCGAAAATCAGTGCGCGGCGGGTTTTTGCCCTCCGAGCCGCGCCAGCCGACAGCAAAAACGCCAAACCAGCCCCCAAAAGCAAGCCGCCAATATGCGCCTGCCACGAAATATGAAAGCCCGGCACAAACCCCAGCGCCAGGTTAATTGCCAACAAAACCAGCAACTGCCGCACATCAGAATGTGTCCGCCACAAAAACACCAGCGTCGCCCCCAACACGCCAAACAGCGCGCCCGAAGCACCCACCACAGGCACAGACATTTCCGCGGGCACCACAAAAGTCCACAGCAGCACCGCCACAGAACCTGCCCAGGCGCTCAAAAAATAAACCAGCGCATAAGCAACCCGGCCCAAAAACCGCTCCAAATCGCGACCAAACAGCCACAGCATCAGCATATTAAAAGTAATATGCCAAATTCCCGTGCTGTGCGTAAACGCTGCAGTGAGCATGCGCCACGGCTGCCACGCCACTTCCAGCGAATAAAGCGGCACATACATCAACTCACGCTGCACCGCCGGAAAAACCAACTGCAAAAGCCACACAGCCACACACGCGCCCATCAGCACATAAGTCACAATCGGCACATCAGAACCTAAACGTCCGGCAAAATTTCCAGCCCCGCGCGCACGTTTTTGCCGCACTCGCCCGGCCTGCCGCTCAGCAGTTTTTTCACAACCCGTGCAGCTCACACCCACCGCAATCGGCACCGCGCACTCCCGGCACACAGTATTACTGCACCGGCCACACACCAAAAAACTCACCCGATCAGCGTGCCTGTAACACACATCACCGGCTCCCTGCGGCGCCAACTCGCCAAACTGCGGCTCGCTCATAAACTCCCCTAAAAAACACCAAAAGTCAGGCCGCGCTACTTAGCAGCACCGCCCAACTTTCAGCAAAAAGACTTGGCCCTACAGCGCCTCAATTTTCACGGATTGCATCACCACATCTTCTAGCGGCCGGTCAGCCCCGTCGGTAGCCACGCCCTCAATCGCGTCTACCACACCCTGCGAAGCCTCATCTGCCACCTCACCAAAAATGGTGTGCGCACCGTTCAAATAGCCCGGCGTGCTCGTGGTAATAAAGAACTGCGAACCGTTAGTGCCCGAAACTCGCCCGGTCATGTCACGACGTTTGCCCGCGTTAGCCATCGCGAGCTGGTATTTCTTGTTAAACACCAACTCAGGGTGGATTTCATCGTCAAACTGGTAGCCAGGTCCGCCCATGCCGGTGCCCGTTGGATCGCCGCCCTGCAGCATAAATCCGGCAATAATGCGGTGGAAAATCACCCCGTCATAAAAGCCTTTTTCAGCCAGGTCGATAAAATTCTTCACAGTTTTCGGCGCGTGATCCCCAAAAAGGTTCAGCACGATGTCGCCGTGGTTAGTGGTAATGGTTGCTTTAGCTGTTGCGATAGTCATATTTCCATCATAACCCGACCCAGCACAAGAAAATCTGACCCCGGCCGCAAACTACGCAAGTTTCACGTGAAACTTTAGCCGTAATTTTCCCCAATTTCCCTAAAAATCAAGCAAAATAATTCCGCCCACAGCTTAAAAAATAAAAAACGCCAAAAAATTAGCTAAACCTGAGAGCATACTCAGCAAAAAAGGGCTAAAGTATATATTACGAAAGTATCTAGTAGATTTTTGGAGGAACAAATGGCACTTTCACGCAAACGTCGTCGCGAACTTAAAAAACTTCGTAAGCTTACCGGCAACCTGCTGCACGAGCAGAAGGAAGTATTCAGCTCTGCGGGTGAGGTGATTGGCAAGGCAGGCAAACAGGTGCGCCACCTCAGCAACGAGCACATCGCGCCACGCATTGAGACCGTAGGCGACCTGGTGCGCCCAGTACTCAACAGCACCGCAAACCTGATCAAGCGAGCCGGCAACGGTCTGCGTGCAGCTGCCCAGCCAGTTGCGAGCAACACCCTGCAGCACGCAGTGAACGTCCTCGAAAACCAGAACCGCAAAGGTGCAGCGAAAAAACTCACCAAATACGGCCAACGTATTGGTCTGCTGAAAAAGTCGCGCCGCGGTGGCATCATCGGCCTGATCATCGGTCTGCTGGTTGCTGCAGGTGTGGGCTTCTCACTGTGGCAGGCATTCCGCGACGATGAAGAACTTTGGATCGCTCCAGAATCAAAGGAAAAGGGCGAATAAATTTCCCTCTCTTACTTAAAGAGTGCGCAGGTGGCCCGGTGTTGCTTGCGCACTCTTTTGTTACGGACACGAAACTAACGCAAAACCTGGACAAACAGGCGCGAGCGGACGCGAACAGGAAGCAAAAAGCGCCAGAACGGGGCTAAACTGCAGATTAAAGCGACTCTCTTGCAGCCTTGCAGCAAACGCTAGAAACGATTAAGCGGGCCGTTGTTAAAAGGCGGGCGAGACACGCGCGGCGACTGGGCAGGATAGCGATAATAGAGCGAACCTCGCTTGTGCAGACCGGCCATGCGCAGGCCGGTATTAACCAGCGACAGAGTGTGCATGCCAGAAAGCTCCGTCAGCGGCACCCAGCGTGCCTCGTCGCTAGACCCGCCAACCTCGTGCACCAGCGGAGCCTCGGCCACGCGGGCGCGGTAAACGATGCGGATCGTGTGCAAGCGCGGATCTTCACCCTCGGGCATGTCTTCACGCACCAACACGCGCGAGTCAACCCCGAGCAAGCTGCCCACGCGCGCTTCCAGGCCGGTCTCTTCCAGCACCTCGCGCACAACAGCATCGCGCGGATCCTCACCCTCGTCAATGCCACCGCCGGGCAACGTCCAGCCGTGCAGATCACCGCGCCGCCAGTGAGTGAGCAACACCTCGCCGCGGCGTTCAATCACCGCGTATGCTGCCACTCTTAAATCCATAATTCCACTCTATCGCGCTTTGCTGAGCAGCCGCTGAAAAAATGTCCATGCTTCGCTTGAGAAGTGCAAAAACCGCGAAAAATAGCGGTATTCTGCCCTGTATCAGCCTCAAATGTTTCACGTGAAACATGCGGTCAGTCGTCTGTACAAGCGTACAATAAGTAACCCTTGACTAGACCAGCCTGCCAAACCTAGCCCGGCCGGCAAACCAGTCTACTTCACCGCAATTAGCAACCCGGCTACAAGACCCAAACCAGCCATCTCGCCAGCTTACTCCGCCGCGATCACCGCAATCAAGTCTCCCGCGTCTACGCCGCGCGAGCCGCTAAACACCAGCCGCTCAATCTTACCGGCAATCGGTGCGGTAATTGCCGCCTCCATCTTCATCGCCTCGATCACGGCCACCGGCTGCCCGGCAGCCACCTCGTCGCCGACTTCCACCTGCACGGTGACAGTGCCCGAGAACGGCGCCGCAACGTGACCCGGCACGCTCTTGTCAGCGCGCTCAGCCTCCGGCGTGGCCACTTTCACGGTTTCGTCACGCACAAACACCTGCCGCATCTGGCCGTTTACCTTCAGCATTACGGTGCGCACTCCCTTTTCATCGGCCGGCCCGATCGCCTCCAGCTCCACATAGAGACGCACGCCTCGCGCCAGGTCAATCGCGTATTCTTCGCCCGCCACCAGGCCGTAAAGATAGTCGCTGGTGGCCAGCACGGAAAGATCGCCGAACTGCTCGCGCACACTCTCAAACTGGCTGGTCGGCTGGGCAAAAAGCAATCGATTTAGCGCCCGCTGCCGCACCCTACCAGGCTGCGCCAGCGCCTCAGCGTCTGCCGGCAAAAGCTCTGTTACCTCGATTTGTGGGGTGCGTCCAGCCAAAACTTTGCTGCGGAATGGCTCCGGCCAGCCGCCCGGAATGTCGCCAAGTTCCCCGGCAAGGAATCCAACCACAGAGTCTGGAATATCGTAGTTTTGCGGGTTCTCTTCAAAATCTGTCGGGTCCGCGTCTGCCGCGGTCAGGTGCAGGGCAAGATCGCCGACAACTTTTGACGACGGGGTCACCTTCGGAATCCGCCCCAAAATTCGGTCGGCGGCAGCATACATATCTTCAATGCGTTCGAAGTTTTCCGCAAGTCCCAGTGCAATCGCCTGCTGACGCAGGTTGGAAAGCTGCCCGCCCGGAATCTCGTGGGTGTAGACGCGACCGGTCGGGGCTGGCAGGCCGGATTCAAACGGCTTGTAAACCGCACGCACGGCCTCCCAGTAAGGTTCCAGCGCAAAAACTGCATCTTGGCTGAGGCCCGTGTCCCGTTCGGTGTCGGCGAGCGCGGCGACCAACGCAGAAAGCGACGGCTGACTGGTGGTGCCAGACATTGGTGCTGCGGCCACGTCCACCGCATCAACTCCAGCTTCGCTTGCCGCAAGCAAAGTTGCGAGCTGTCCGCCCGGGGTGTCGTGGGTGTGCAGGTGCACCGGCAGGTCGAACCGCTCGCGTAGTGCCCGCACAAGTTTCGCGGCAGCGACAGGTCGCAAGAGCCCCGCCATGTCTTTGATCGCTAGCACGTGCGCGCCAGCATTAACAATCTGCTCGGCAAGTTGCAGATAATAGTCGAGCGTGTATTTGGTTTCGGCCGGGCTGAGCAAATTGCCGGTGTAGGCGAGAGCCACTTCGGCGACGGCCGTGCCGGTTTCGCGCACAGCGTCGATCGCAATCCGCATTTGGTCGACGTCGTTGAGCGCGTCAAAAATGCGGAACACGTCCACACCCGTCGCGGCCGCCTCAGCCACGAACGCGCGCGCAACTTCTGCCGGATACGGCGTGTAGCCGACGGTGTTTTGTCCGCGCAAAAGCATTTGCAGCGGCACGTTTGGCAGGCTTTCACGCAGCGCCGCCAGCCGCTCCCACGGGTCTTCGCCGAGGAATCGCAGCGCCACGTCGTATGTCGCACCGCCCCAGGCTTCCACCGACCACAGCTGCGGCGTGAGCCGGGCAACATGCGGTGCAACGGCCGTGAGATCTTTGGTGCGCACGCGGGTTGCCAAAAGTGACTGGTGCGCGTCACGGAAGGTGGTTTCGGTCACGGCGAGCGCGGTCTGTTCACGCAGCGCCTGCGCGTATTTTTCCGGCCCGAGTTCACGCAATTTTGCCAGGTAACCGGCCGGCGGCTCGGTGTCGAGCGTGATTTTTGGTAGTTTTTCGGCCGGGTCGATTGTGATCAGACGCGGCCCGTGCGGCTGATTCACGGTAACGTTGGCAATGTGCTGCAAAAGCCGGGTGGCCCGGTCTTTTGGCTTATGCATATCGAGCAGTTCTGGCCGTTCTTCAATAAATGAGGTGGCGATTTCACCAGTTTGGAAGTCTTTGTCTCCCAAAACCGCCTGCAAAAACGGAATGTTGGTGGCGACACCGCGAATGCGGAACTCTGCGAGTGCACGCTGCGCCCGGGTGACCGCGTCGGCAAAAGTGCGGCCGCGGCAGGTGAGTTTGGCAAGCATGGAGTCGAAGTGTGGACTGATTTGCGCGCCAGCACTGATGGTGCCACCGTCGAGTCGCACACCACCACCGCCCGGCGAACGGTAAGCGGTGATGCGGCCAAGATCTGGCTGGAATCCGTTTTCCGGGTCTTCAGTGGTAATGCGACACTGTAGCGCCGCGCCCCGCAACTGAATGTTTTCCTGCTGCAGGTCAAGTTCGGCAAGACTCGCCCCGGCAGCGATTTGCATCTGCGAGCGCACCAGGTCCACGTCAGTGACCTCTTCGGTCACGGTGTGCTCCACCTGAATACGCGGGTTCATTTCGATAAAAACGTGTTCGCCAGCGCGAGCGCCCTCAGTGTCGAGCAAAAACTCGACTGTACCGGCGTTTTCATAGCCGATTGATTTGGCAAATGCGATCGCGTCGCGGGTGAGCGCCGCCCGGGTTTCTTCGCTCAAATTCGGCGCGGGCGCGATTTCTACAACTTTTTGGTGACGGCGCTGCACAGAGCAGTCGCGTTCAAACAGGTGCACGGTGTTACCTGCCGCATCAGCCAAAATCTGCACTTCGATGTGGCGTGGGCGCAGCACGGCCTGCTCGATAAACATGGTCGGGTCACCAAACGCCGACTCCGCCTCACGCATTGCAGCTTCGAGCGCCGCACGCAAATCTTCTGGTTTTTCCACGCGACGCATACCGCGACCACCGCCACCGGCGACGGCTTTCGCGAACACCGGGAAACCGATCTCTTCCGCCCCGGCGATCAGCGCGTCAATATCGGTGGTTGGCGGGGTAGATTGCAGCACGGGCACTCCGGCGGCGATCGCGTGCTCTTTTGCAGCAACCTTATTACCGGCCATCTCGAGCGCTTTTTTACCCGGCCCGATAAAGCGGATGCCGTTTGCTGCGGCGGCTGCGGCAAGTTCCGGGTTTTCCGAGAGAAAACCATAGCCCGGATAGATGGCGTCTGCGCCGGATTCGCGTGCGACGCGGATAATTTCGGCTACGTCGAGATAGGCGCGCACCGGGTGTCCCGCCTCGCCAATCAGGTATGCTTCGTCGGCTTTTAGGCGGTGCAGCGAGTTGCGGTCTTCATAGGGGAACACAGCGACGGTGCTGGCGCCTAGTTCGTGCGCGGCACGGAATGCGCGGATCGCGATTTCGCCGCGGTTTGCGACCAGGATTTTCTTGAACATTTTGCTCCTTTTGCCTTTACCTGCGCTTTTGACGCAACTCGACTATCTACCCTGGCTTCCGTGATCCGGCGACCGGGGCAGTTTGGCCTGCGGCTGCTTGCACCGCTGCTACCTCTAATCTACCACCCCCACCTGAAAAACGCTCTGCAAGCTATTTTACCAGGCTATATACGCCTTGTATAGTTTCACGTGAAACATCTCCACCGCCGATTCCTTGGAAAGACGATTTCTCTAACGAAATATCGTCCGTTTTTGTTTCACAGAATTCAGAAATTGCCATCGACAGTTCCCTCTCCCGTGCACGTGAAACTTTATAGGTTGAAAGCAGTGAGAGCCTGGCAGTTTGCCAGGCTCTCACTGTATTTATGATCAGCGAATGCTAAGGTGAAAGATTATGCTGCGCGGCGACGGCGTGATGCCAGCAGACCAGCTGCACCGATTGCGCTCAGAACCGCACCCGCTGCGAGCAGGCCAGTTGCGTTTGCGCCAGTGTTTTCCAGTTCACCAGCTTTGCCCTCTTTACCTTTTTTCTCGCCCTCAGCAGGAGCTTTGTCCTTGTCCTTAGGAGCCTGCGGAGCGTCATCCTTGTTAGGAGCCTCTGGAGCCTTGTTCTGAGCATCCTTCAGCTTAGCCTCGCACTCTGCGAGCTTCTGCTGAGCCTCAGCCAGCTGCTTCTCCAACTCAGCGATGCGTGCTGCATCCTTCACGTTCTGAGCCTTAGCAGCAGCGAGCTCCTTGGTCAGGCGCTCAACCTCAGCCTTAGCAGCATCACGCTCAGCGGTCAGAGTAGCGATCTGAGCAGTCAGCTCTGCAATCTTAGCTGCATCGTTGTTGGCGTTAACAGTAGCAACAGCGAGTGCACCCTCAGCAACCTTCAGCTTGTCCTTCAGCTCAGCAATCATTGCTTTTGACTGCTCCGCTTCAAGCTTGAACACATCCAGCTGCTTCTGCAGGTTAAGTTTTGCAGTCTCAGCATCCGCCAGCTTCTTCTTCAGCTCTTCAACCTCAGCAGAGTTCGAAGTGTTACCCTGACCCTGCTTCTTCTTCAGCTCTTCGATCTGCTTGTTCAGATCTGCAATCAGCTTGTCAGCTGCAGCAGCCTGGCTAGCAGCAAACTTCTGTAGCTCGTCGTACTTCTTAATGTACTCTGTAGCACCAGCCTCCAAACCAACGATTTTCTCGTTAGCCTGGTTGAGTGCAGCCTCGAATGCGTCCAGAGACTTGTCGCGATCTGCGATCGCCTGGTATGTACGCTGAACCTCACCGAAGGCTTTTTCAAATTCCGCCTTGTAGTTGTCACGCTCAGCTTCGAGAGCAGCAATCTGCTGCTCCTGCTCAGCGTTCTTTACGTCAAGGTTGTAGTGATCCTCGCGCAGCTTGTCAATGTACTTAATAGCACGGATCAGCTCGTTGTTAGCGATTGCCTGACCAGCCTTGAAGTCATCGCGGTTCTGCTTAACCTCAGCCAGCTCTTTCTCCAAAGCTTCGATCTTTTTCTTAGCTTCATCATCGCTTGGGTTCAGTGCAGCCTTAGCCTTAGCAATGTTCAGCTCCAATTCAGCCTTGGTCTTTTCAGCACCGAGGGTGTTCTTGCGAGCCTGCTCCCACTTCGCCTGAGCTACAGTTGCAGCAGCGTCAGCCGCAACTTTCTCCTGCTTTGCAGTTTCAAGAGCTTCCTCAGAAGCAAGTGCCTTAGCTCCTGCAGCCTGAACCTTGTTTGCCTGCTCTGCAGTGCCGCCAGCTTCAGTGAATGCCACACGTGCTTCAGCATAGTCAACATATGCGCTGATCAGTGCAGGGTTTGCGGCGTATGCATCATCCCGTGCTTTTTTAGCATCGGTAGCCGCTTTCTCAACAGCTGGCAGCTCACCCTTCGCTTTGTTCAGGTCGTCCTCCTGCTTCTGCAACTCTGGCTTTGCATCCTGAGCAGCCTGAGCCTTTGCAGTCATATCGGCGTAAGCCTTGTCCTTCGCTTCTTTAGCGCGTGGCTTCTGCTTAGCCTTGAAGTCCTCATCCTGTGACGCTTCAACCGCATCGTAAGCTGCAGAAGCGAGCGCGTATGCGTTGGTCGCATCCTGCAGTGGCTTCTCAACAGCAGCGGTATCTGCAGCAAGCTTAGCTTCCTTAGCAGCAATGTCTGCTTTCTTTGCGTCCAGAGCTTCCTGAGTCTTCACAGCAGCTGTAGCCTTGTTGAAGTAATCGTCATACATTGGATCCTGTACGTTGCCGCTGCCGTCCTGAGCGATTTTGCCCTGGTTAGCAAGTACGTTGCCCAGAGCTGCAAGCTCCGCCTGGTATGCGTCTTTTGCAGCGCCAAGCTTCTCAAGTTCGTCTTTAGCAGCTTTCTTGTCTGCTTCGAACTTAGTGTTTGCATCGTTTACTTTGGTTGCAGCAGCTTCAGCAGCACCCTTAGCTGCATCATTCTTGCCCTTAATGTAAGTCTCTTCAGCCTTGCGCAGTTCGAGCAGTGGCGCAGAAGCAACGTTTTCCTTGCCGTGCTTAGAGAGAACCTTGGTCTCGTTGAACTTCTTGAGCTCAGCCTCACAGGTAGCGAGGGCAGCCTTCAGCTCGTCGCCCTGCTTACCCTCTACTACACAGTCTGCAGGAGCAGCGATAGCGCCAGAAACTGCAACGAACGCTGGAGCAGCAACCAGAGAAGCTGCAATCGCAGATGCAACTACAACGTTCCGCTTGTTCTTAAAAAATGACATTTAATAATATCCTTTACAGTCATGCCCTAGCGAATGCTAAAGACTTGTCAACATTCTAACAATGATATGGCATGCTTGTCAAAATCTAGCAAGAAACACCGAAATTCAATGCCATGAAAAAATTCAAAAATATGATATATGCGAACTTTTTAACAAAAAACCTTGTAATTACGGGCTAAAATCTTGCACGAAAACATGGCAAAGAGATCAGGGGGGGGGCAGGATTCGAGCCGATTTCAACCCGAAAATAGTGCAACACGCCGACAAAAAACTTTCAAAAATAATTTTTTCACCAAAAAATTAACCAACTGTTAACCTATTTAGAGTCTCCCGACCCTAACATTTCCATCCTCCATACATCTCAAAAAAGCAAAAAGCGGGAAACCGCAAACATAACTCACCCCTCTCCCTCAGCATGATGCTGTGAAATGTAAAACCCCGACCGAAGTCGGGGTTTCACGTGAAACAAACCAGCTGAACCGCTGGAAATGCAGTCAGTCAGCTAGTGCGGTTTAGATGAAGCCGTTGAGGTCGGCCTGCAGCTGCTCTTTTGGCTTGCCACCGACAATCTCGTGCACCTCGCTGCCGCCCTTAAACAGTTTCAGGGTCGGGATCGAAGTGATGCGGAACTGAGACGACAGGTTTGGATTGTCGTCCACGTTCACCTTAACCACCTTCAGCTTGCCGTCGTTATCAGCGGCGAGCGCGTCGATCGTCGGAGCCAGAGCGCGGCACGGACCACACCACTCAGCCCAAAAATCCACCAACACAGGCAGGTCGCTCTGCAAAACTTCCTGCTCAAAAGTTGCTTCAGTCACATCAAGTGCGTTAGACATATTTTCCTCACTCTCTTTTAAGGCAGCCACACGCCACCCACATTTCAAGTCTACCTGCCCAACCTGACAACTAGCTTAGTGTCGTGCCGGCGGCCGAAAAACCAGTTTACGCCCCGGAAATCAAGCAGAAACTAACCCGAAATCTGGCCATTTCGCGCAAAACAGCCAAAACCGGACCGAAGCCAGCCGAACCTCGCCGAAAATCGCCTATTTATCTGAGAGTGCAGACAGATAGTGTTCCGCGTCCAAAGCCGCCACGCAACCGCTGCCGGCCGCAGTAATCGCCTGCCGATAAGTCGGATCGACCACGTCACCTGCCGCAAACACGCCCGGCACGCTCGTTTTTGACGACCGACCCTGCACCGCAATCGTGCCCGCCTCGGTCAAATCCAGCTGGCCGTGAATCAGGTGGGTGCGCGGGTCGTTGCCGATCGCGATAAACAGGCCGCCCAAGTCCAGATCGCGCACTTCGCCCGAACGGGTATCGCGCAGCTGCACGCCGGAAATCTCGTCTTCGCCATAAATTTCGGCGATTTCGCTGTGCCAAACCAGCTCGATTTTCTCGTTTTCGAACGCGCGTTCCTGCATGATTTTGCTCGCCCGCAACTCGCCCCGGCGGTGAATCAGGTAAACTTTCGACGCAAATCGGGTGAGGAAAGTGGCTTCTTCCACAGCACTGTCGCCGCCGCCCACCACTGCGATCACCTTGTCGCGGAAAAAGAAGCCATCGCAGGTCGCACACCATGAAACGCCGTGACCTGAAAGGCGATCTTCTGCCGGCAAACCGAGTTTGCGATATGCTGAACCAGTCGCAAAAATCACTGCCTGCGCCTCAGTCTCGTCCCCGCCGCCTGTGCGCAAAACCTTGCGTTCCGCGCTAAACTCTACCTCGGTGATGTCTTCGTAACGCACCTCGGTGCCAAATTTTTCGGCCTGCTGCTGCATGTGCGCCATCAAGTCCGGACCCTGAATACCCTCTGGGAAGCCCGGGAAGTTTTCAACCTCGGTTGTGTTCATAAGTTCGCCGCCCGGGGTGATGGAGCTGGCGAAAAGCACCGGCTCCAATCCGGCGCGTGAGGTGTAGATTGCGGCGGTGAGCGCAGCCGGTCCCGACCCGATAATTGCTACTTTATGCATTTTGTCCTTCTTTGTTAATTTTGTAAAATCTTCTAGGTAATTTGTGAATATGTTTCACGTGAAACATTAGTTTTTGTGGGGTTAGTTTCGCTCATCGACTAAATGTCGATAAGCGCGTTTATTACACGAGCTACGAAAAATGCGCTGCATTTTTCTAAGCCGTGCGTGAAACATTCTACTTATTTTGATCAGTTTCGGGGTCGACAGGTGTGGGTTCCGCTGTGTAAAAGCGGTTTTGAGCGGCGATGCGCTCTGCATTGCGGCGAGCAATCACATCTTCAGCGTTTGGCTTGGAACTGAGCCCAAAAAGCGCCAACATCATCAAACAGACAATAAAAGCTGCGCCGGCGCTAATCGGCACCAACCTTTCCCAGTCGCGGGTCGCAACCGCCACCACCGCACCGGTAAAAATCGCCAAAACTGCCGAAAGTGCCAGCAACTCGAGCGGCCGCAGTTTGTCCTGTTTTGACGGCGTGCGCCCCCCATTATTTTCGCTCATCTATGCAACCTCCGCCGTTTTCTTCTCCTGCACCAACACGTCAAATGCGCCAATCAAACCAAAAATACCCGCAATAATCGCGTAAGCACCAAACACGCCCACGACAGCGACCGGATTATGATGCAAAACAAGCGCCAAACAAGCCGCAAAACCGGCCAAGCCACCTGTTTGCCGCATTTTCACCGCCTGCCCAGCCTGCTTCTGCGCTCGCGCACCGCGCAAAAAGGCAAATAACTGCAGTGCGCAAGTGCCAGCCAGCCAGCCAGCCACAACCAGCGCAAAAATAAGCGGATCCGCAGGCAAAACCAGCGCCGCTACGCCCGCAGCAACGCCCAACCCGGCATGCACAAAAATCGCAAACTGCCCGGCATTTTCACCCTGAGTTTGGCAGTTTTGCTCGCCCTGCGCGGTACCCCGGCTATCAACCCGATCTGCATGCCCGGCCGCCGCCTTCTTACTACCTACTAGCACCGCGCTAGCAGCCGTCACGCCGGCGATCACCAGCACACAAACCGCAAACAAAACCCGCGCAAACCGCAAATCCTGCAAAGACGAGGTGAAAAGCACCGCCATCGCCGCAAGCAAATGCACCGCAGGGACGACCACGCGCGGCGACACCCAAAAACCCACGCCAAAGCGCTGCGCCTGCGCGCCGGTGGTGTTTGCGTGTGCCAAAACGGTGTCCTTTCGTGTTACCCTTCAATCTTAGCGATTTTCGCTGAATTTAAACCCAAAATCCCAGGTTAGAGCGGAAAATTATCACAAGAATCGCAACCAATTTTTATGCAAATACGCCGAAAACCGGCCTCTAAACTCGCTTCCAGCACTGTTTTAGAGCGGAACCGTCCAGCAACCAAACCAAAACAGCCCGAAACCAAACCCAAACTAGCCAAAACCCGACCAGACCAGCCAATCCGGCCGCTATCCACCTCTGCTACGGCATCGGCGGCGCCATGTCCTGCGGAATATCGCGGAACCTGGAATATGCCCCGTGAAACGCAACCGTGACCGTGCCCGTCGGCCCGTTACGCTGCTTAGCCAAAATCAGATCCGCCTGCCCCGGCACTTCCGCGTCACGGTGCAGCAAAATCACCATGTCCGCGTCCTGCTCCAGCGAGCCAGACTCGCGCAGATCGCTAATCGCCGGCATTTTATCGGCACGTTGCTCCGAAGAACGGTTCAGCTGCGAAAGCGCGACCACCGGCACGTCCAGTTCTTTGGCAAGCAGCTTCAAAGCACGCGAAAATTCACTCACCTCTTGCTGCCTGCTCTCCACCTTTTTGCCACTCGAAAGCAGCTGCAAATAGTCGATCACAACCATTTTCAGCTGGTTGTTTTGCTTGAGTCGGCGGCATTTGGCTCGAATCTCGACCAGGGTCATATTCGGGCTGTCGTCGATAAACAGCGGTGCCCCATCGAGCCGGGCCTGCAAATGCGCCAGCTGCGTCCACTGCTGCTCTTCCAGGCCGCCGCGCTTCAGCGCCCCCATCGGCAACGTGCCTTCGGCCGCAAGCAACCGCATCGCAATCTCGTTGCGCCCCATTTCCAGCGAAAAAAACACGGTTGTTGCCGGTTTTGCACCCAACGCCGCAGCTCGCGCAAAGTCCATTGCCAGGGTCGATTTACCCATACCAGGTCGGGCGGCGACGATAATCATTTGCCCGCCGACGAAGCCGTTGGTCAACTCGTCAAGCCCGGCAAATCCGCTGGAAATACCACGCATCCCGCCGTCGAGGGTCGAAGCGTGCTCAATGTCGCTAATCGCCTCGCGCATCGCCAGGTCGAGCGACACATAATCTTCGGCTTGCGCATCGCCAGAAACGCTGTAAATCTCGGTTTGTGCAATATTTACCAGGTCGGCTGCCTCGCCCTCTTCGGCATACCCCATTTGTGCGATCCTGGTACCGGCCGTGACCAGGCGCCGCAAAATCGCTTTTTCGGCCACAATGTCGGCATAAAAACTCGCGTTTGCGGCGGTCGGCACGATGCTGGTAACGGTGTGCAAGTAGTCTGCTCCGCCGGCGCGCTTCAGATTTCCGTGTTTTTTCAGATGTTCGGTGATCGTCACCACATCGGTCGGCTCGCCGTGCGAATAAAGGCTCAAAATCGCGTTGTAGAGCATTTCGTGTTTTGGCACGTAAAAGTCTGTGCCTTTGAGCAGACCGGTGACTTCTGCAACAGCGTCAGCAGAAAGCAGCATACCGCCGAGCACGCTCTGTTCTGCGAGCACATCGTGCGGGGGCACTCTTTCACCCTGGTTGCGGCTGGCGTCTTGCCAAATTTCGCTGGCCGAGAGGTGGGGTGGCTCGCTCTGATCACCAAAATCCGGCTCGCTAGCTGGCGGAAAAAAGTCCGGGTCAAAGTCAGGCAAATCGGGCGGCTGGGGTGCGCTGTTTTGGGCATGAGTGTGGAAGCTGTCTGGGTTGCTTGCGCCGCCGCTTGCTAGGCTGGTTTCGCTCATGTTTTCCTCACTTTTTCTGCCGGGTATATCCACCTTAAACTCTTTTTTTTTGAAACGCAAATAGCCTGTGGATAACTCTGTGGATAGGTTTTGGAAAACTCCGGCGTTTTATCCACAATTTTGTGGATAACTTGTGGATAAACATTTGATAATTCCAGAAAAAACTGCTCTGATCAGGTATTTTTCATTATCTTAAAAAATTAATTTATCAACTTTAAGGCAAAACTTTAAACTTGCGTTTTCCACACATCTGTGGATTACTTGCTGCTAATTCCGGCCCAAAATTGCTTAAAAACCGCATCAAAACAGGGTTTTTCACAGCTACGAAATCATTACCTCCGCTCCGCAAAAATTACCCTTTACAATACACCCTACAAACTTTACTCAAAAGCTCGCGAGCACTCCTACAAAATATTTTTGCAACGAGTAATTTACCACTAAATCCATCGACTAAAAACCCGACGCAAAAACTAGATTCGCGCCCCGCGACGCAAGCAGCCAGCCAGCTGTGCGCTTCCAAAAAAATCGACAAAAAACCGCACCACACCCGCACCACGCAACCAACACAGGTTAAGGTGCAGAAGGGGGTGCAGACGGAATCTTGGAGAATAATCATCATGAACCGTTCATACACCGACCAACAACGCCGCGAAGCCCTGCAAGCGCACCGGCTCCATCCCAGGATCCTACAAAACCACGCCCAACACCCCGCAAAACGCAAAAGAGCGCCAGCCGGCCCAAAAGCCAAACTGACGCCCCTCTTAATCGCGCGAAATTAGTTGTCGCGCTTTGCGATCACCTGCAGCACGATCTGCGCGTCAACGCCCTCGTGCAGGTGTGCGATAACCTTGTGGTCACCGGTGGTTTTGATCGACGGCACAGTGATTTTGCGCTTGTCGATCTCGCCGATGCCTGCATCTGCAACAGCCTCTGCCACGTTTGCCGGACGGATCGAACCGAACAGACGGCCACCCTCACCGGTTTTCACCTGGATGCGGATCTTGTCTGCTTCCAGCTTTGTCTTCAACGCCTGTGCGTCTTCAACAGAAGCGATTGCGCGAGCCTCGCGAGCTTTACGGATCTGCTCAACCTGTGCAGCGCCACCGCGAGTCCAGTGCACTGCATAGCCCTGTGGCACCAGGTAGTTGCGTGCGTAGCCGTTTTTTACTTCAACTACGTCGCCTGCAGCACCCAGGCCAGAAACCTCGTTAGTCAGAATGATTTTTGCCATAGTAACTGCCTCCCTTAGCGGCCTGAGCCTGCGTATGGCAGCAGAGCCATTTCGCGGGCGTTTTTGATTGCCTTCGCGATGAGACGCTGCTCCTGAACCGATACTCCGGTGATGCGGCGCGAACGAATCTTGCCGCGTTCGGAGATGAACTTGCGCAGAGTTGCGATGTCTTTGTAGTCAACAACACCGACAGTCTGCTTTTTTGCTGGCGCGAGTGGCTTAACTGCCTTACCGCGGCCTTTGCGGCCTGCGCCGCTTGCTTTTCCTGCCATAATTGGATCTTTCTGTGTTTGCCCGCTTTGGGGCGAAAACTTTGGTTGGATCGCACGCATTTTAGCTGCTGCGATTGGTTGCTAAAAACTTTTGCGACCGGCCTGCGTGCAATTTTGCACCGACCTTGCCTGCAAACTTTGGCCTGTTAGAAAGCCGTTTCGTCTGAAAAGTCGCTGTCGTTTGCGTCACCTGCCACGCCCCACGGGGAGCCGGCTGGTGCTGCTTTTGCTGGCTGCACAGGCTGGGTTGCTGGGCTGGCTGGCGCGGTTGCCCACGCTGACTGCCCTTGCGCTGCTTGCGCGCCGTATCCGCCCTGCTGGCCGAAGCCTGAGTCTGGCGCACCGAACTGGCCCACCTGCCCGCGTGATGCGGAGCGCACAACCTGTGCGGTCGCAAAGCGAAGTGATGGCCCGACTTCGTTTACGTCCAGCTCGAGCGAGGTGCGCTCTAGCCCGTCTTTGTCGGTGTAGCGGCTCTGGCTGAGTTTACCCTCGACCAGCACGCGCATACCTTTTTTCAGCGAATTTGCAATGTTTTCAGCGTATTCCCCAAATGCACGGCAGCGCACCCACAGGGTTTCTCCGTCTGCCCAGTTGCCGGTTTGACGGTCGCGCACGCGCGGTGTCGCGGCCACTGTAAAAGTGACCCACGGGTTGCCGCTATTGCTGGTGCGCAGGTCTGGATCGCTTGCGAGGTTACCAACTACCGTAATTTGAGGCTCGTTCACTGTTATGCGCCTGCCTTAGCCAGTCGCTCAGCTTTTGCCTTGTCGTGCTTTGCCTGCGCAGCTTTCTGTGCCAGAATTTCGTCGCAGCGCAGTACTTTGGTGCGCAAAACGGCTTCTGACAGGTTGAGCTGACGGTCAAGCTCGGCGGTTGCTTCTGCGCTTGCTTTGAAGTTTGCTACAGCGTAGATGCCTTCGGCGTGCTTCTTGATCTCGTATGCGAGACGACGCTTGCCCCAAATGTCGAGGTTTTCGATTTCGCCACCAGCTTCAGTGATAACGCTAAGGAATTTCTCGATGTTGGTTTTTACGGTGCGCTCGTCTGTGCGTGGATCGAGGATCACCATAAGTTCATAAGGATGCACTATTGACCCACCTCCTTCGGACTCTGCGGTCACGGACTTTCCGTGACAGGAGGGCTATGTGCCTGTTGCGGGCCCAGAGTGGACACGTAACTTATTTAGTCTATCAGGTTTGTGCTGATTTGCGCAAGTCAATTTTTTGGCAGATTTTTGCGCAATTTTGTGCCGGATTTTTATGTGTAATTTTTGCGCAGTTTTATGTCAGTTTGTGCGATTTTGCCGGTTTTTAGGGCAGCTTGCGATTTTGGCTGGTTTCGTGGGTTTTGGATAAGCGCCCGGTTTGCGGCTGCTTACGTTGCGTGGCGCGGAATCACCCTACCTGCTGGTCGGGTTAGCGGCAGTCCGGCACCGGATGGAACACATATCCTTGTGCGGCCAACTGCGGCAACACTGCAGCAACGGCGGCAACGGTTTGCGTGCGTTCACCTCCTCCGTCGTGCATCAGTACCACATATCCCGGCCGCGACTGGTTCAAAATCGTGTTTGCGATCGTGCCTGCGCCCGGTTTTTGCCAGTCCAGGGTGTCCACATCCCACAAAATTTCGCGCAGTCCTTTGGCGGCAAACACCGATTTGGTGTGTGCGTTTGTCGCGCCGTATGGCGGTCGCAGGCAGGTACTTTTGCCGTTTACCGCCTGGGCTTTATCTATTTCTGCGTTTAGTTCAGGGTCTTTTAGCTTGGTTAGGTCTGGGTGCGACCAGGTGTGGTTGCCGATTGTGTGGCCTTCCGCTTTGGCGCGTTCCATCACGTCCCTGCCCGCGCCGATGGACGACCCGATCCAAAAGAATGTTGCTTTTGCACCATATTGTTTGAGCAGGTCGAGAATTTGCACGGTGTAGCGGCTTGGTCCATCATCAAAAGTGAGGTAGAGAATTGGCCTGCCAGCAGCATCATGGGTCGGGTAACCGACCTGTTCCACAGCGGCTTGCGGCGGCGGTTTTGGTTTCGGCTTGGCTTTGAGCGTCAGATGCAGGTCGACATCTGCGACAACAGTCTCTACAGCCTGCACGATAATGCTGAATTTTCCGGGCCGTTTGATTTCGAGTTCTTTGCTATCGGCGCTCTTTTGGGACTCTTCGCTGCCGCCCTCGAGCACGGCTGATTTGTCGTCTATCACCTGGAATGCGGCGGTGCCTTTTTGGGTAATGATGAGGGTGTGGGTTGTGGGAATGTTGACTTCTAATGCGGCTGGCCTGCCGAGTTCGATTTTGCCTCGCAGGGTGTATTCGAGATTTTCACCTTCGCCCGGCGTTTTCCCTTCGGCAGGGAATTTTTCGGCCCTGATCAGGGATTTTTCTACGTTTTTAGCAGCGCTTGCGTCTGTGTTTATTTGCGTGTTGAGGTTGGTTTCGCTGGCGGTAAACACGTATTTTATTTGCTCGCCGGTCGCTGCGGCAGCCAGCAAATGCGCACTGCTATTGACATCTTTTAGCTCTTCTATTTTCAGGTTGCTTCCGAGGGCAACTGCCGGCAAAATTCGCGGATCTCCCTCTTTTTGAGTTAGGGCTGCGAGGGCGATGAGGGCTGCGCTGTCGTCTGCTTTTGCGGTGTAAATTTGTAGCGCGTCTGTTTGCCCGTCGCCGTTTAGGTCCGTTTTCAGGGCAGGTTGCGTTGGTGTCAGGGTACCGTCTGCGAGCGCCGTGTCGCTGGATAGGGCTGCTGCGAGTTGGGTAAATTTGCTGCCGGGCACGGGCGTGCCTTCTTTTTCGCCGGTTTTCAGCTCGATTTGTGCGAATTCGGCAGCGATATTTGCAAACAGATTTTTGGCGTCTTTTTTGACAGCTGCGGCGAGCGCTTCCTCTGCTGTTGGCGGAGCAAATGGCATGCGTAAACCGAGTTTTGCTGTGGCAAAAACAAGCGCGCCGGCCAGCAACATTACCGCGATAACGCTGGTGATGATAATGTCGCGTCGTTTTTGGCTAGCGCGGCTGTCTCGTTTTTTCGGCTCGGTTTTGTGCATATTTCAAGCGTATCAGTCGGGGGCAACAAATAATATGGTCCCACAAAAATTCCCTAATATCCACTCATTTTGCCCGATTTTATCCCGTTTTGCCTACCTGCAAAACCAACATTGGAATTGCCGCAAAACATACATTGAAATCCCCATATTTCCGACATTCAAAATCCCACAAAAGATACATTGAAAACGCCACAAAACATACATTGAGATTGCTACAAAACCGACATTGGGTATATAATAGCCTTATGAATAAAGGGAACTACGAGTATCGTGAGCGCGTCTTTGATGCGGTCTTAGATTACTATTTAACGACCTTCGGAGCGGTGCTGATTGAGGGGCCAAAAGCGTGCGGTAAAACCGCCACTGCAATGCAGCACGCAGCAAGCGTTGTACGCCTGGATCGCGACCCGAATGCACGCGAACTCGCTGCGAAACTTCCGGAACACTTGCTTGCCGGCGATACCCCGCGACTGATCGACGAGTGGCAGGTTGAGCCGGGCATTTGGAACGCCGCCCGCCACCTGGTCGATGACCGTTTCCCAGCAAAGGGGCAGTTTATTTTCACTGGCTCCTCTGTGCCAAATGATGACGTAAACCGACACTCGGGCGCCGGGCGGATCGCGGTTTTGCAAATGCGTCCGATGAGTCTTTACGAATCTGGGGTATCGAGCGGAGAGGTGTCGCTCGCAGCATTATTGCAGGGCGAGATCACCCCGACTGCCGCACCCGAGTTTAGCCTCACTGACGTGATCGAGCAGATTGTGCGCGGTGGCTGGCCCGGCAACCTGCATTTGAGCACGCAAAAAGCACAGCTCGCACTCTCGGCGTATGTTGACAACATCGCCCAGGTCGATATTTCCTCACTCGGCGACGGGGTTGTGCGTGATCCTGAGCGGGTGCGGCGTGTATTGTCGTCCCTGGCGCGCAATGTCGCCACCGAGGCGAGTGACGCGGCGATTGCGGCAGACGCGGGTGGCTCGGAGGGACCCCTTGACCCCCGCACTGTCGATGAATATGTGCAGGCGCTGGAGCGGATCCGCATCGTCGAAAATCTGCCAGCTTGGAGCACTCATTTGCGTTCGAGCGCGACCCTGCGCAAGTCGCCGAAGCGCTTTTTTATTGACCCGGCGCTCGCTACCGCTGCTCTCGGCGCATCGCCTAAAAAACTGCTGAACGACCTGAACTTTGTGGGATTGCTGTTTGAGGCGCTGGCTGTGCGCGATTTGCGTGTGTATGCGATGCCGCTGCAAGGGCGGCTGTATCACTACCGCGATTCCAATGGACTAGAAGTGGATGCTGTGTTGGAGTTGCGCGACGGCACCTGGGCGGCGTTTGAGGTGAAACTCGGCGGCGAGGCGGCTATCGAGGCGGCGGCAAAGTCGCTCAAGAAGTTTGCCAGCGTGGTTAACACGGACAAAGTCGGCGAACCGGCCGCGCTCGTCGTCTTGACCGCACTCGGCAGCGTCGCCTACCGTCGCGACGACGGCGTATGCGTCGCGCCAATCGCCACTCTCGGCGTCTAGTCTTACGCTACTTGCCCTGCTCTGCCCACCAATCCAGCAGGCGACGGGTGGCGGCTTCGGGGCCGATCGGGCCTTCGTCGAGGCGAATGTTGAGCAGGAATTTGTATGCGGCACCAACTTCGCGGCCCGGGCCGATCTGCAAAATTTGCATAATTTGTTCGCCGTCAAGCTCCGGCCGCACAGCAGCCAGCTCTTCTTCTGCCGCAAGCTGGGCGATCCGCTCTTCCAGTCCGTCATAAGCGCGGCGCAAACGGGCGGCTTTTTTCTCATTTTTGGTGGTCACATCGGCGCGCGTAATAATGTGCAACTGTTCGAGCTGGTCGCCAGCATCACGCACATAGCGGCGGACCGCAGAATCCGTCCATTCCGCGTCGGTATAGCCGAAAAACCGCATGTGAAGTTCCACGAGTTTCGCGATTCGCTTCACACTGTCATTGTCAAATTTTAGTTCGCGCAGGCGTTTTCGCGCCATTTTCGCGCCCACCACGTCGTGCGCATAAAATGTAACCGCACCTTTTTCAAACCGGCGAGTTGGCGGTTTTCCGATATCGTGCAAAAGCGCCGCGATGCGCAAAACCGTGTCCGGTTCGGTCACTTCCGGCGCGCGGCGGGCAAGTTCCAGATCAATCGCCTGCTCCAAAACCGTCAAACTGTGTTCATAAACATCTTTGTGGCGATTTTGGTCGTCTTGTGTATTGCGCAGCGCATCAAACTCTGGCAAAAATTGCGCCATCAGGCCGGTTTCTGCCAACAGTCGCAGCCCCGGCACCGGACGGCTGCTGTTTATCAACTTTACCAGTTCGTCACGCACACGCTCCCGCGAAATAATTTCTAGGCGCGGCGCCATTTCAGCCATTGCCGCAATCACCCGCGGCGCAACGCTAAACCCGAGCTGCCCGGCAAAACGCGCCGCTCGCAACATGCGCAAAGGATCATCGCTAAAAGAAACTTCCGGTGCACCCGGAGTGTCCAACACGCCTCCGAGCAAATGTTCTAGCCCGCCGGCCACATCGACCAGTCGCATTTGCGGCAGCATTAGCGCAAGCGCGTTCACTGTGAAGTCACGGCGCACCAGGTCGCCCTCGATGGTATCGCCGAAACTCACCTCGGGTTTGCGCGAATCACTGTGATAAACCTCTGCACGATAGGTTGTAACCTCAACGGTTTGCCCGGCTACTCGAGCAGCGATTGTGCCAAAAGCCTGACCGATGTCCCAGGTTTTTTTGCTGATTGACTGCAAAACTTCGCTGGTCTGCTCCGGCCTGGCATTGGTTGTGAAGTCCAGGTCGGTGACCGGGCGACCGAGCAGCGCATCACGCACCGGCCCGCCCACAAGCGCAAACTCAAATCCCGCTTTGTCAAAAGCGGCTGCGAGTGTTTTTACCGGCTCAGTGTCAGCGATCTGCTGCAACTGCACCATTCCTTTAGCAATCGGGAGCATATTTCCTTTTTAATGGGGATGTTAATGAAGATGTTTCACGTGCACGGAAAAGAAAATTGCAACGCAATTTTCGCATTCCGTGTGACAAAAGCGCGCTTATCGGCATTTAGCTGATAAGCGAAGCTAAACTTCCACATTTAACTCGATGTTTCACGTGGAACATGCGTTCTAACTTAATTAATCACCCGACCCGCTGGTCGAGTAAGGCCTAGTTGTCGAGCAGGTCGACAAGCTCAGCAGCAAGACCGGTATAGGTTGCCGGGGTCAAAGCCAGCAGGCGATCTTTTGCTTCCTGTCCGATATTTAGCCCGGAAACAAATTCGCGCAGCTCTTCCTGGCCAATACGGCGACCGCGAGTCAACTCTTTCAGCGCCGCATAAGGGTCGCTAATGTCGCTACGCCCTGCGGTAACCTCGGCACGAATCACAGTCTGGATCGCCTCACCCAGCACCTCCCAGTTGGTGTCGAGATCAGCGGCCAAAACCTCTGGCGCAGCATCAATCTGCCCCAGCCCTTTCAGCACATTGTCGAGTGCGAGCGCCGAGTGCCCTAAGCCCACACCGATGTTACGCTGTGCACTGGAGTCAGTCAGGTCGCGCTGCCAGCGACTGGTCACAAGAGTTTCTGCCAGCGACCCCAAAATCGCGTTAGAAAGCTCAAAGTTTGCCTCTGCGTTTTCAAATCGGATCGGGTTCACCTTGTGCGGCATGGTCGAAGAACCTGTCGCCCCGGCCACCGGAATTTGGCGGAAATATCCAATTGAAATGTAACTCCAAATATCGGTGGCAAGGTTGTGCAAAATCCTGTTGCTGTGCACCACACGGTCGTAAAGCTCGGCCTGCCAGTCGTGCGATTCGATCTGGGTGGTCAGCGGGTTAAAGCTCAGGCCGAGCGAATTTTCCACAAATTCGCGCCCGATTTTCCGCCAATCAGCCTCCGGCGCGGCACTCAGGTGCGCGGCAAAAGTGCCGGTCGCGCCACTAAACTTACCCAGGTATTCCACCGCATCAAGTTGCCGCAGTTGCCGGCGCAGTCGGTGCACAAACACGGCCAGCTCTTTACCCAGAGTGGTCGGCGTGGCCGGCTGCCCGTGAGTGCGGCTGAGCATCGGCAAATCCGCATATTTACGCGCTTGACGTGCCAATTCGTCAATCACGGCAACAAACTTTGGCCGCCATACCTCGGCAATTGCCTGTTTTACGGTCAGCGCGTAAGAGAGGTTGTTAATATCTTCGCTGGTGCAGCAAATGTGGGTCAGTTCCGCCAGATGGCTCAGCTTTTGGCGCTCAAGCTGGGCACGCACCAAATATTCCACGGCTTTCACATCGTGCTGGGTGGTCGCCTCGATCTCAGCCAGGCGCTCAATTTCCTGCTGCCCAAAAGCAGCCGCCCAGTCGCGCAACTCTTGCAGCTGCGCAGGCTCGAGCGGACTCGCCCCAAACAGCGAGTTGGCAGTGATATAGGCGATCCATTCGACTTCGACATGGACCCGAGCGCGGTTCAGGCCGGCTTCACTCAGAAAATCTCCGAGGTTACCGGTGGCAGCGCGGTAGCGGCCGTCGAGGGGGCTGAGCGGTTGCGGAGGCAAAGCAGACAATGGGTTCCTATCTTTTGGCGGCGGGGCCGCGGTGTTGGAAGTTATGTTTCTATTCTGCTCTATTCTGCTGAGCTTTGCCAGAATGCAAATCGGCTTTTGCGGTTTTGTGCAGTATTTTTTATTCCACTTCATCTTGCTTTTGGACTTGTGGAAAAGTCTTTGTGAAACTGGTTGTGCCGCGGTTTTGTGGGGGTTTTGGTCTGTTGGCATGATTTTTAAATGACCTATTTTGCCTGTGGAAAATTTAAGTTTTGTGTTTCTCAGGGAAAAAAATAATTATTTTTTGTGGAAAACTTGTTTCAAGTTTAGAGTTAAAGAAATTTAGTTTTGTATAAACCTACCAATTTTAATAAGAAAATTTATTGCTTAGCTCCAAATGCGATTTTTGTACAAACACAACTATCAACAGGCCAGTAAAGTACCCTGTGTGGAAAATCCCGACGAAATCCTTTCACAAAGCAAGCAGCACACCGCGAAATTCCGCGCCAACAAAAGCAAGCAAAACAACTAAATCGGGCGCTTTTCCACAAATCTAACAAACGCTGATAACCGTTATACACAGAGCTGTGCAAAACACAATTTTACGCAAAAATACTTTAGACATAGTCGAAAATAGGCACAAAATCAGGTTATATGCAAAAAACCAGTGCCGCCTAGCAGTAAAGTGGAAGAATGACAGAACGCAACATTCCAATCAAAGTCCGCCCGGAAATCGCAAACATCCCAGTATATAAACAGGGTGCGAGGCCGGTCGCGGGAGGATTTAAGCTGTCCAGCAACGAAAGCCCATTTACCCCGCTGCCAGCCGTGCTCAAAGCCGTGCAAAACCGCACAGATTTGAACCGCTACGCCGACCCGAGCCTGACTGTTTTACGTGAAACACTCGCCGCAAACAATGGCTTGCCGGGCGCGGACTGGGTGCACATTAGCGCCGGTAGCGTGCACATTCTTTACCAGCTGATCCAGACTGTGTGCGGGCCGCAAAACAACTACGTGCACGCATGGCCAAGTTTTGAGGCATATCCGCTGCTGGGTGCGCCAAACAACTGCACAGCGATCGGCGTGCCGCTGCGCCCAGACGCAACCCACGACCTGCCAGCAATGCTCGCCGCAATTAACGACGACACCCGCGCAGTCCTGCTGTGCACCCCAAACAACCCGACCGGGCCGACCATCAAAAAGAGCGAATTTGACGAATTTATCGCCCAGGTGCCAAGCGATCTGCTGGTAGTCGTCGATGAGGCATACATCGAATTTAACCGCGACGAGCAGACCGTGCAGGGTGCCGAAGAGTTGCACCGACACAGCAACGTTGTCGTGCTGCGCACCTTCTCAAAAGCCTATGGACTGGCCGGATTACGCCTCGGCTACGGCCTGGCAGACCCTGGCATTTGGCGGGCGATGAGTGCCGTGGTGGTGCCGCTCTCTGTCAGCGGTATTGCCGAAAGCGCAGCACTGGCAGCGCTCGAACCGGAAAGCCTGGACTCACTAAACGAGCAAATCACCGCAATTCAAGAACGCCTCGACGCACTGCGTGCAGGACTTGAAGAGCTGGGGCTCGAATTGCCAGCCAGCGAATCAAACTTTATCTGGATTCCAGCACACCAGCTACCGCAGCCGGCAGCCGGCAGCGAAATTAGCGACCCGGCACAGGCACTCGGTGCATACTGCGCAAGCGAACACAACATTCTAATCAGGCCTTTTGCCGGGCACGGTCTGCGCATCACCGCCGGCGAAGCAGAAAGCGTGCCAGCCGTAATTGCCGCTATTAGCGAGTATTTACAGGCAAACCGCGGGGGCGCCAATGGGTAACCATACAGACACCTCACAACCAAATGCTGCCTGTGCCGCCGCGCCATTAGTGCCGCGAATTAACTGGCAAGACCCGGAACCGGTGCGTTTCCTGGACAAAGAGGGCAACTGGGCGCCGAGTGCGAGCGCAGCCGAATTTGCTAGCGAGCTAGATGGCGTCAGCCTGGTGGAAAAACAGCAGTGGTATCGCGACATGGCGATGACGCGCGCCTTTGACACGGAATGCACCAACCTGCAACGTCAGGGTCAAATGGCGCTGTGGGTGCCGAGCATTGGCCAGGAAGGCTGCCAGGTGGGTTTTGCGCACGCAGCAGCCCCGCAGGACTACATTTTTCCCGCCTATCGCGAACACACCGTTGCCTATGCCCGCGGCGTTGATCTGGTAAACATTGGCCGGCTTTTCCGCGGTGTTACTAACGGCGGTTGGGACCCGAAAGACCCACAAAACGGCAATGTGCACCCCTACACGCTCGTGCTCGGCGCACAGGCACAGCACGCGGTCGGCTATGCGCTAGGTCAGCTACTCGACGCAAAACTCGCAACCGGCAACACCGCAATGGACGCAGGCGAAGCAGGCACCGCAACCGACAGCGCAACCATGGTTTTTTATGGCGACGGCACCACCAGCCAGGGCGATGCCAACGAAGCTATGATATTTGCCGCCAGCTATCAGGCACCGGTGCTTTTCGTCGTCCAAAACAACAAATTTGCCATCTCTGTGCCAGTTGAACGCCAATCGCGCACACCGCTGTATCGCCGTGCTCTCGGTTTTGGCATTCCTGCCGTGCAAATCGACGGTAACGACCCGCTCGCAGGCTTTGCCGTGGCCAAAAAATTCCTAAACGATGCTCGCGCTGGCCTCGGCCCACGCTATATCGAGGCACTGACCTATCGCATCGGTGCACACACCACCAGCGATGACCCAACCCGCTACCGCTGCAACGAAGAACTCGCCGAATGGCAAAAAAGCGACCCGATCGCCCGCTTTGAAGCATACCTGCGAAACGAGGGAACCGGCGATGAATTCTTTGCCGACGTGGCCGAATCTTGCAAAAAATACGCGATGGACGTGCGTAAGCGCCTGCTAAATATGCCTTCGCCACACCCAGACGCAATGTTTGCCCACGCCTACGCAGCAGATCACGAACACATTGCCCGGCAACGACAGTGGCTGGCACACTACGAAGCATCGTTTGGGGAGGAGGAATAGAGATGAGCGACACCCAAAAAACTGCAGCAACCAAACAAGCTGAAGCGACTACAGCAGCCGCACCAACTGGACAGGACGCCCCAGAAACTCGCGGCATCGAAAAGAAACTGCTCGCCCATGCCCTGAACACCGCCCTGGCCGATGCCATGGCAGCGGACGAAAAAGTGCTGCTGATGGGTGAAGATATCGGCAAACTCGGCGGCGTATTCCGCGTCACCGACGGGCTGCAAGACCGCTTCGGCTCTGCCCGCGTGCTCGACACCCCGCTGGCAGAAGCGGGCATCGTCGGCAGCGCAATCGGCCTGGCAATGCGCGGCTACCGCCCGGTGGTTGAAATCCAGTTCGACGGTTTCGTCTACCCCGCATTTAACCAGATCGTCAGCCAGCTAGCCAAATATCGCAGCCGTACCGCAGGCGCCATCACCCTGCCTGTTGTGATCCGCATTCCATACGGCGGCCACATCGGCGCGGTGGAACACCACCAAGAAAGCCCCGAAGCGTATTTTGCTCACACCGCAGGGCTTACAGTCGTCGCCCCATCAAACCCAAACGACGCATACTGGATGCTGCGGCAAGCAATCGAAAGTGACGACCCGGTAATTTTCTTTGAACCAAAAGCAAAATACTGGCAAAAAGGCGAAGTCGACTTTAGCGCACCGGCCGCACCACTGCACCGCACCCGCCTGGCCCGCACCGGCACAGACGCAACCCTCGTCGGCTTCGGCGCAATGGTGACGACCCTGCTTCAAGCAGCCGAAATCGCCGAATCCGAAGGCACCAGTTTGGAAGTAATCGACCTGCGCTCGCTCGCACCAATCGACTACACGCCGCTGTTTGAAAGCGTGCGCAAAACCGGCCGACTTATTGTCGCCCAGGAAGCGCCACAGCACGCCAGCCTCGGCAGCGAAATCGCCGCAACCGTCGCCGAACACTGTTTTTACACGCTACAAGCCCCAGTGCTACGCGTCTCCGGCTATGACGTGCCATTCCCGGCAGCCCAGCTCGAAAGCTACTACCTGCCAGACGCAGACCGCGTGCTCGAAGCAGTCGACCGCACCATGCACTACTAGGCAAGCAAACGCAACAATTTGAACAGAATTTAGGAAATTAAGGAGGGACAGGCAATGACCGAACAACTTTTTAACCTGCCAGACGTGGGCGAAGGCCTGACCGAAGCAGAAATCGTGACCTGGCTGGTGGCGCCCGGTGACGAAGTTGAGCTAAACCAGACCGTGTGCGAAATAGAAACCGCCAAATCGGTCGTTGAGCTGCCCTCACCATTCGCCGGCACCGTCGCCGAGCTGCTCGCCGAAGTGGGCGAAACCGTACCCGTCGGTGAGCCAATTTTGCGCATCACCAGCGGAGCAACAGAACCTGCCGAAGACCCAGAAACAACAGCAAACCAGACTGCAGAAGCAGCCACGCCACCGGTGCAGCCAGCCGCCGAAGTGAGTGAACAAGCTGCCGCAGCCGCCACAGAAACGGCTCCTGCACCTGCTACAGGCAAAAAGGGCGAAAACACTGCTGAAACCAGCACCGAAACTGCGCCTGCCCAAAACGCGGTGCTCGTCGGCTACGGCGCCACCGGCAAAGTCAAAAGCCGCCGCCGCACCGGCGGACAAGCGCTGCTACACCCGCCAATCATTCCGGTCGCCGACCCGGCAAACATCCTTGCAAAACCACCAATCCGCAAACTCGCTAAAGACCTGCAGGTAAACCTCGCAGAAATTACCGGCACCGGTATTGCCGGCGAAATACTGCGCGACGACGTGGTGCGCCACGCCAGCCAAGCCAGCGTATTCCGCAACCTCGAAACCCCAGCCGCACCTGAAGCGCGCGAAGAACGCATCCCCGTCAAAGGCGTGCGCAAACAAATCGCCAAAGCCATGTCGCAAAGCGCATTCACCGCGCCACACGTCAGCGTTTTCACCGAAATCGACGCAACCCGCACCATGGAATACGTCAAACGACTCAAAAACTCCACCGACTTTGCCGGCGTTAAAGTCTCGCCACTCCTGGTCATGGCCAAAGCAATCGTCTGGGCCGTGCGCCGCAACCCGATGGTCAACTCCACCTTCACCGACGAAGAAATTATCGTGCACAACTTCGTCAACCTCGGCATCGCCGCCGCCACCCCGCGCGGCCTACTCGTGCCAAACATCAAAGACGCCCAAGATATGTCCATGCTCGAGCTGGCCAAAGCGATCGAGCAGCTCACCATCACCGCCCGCGAAGGACGCACCACCCCAGAAGGCATGGCAAACGGCACCATCACCGTCACCAACATCGGCGTATTCGGCATGGACACCGGCACCCCGATCCTCAACCCGGGCGAAGTTGCGATCGTCGCCATGGGCACAATCAAGCCAAAACCGTGGGTGGTCGACGGCGAAATTTTGCCGCGCATGGTCACTACAGTGGGCGGGTCATTCGACCATCGCGTAGTCGACGGCGACGTAATCTCCCGCTTCATGGCAGACGTCGCATCAGTGCTCGAAGAGCCCGCGTTGCTGCTCGACTAACTTTCTCAAATTTATTTGAAATATATTTGCATAGTTTTGGCTTGCAACAAAACTTGTTCGCCTGTTACAGAACCAATCAACCAAACGATTTAGTTCGATATTTTAATCATTTGAAAATGACGATGCTAGCGGCAATGTAGGTTTGATAAAGGATCGCTCATTTTAGTCAGGGCTGGCAAAAAAGTGAGCTCACAGCAGAGCCTGTAGCGCGATTTTATAGGTAGGCGCGTATGATTTATCCTGAACGGCAACAAAAATGCGCGAGAGGCGATTTTCGCTAAAAAATTAGCTACTTTTGCAAAAATTTAGTTAATTTCAACTAAAATAGTGAAATGTTTCACGTGAAACAACTTCCACACCGGTTTCTTTGAGAGCCGGTGTTTCAGGTGAAGCATGTTTTACATTTGCTCTTTGGGAGTCGGTGTTTCACATGCATAGAAAAAGGAATTGCCAAAGGCAACTCGTGCATTCCGTGCTACAGAAACGGACGATATTTCATTAAAAATATCGTCTTTCCAGAAAACCAGTGGGGAAGATATTCCACGTGAAACATTAACAGTTTTTCACAATCAAAAAAGCCGAGAGTAAATAACTAAACTAAGAGCACCAGAATAGTTCCGTTTGACACTATACCGCCACGCATCTGCCCGAAAATATTCTGGCGCTCAAAAACAGATACTTTTACAAACTAAAATTTCGCACACAAAATATTCAGCAAGAAGCACTAAACCCCGGTTTCGCCGAGTTCCGCGAGAATATTTTTCAAATCCGCAATTGTGGCAAAGTCGATTACGACCTGGCCCTTTTTAGGCCCGAGTTTCACCTGCACGCGAGTGCCGAAGCGCTCTGCGAGCCTGCTTTCCACAGCTTCAAGCTGGCTGCGTAACCCGCCAGCACGCGGAGGCGCAACCTTTTTTTCCTGCTCGGCAACAGCAAGCTGCTCAACTTCACGCACGCTCAGACGCTGTTTTACAACCTTTTTCGCAATCGCAACGGTTTCGGCCGGGTCCGCCTTCAGCGCCAAAATCGCCCGGGCGTGACCGGCACTCAGTTCCCCCGCAACGATCTGCTCTTGCACCTGTTCTGGCAAACGCAGCAGCCGGATCGTGTTGCTAATCTGCGGCCTGGAACGTCCGATGCGCTCAGCAAGCTGCTCCTGAGTGATGCCAAAATCGCTCATCAGCTGCTGATATGCGCTAGCCTCTTCGAGCGGGTTCAGGTTCGCACGGTGCAGGTTTTCTAGCAACGCATCGCGCAGCATGTTTTCGTCTGTGGTATTTTGGATAATCGCCGGAATGGTGGTTTTGCCGGCTTGCTGACTGGCGCGAAAACGGCGCTCGCCCATAATAATTTCGTATTTTGCACCGTCGTGTGGCGCATCTACGGCAGCAAGCGGCCGCACCACGATCGGCTGAAATACGCCAAATTCGCGAATACTGTGGGTGAGTTCGGCTAGCGCCTGCGGCTCGAAAACGGTGCGCGGGTTGACCCGGTTCGGCACGATTTCGGCAATTTTCAGCTCGGCAAGCGTCGCGCCTGGCACCTCTTGCAGCGGTAGCGGCGCGTCTGGCTCAGTTTTAGTCTTAGTACCGGCATTTGACCCACCTGACGCAGTAACGCCCGCCTGCGAGGCCGCTGAGCGCTTGCCGCCACTGGCTCGCTCGCTCATTTGTGCTGCCGCAAGCGCTGC
>JAUNHM010000070.1 GCA_030523945.1 Microbacteriaceae bacterium
CGGCCCGCCGGTGCAAGACGGCTTTTACTACGATTTCGATCCGCAAAATGCGTTCACCCCTGAAGATTTGCGCGCGATCACAAAAGAAATGCAAAAGATCGCCAAACAGGGGCAGCGCTTTGTGCGCCGGGTTGTGACCGAAGAAGAAGCGCGGGCAGAGCTGGCAAACGAGCCATACAAGCTCGAGCTGATCGGGCTAAAAGGCGGCAACACCGGCGACGATAACGAAAACGTCGAGGTGGGCGGCGCAGAGCTGACCATTTATGACAACGTCGACCCGAAAACCGGGGAAGTGTGCTGGAAAGACCTGTGCCGCGGGCCGCACCTGCCAAACACCCGCATGATCGGCAACGGTTGGGCGCTGTTGCGCAGCGCCGCAGCATACTGGCGCGGCAGTGAAAAGAACCCGCAGCTGCAGCGTATTTACGGCACCGCCTGGCCGACCAAAGACGAACTTGTTGCGTATCAAACCCGCCTCGAAGAGGCCGCCAAGCGCGACCACCGCAAGCTCGGGGTTGAGCTTGACCTGTTTTCCTTCCCAGACGAAATCGGCTCAGGCTTGGCGGTTTTTCACCCCAAAGGCGGCATTATCCGCCACGAAATCGAAAGCTACCTGCAAAAGCAGCTGCTGGCAGCCGGATACGAATTCGTTAACACCCCGCACATCACCAAGGGGCAACTGTTTGAAACCAGCCAGCACCTGGCCTGGTATAAAGACGGCATGTTCCCGGCAATGCACCTAGACGAGGTGTGCGATCACGACGGCAATGTGGTCAAACCCGGCCAAGACTACTATCTGAAGCCGATGAACTGCCCGTTCCACAACCTAATTTTTAGGTCAAGGGCGCGCAGCTATCGCGAGCTGCCACTGCGCATGGCAGAGTTCGGCACGGTTTATCGCTATGAGAAATCTGGCACGCTGGCCGGGCTCACCCGGGTGCGCGGGCTAACCCAAGACGACGCGCACATTTATGTTACCGAAGAGCAGGTTTCAGACGAAATTAAACGGCAACTCGATTTGATGTTCGGGCTGTTGAAAGGCTACGGCCTGAACGACTTTTATCTGGAGCTTTCAACCCGCGATCCGGAAAAATCTGTGGGCAGTGACGAGCAGTGGGCGACCGCCGAAGCCATGCTGCAGCAAATCGCTGAAGAATCAGGGCTCGAACTGGTGGCAGACCCGGGCGGCGCGGCATTCTATGGGCCAAAAATCAGTGTGCAGGCACGCGACGCGATCGGTCGCACCTGGCAGCTGAGCACAGTGCAGCTCGACTTTAACCAGCCGGAGCTGTTTGAGCTGGAGTATGCGGCAAGCGACGGCACCCGCAAACGCCCGATTATGATCCACCGTGCGCTGCTGGGATCCATTGAGCGTTTCTTTGCGATTTTGTTGGAGCACTATGCCGGGGTGTTCCCGGTGTGGCTGGCGCCGGTGCAGGTTGTGGGCATCCCGGTCGCGGCAGAATACGGTGACTATCTTGACGGTGTGATCGCGCAGCTCAAAGCCCGCGGGGTGCGCGCATTTGTGGATCATTCAGACGACCGCATGCCGAAGAAAATCCGCACCCACACCAAAGACAAGGTACCGTTCCAACTGATTGCCGGCGAAGACGACCGGGCTGCCGGAGCGGTCAGCTTCCGCTTCCGTGATGGGTCGCAGCTAAACGGCGTGCCCGTGGCAGAGGCGATCGAAAAGATCACCGCGGCAATTGCTAGCCACGAACAGGTCACCACGGCCTGGGCTAGCGCATAGGGGCCGGAGCGAAAATGTTTCACACGTGCGGCGGCGGCAGCGAGTTAAAAAATCCTACTCGCTGCCCCCGCCGCCACCCAAACCTGGCAAAAAATCTTGCGGAAGGGCGACAATGAACGTAGCAGAGAACCCTGTGCCTGAGAACTCTGGCGATTTTGCTGCCGGTGCGCCAGACGGCTTCGGCAGACTCTGGACACCGCATCGACTGGTCTATATTAAAGACCACGAGCAGGCAGACGAACACAACTGCCCGTTTTGCGCCGCCCCGCCCAAAAGCGACGAGGCGGGGCTGATCGTTGCCCGCGGCACCCACGCTTTTGCTCTGCTCAATCTCTACCCTTACAACGGTGGGCACCTGATGGTGTGCCCTTACCGCCACATCGGCACATACGATTTAGCCAACCGCGAAGAGGTGCAAGAGATCGGCGAAATGACCCAGCAGGCAATGCACGTTTTAAAGGTCGCCAGCCGCTGTCACGGCTTCAACATTGGCATGAACCAGGGTGAAGTTGCCGGAGCCGGTGTCGCCGCCCACCTGCACCAGCACATTGTGCCGCGCTGGAGCAACGACGCCAACTTTTTCCCGATTATCGCCCGCACCAAGGCGATGCCGCAGCTGCTGTCAGAAGTGCGCGAGACGATCGCCAGCGCGTGGGAAGCGGAATTTCCAGCAAATTCGCGCTAGAATAGTAAAATAGTTCAGGACAATAGTTAGTTTTAGAAGAAAATGAGGTGTAATCCGTGTCAGGACACTCCAAATGGGCCACAATCAAGCACAAAAAAGGCGCCGCAGACGCAAAACGTGCCAAGGCTTTTGCAAAACTGATCAAAAACATTGAGGTGGCCGCGCGTATCGGTGGCGGCGACATTGAAGGCAACCCGGCGCTGGAACTTGCCGTACACAAAGCCAAAAAACAGTCTGTGCCAAACGACAATATCGACCGTGCGGTGAAGCGCGGCGCGGGGCTCACTGGCGACGCGGTAGACTACGAAACGATTATGTACGAAGGCTACGGTCCAAACGGCGTGGCGATTTTGATCGAGTGTTTGACCGATAACCGCAACCGCGCTGCCGCTGAGGTGCGCGTGGCTGTGACCCGCAACGGCGGCAACATGGCAGATCCGGGCAGCGTGGCATACAACTTTGCGCGCAAGGGCTTGATTACCGTGCCGCAGGCTGGCACCACGGAAGACGATGTGATGATGGCTGTGCTAGAGGCTGGCGCAGAAGAGGTGATCCCAACCCCGAACGGTGAGTCTTTTGAGATCATCACCGAACCAAACGACCTGGAGGCAGCACGCAAGGCGCTGACCGAGGCAGGCATCGAGTTTGACAGCGCCGACGTTGAGTTTGTGCCTAATCTAAAGGTGGAAATCGACGCTGACACCGCGCGTAAAGTGTTCAAACTGATCGATGCGCTAGAAGACAGTGACGATGTGCAAAACGTGTTTGCAAACTTCGACATTAACGCCGAGGTTTTGCAGGAGCTGGAAGAAGCCGGCGAATAAGCAGGCTTTTCGCAGAGATTATGCGGATTCTCGGCATTGATCCCGGTTTAACCCGGTGCGGAGTCGGCATAATCTCTGTGGGTGCAGCCCGTAAACTCACCTTTGAACACGTAGAAGTGCTGGTTTCTGCCGCGGATTTGCCGATCGAGCAGCGTTTGGTAAAAATCGGCGGAGCTTTGGCGCGGATTTTAGACGGACCCGAACCGCCAGATCAGATCGCTTTGGAGCGGGTTTTTGCTCAGGATAACGTCGCCAGCGTCATGGGTGTGGCGCAGATTTCCGGTGTGGCGCTTTTTTTGGCTGCGCAACGCAGCATTCCGATCCGGCTCTACACACCAAACGAAATTAAGCTGCAGGTGACAGGCTACGGTGCAGCCGATAAAACCCAGGTAACCACAATGGTGACCAGGCTTTTAGGGCTGGCGGCCCCGCCAAAACCTGCCGACGCAGCAGACGCTCTAGCCCTAGCAATTACCCATGCATGGCAACTGGCGCGCAGCGGCGCGGTGGGATCTAGCGCGGGAAATGGGGTCGAAAACATCCCTGTTACTGGCAATTTTGGCGCTCTGACCCCGGCACAGCAGGCCTGGGCTGCCGCGGAACAAAAAGCCGGCAGACGTCGCCGCGGAATGCGCCGCTAATGGCCGCGATTCGTGACCAAGCGGTTGTGTTGCGCACCCAAAAACTGGGGGAGGCCGACCGGATTATCACGCTCTTAACTCCGCGCACGGGCCTGCGCCGGGCGGTGGCACGCGGAGTGCGCAAGTCCAGCAGCAAGTTTGGGGCGCGGCTGGAACCTTTTTCTGTGGTCGATATTCTCTGTTATGAGGGACGCGGCGGTTTAGACACCGTGACCCAGGCAGAGTCGCTCGCAATTTTTGGCACGCAACTAAGTGGTAGCCTGGAAACATATAATTTTGCTCACGCAATGGCCGAGGTTGCCACGCAGCTTGCCGCAGACAGTGCCGCTGCCGCCCATCAGTATCATCTGCTTGTGCGCAGTCTACAAGCACTGGCGCAGGGCGAAATCGCACAGGTTTTAGTGCGGGACAGCTATTTTTTGCGCGCGCTGAGCTTGGCCGGGTGGAGCCTGGAGCTGCGCCGTTGCGTGCACTGCAATATTGCCGCACCGCCGCTTGCCGGGGTACTGAGCGAAAATGCTACGCCGCCAGAAAATTTGCCCTTAGAATTGGCGGTTTCGGTGCAGCTTGGCGGGTTGGTGTGCAACAACTGCGCCGCCCCCGGAAACTTCAGAGTAGAGCCTGCGGTTATTGCGCTGCTGGCAGCTTTGCTCGCCGGCGATTTTGACTTAGCCACACACGCACCAAATTCTGCCCGCACAGCCGCTGGCGAAATTATCCTCGCCTTCCTCAACTGGCAACTCGAAAAACGCATCCGCTCCCTAAACTAGCTGGTTTCAGCCAATCCGCTCCTTTTTAAAATTCCAAAACCATATATTTACAAGTTTCCAGCAAAACGAAACGAAACTGTGAGAAAAGCAACCAGCTAAAAACACGCAAGCAGCAGATTTTTAAGCGGGAGCACAGGTGGCGGATGTAAAGTTATAATAGAATTACGGCCAAACCGGCATCAGTTCAGCGACTTAACTCGCAAACATACACCCAAACGCAGACAGGAGCATAATGCGCATACCCCGCACAGAACTCGTGCCTGTGGACTGGACAGGGCAAAACCCGCCAAACTTCGCCGGAAAAGTGCCAGAACACGTCGCCATCGTAATGGACGGCAACGGCCGCTGGGCCAACCAACACGGCATGACCCGCATCGAAGGCCACAAACAGGGCGAAAAAACCCTGCTCGACGTGGTCGCAGGGGCCGTGCAAGCCGGCGTAAAATACCTCACAGTCTATGCATTTTCCACCGAAAACTGGCGGCGATCACCGGAAGAAGTGCGCTTTCTAATGGGCTTTAACCGCGAAATTTTGCGCGCCAGACGTGACCAGCTGCACGCCTGGAACGTGCGCATGAGATGGGCGGGTAGGCGGCCAAAACTGTGGGCTTCCGTGATCAAAGAACTGCAAGAAGCAGAACAGCACACCCGCAACAACACCGGCCTCACCCTCACAATGTGCGTTAACTATGGCGGACGAAACGAAATTATCGACGCCACTCGGGCTATCGCAGCCGAAGTTGCCGCGGGCAGGCTCAAACCGGACCGCATCAACGAACGCACAATTGCGCGACACTTGTATGTGCCAGAACTGCCCGATGTTGACCTGTTTTTACGCAGTTCCGGCGAACAGCGCACCAGCAATTTTATGATGTGGCAGTCAGCCTACGCCGAAATGATGTTTGTCGACACGCTCTGGCCAGACTTTAACAGAACAGAACTTTGGGACGCGATCACCCAATATATCGGCCGCGACCGGCGCTTTGGCGGGGCAGTTGACAAACCCGTGCAAAAATAGGGGAGCAGACGGACTCAACCGCTTTTAATCTGCCCGAAATCAATGCGTAAACAGCAGACAAACGCGTCAAAACCGTAGTTTTCCGCAAAAACAAGCCTGAATCGCACCAAAACGCAAACCAAAACCGCGCGATTAGGACAAAAATTAAGGTGCGTGCGAAAATAGAATAGTTATGAATCAAACCGTGCCCCACAAACCGCTGCAAATCGGGCGACTCAGCTTCGACATTCCCGTCGAACTCGCCCCGATGGCCGGCATCACCAATACCGCATATCGCCGACTCTGCCGCGAATACGGCGACGGCGTTTTTGTCAGCGAAATGATCACCAGCCGCGCCCTGGTGGAAAAAAACGCGGCAACCCTGCGCCTTATCCAGTTTCACGACAGCGAAAAACCGCGCTCTATGCAGCTTTACGGCGTGGACCCGAAAACCATTGCGACCGCCTGCAAAATCATTGTGGGCGAAGACCTGGCCGATCATATTGACCTGAACTTTGGCTGCCCGGTGCCAAAAGTCACCCGCAAAGGCGGGGGATCGGCGCTGCCGTGGAAACAAGACCTGTTTGCCGCGATCGTGCAGCAGGCAGTAAAAGCAGCAGGAGATTTGCCCCTCACCGTAAAAATGCGCAAAGGTATCGACGCGGACCACATGACATTTTTGGACTCCGGTAAAATGGCTGCTGACGCGGGTGTTGCCGCAATCGCGCTGCACGGACGCACCGCCGCCGAACACTATTCCGGCCAGGCAGACTGGGATGCGATCGCAGAACTCAAACAGACAGTGGCCGCGCGCAGTAACGTGCCGGTGCTGGGTAACGGCGATATTTGGGCTGCCGCAGACGCAATCCGGATGGTGGAGCACACCGGCTGTGACGGTGTGGTGGTAGGGCGTGGCTGCCTTGGCAGACCGTGGCTTTTTGGTGATTTGCAGGCGGTTTTTGAAGCGCGCAGCGGCAAAATTAGCTGGGAAGAAGCCTATCAAAAAGCTGCCGCCCCACCACTCGGGCAGGTGATGGCTGCTGTACGTCGCCATACCGAACTTTTGACCGAGTTTTTTGGCGGTGACGAGCCGCATGCATGCCGTGACATTCGCAAGCACATGGCCTGGTATTTCAAAGGATACGGGGTTGGCGGGGACGTGCGCCGGGCACTGGCCGGAGTAGAATCGCTAGATCATATGGCGCAAATTTTTGCCGATCTTGACCCGGAAATGCCATATCCGGGTGAGGGCGCGGAAGGGCCGCGTGGACGGGCCGGCAGACCAAAACGTCCGCACCTGCCAGACGGCTGGCTCGACTCTCGCAGCTGTGACAACATCGACTACACCGAGCTTGCCAGCGCCGAAATTGACGCCGACGGCGGTTAGATTCTTAGCGTTTTAGAAACCGGCAGTTTTAGCAACC
>JAUNHM010000071.1 GCA_030523945.1 Microbacteriaceae bacterium
GAAAATTGAGCCGCTGACTGCGTGGGTTTCGGCGCCTGGCTCGCCGACGCTGATGTGCGCTGGAGTGAGCAGGAAGACCTTGCCTGTAACCCGCTCGATACGGCCGTTCAGACCCGATACCAGACCGCTTGCGAAGTCTACGATGCGGCGGGCTTCGGCATCGTCCATGCGCGCGATGTTCATGATTACCGGCACGCCTTCGCGGAAGCTTTCAGCGATCTGCGGGGCTTCGCGGTATGCGACCGGGTGCACGGTCAAAATTTCGCTCATTGGCTGTGCTGGAGCGGCATAGGTCGGGGTGGCGCGGTGCAGCGGGGCTACGTTTGGCACGGCCTGCAGCGGCACAACGTTTACCGGCGCGGTTTTGTTTGCCTTTTCGGCAGTGTGCTGCTGTTCGGTGGTGGTGTCTTCTTCGGCCAGACCGAGGTAGACCATTGCTTTTTTCAGACCTTTTGCCATTTTGAGCTCCTTAAATTTGTTAGCTTTTAGCTTTACTTTTGAGCTTAGTTTTATTTGCTCGTTTTTCGCCGCATTTTCCGGCGTGTCGCCTATGTTTTTTTGGGCGTGTTTTTTGGTTTTTATGCGGGGTGTGGATGTGCGAAACTCCCCCGATCTGCGCGGCGACGTGTCGAGGGAGTTTGGCGTGATTTTCAGAACTTTATTTCAGGAAGTCTGGAATGTCGAGTTCGTCGTCATCGTCAATTTCGAACGCCGGGTCTGAAATGTGGCGTTCGAGTGGCTGTTGCGGCTGGCTCAGGTTTGGGTAGCCGCCGGTTGCCGGGGTTGCTGCCTGCGCGGCTGCCACAGTTTGGTGTGCCTGGGACGGAGCTTGGGTTTCAGCCTGGTTATTTGCCGGTGCCGGTGCGGCGGCTACGTTTTCGCGAATGTTTTCGGCGCGCTCTGCTTCTGTTACTGAGTAACGTGGTGCTGCGCGACGGCCGGTTTCTTTTTGCTGGTGCTCGTCGAAGCCGGCTGCGATTACGATTACGCGCACGTCATCACCGAGGGCGTCGTCGATAACGGTTCCGAAGATAATGTTTGCTTCTTCGTGAACTGCCTGCTGCACGAGTCGGGCCGCTTCGCTGATTTCTGCCAGGCCGAGGTTTGAAGAGCCCTGAATCGAGAGCAGCACGCCGTGTGCGCCGTCGATTGAGGCTTCGAGCAGTGGTGAGCTGATTGCCAGTTCAGCCGCTTTGATCGCGCGGTCTGCGCCGCGTGCCGAGCCGATGCCCATGAGAGCCGAGCCAGCGCCCTGCATCACGGACTTTACGTCTGCAAAGTCGAGGTTGATCAGACCCGGGGTGGTGATCAGGTCGGTGATGCCTTTTACGCCGGCTAGCAGCACGTTGTCTGCGTGAGCGAACGCGTCGAGCATGGAAACGCCCGGTTCGAGCACCTCAAGCAGGCGATCGTTTGGCACGATAATGAGTGCGTCTACTTCTTCGCGCAGGCGGTGGATACCCTGGTCGGCGTGTGCTGCGCGACGTGGCGCTTCAAAGCTGAACGGACGGGTGACCACACCGATGGTGAGTGCGCCGTTTGATTTCGCGATTTTTGCTACGACCGGGGCCGCGCCGGTGCCGGTGCCGCCGCCTTCACCTGCGGTAATAAAGACCATGTCGGAGCCTTGAATGGCAGCTTCGATTTCGTCGATGTGGTCTTCGGCTGATTGGCGACCTACTTCTGGGTCTGCGCCAGCGCCGAGGCCGCGGGTTTTTTCGCGCCCGATGTCGAGTTTGACATCTGCGTTGCTTTTTACGAGGTCTTGCTGGTCGGTGTTGATTGCAACAAATTCGACCCCTTTCAGGCCGGCTTCAATCATGCGGTTGACAGCGTTTGAGCCGCCTCCACCAACACCAACTACTTTGATGACCGCGAGCGAGTTGTTTCCCATTGCCATTGTCTCCGTCCTAAACTTTAAAGTTTAACTTTAAACATTAAACTATATACTTTGTAGTTCAATTACAAAGGTAAATGTTAGCCGCACAAAAACCCCGCGACACACCGAAAATCACTAAATATAAATCACTCAAACACAGGAGCTTGCGTCGACGAAACATCGATCAGCTTAATCGGCCTTTGCGCGGCCAGTTTAGACAGCTGCTGCAAAATAACATTTTTCAGCTGATTTTCTTGCGCCTGCCCCCATCGCACCAGGATTTTATTGCGCATTGTGAACGAAATATCATACTTACTCTGAGCCGAAATTTCTGCAACCTGCGCCCGCAACTCCGCCGGCATCTCACGCAAAATTTTTGCTGCGGCCGCAAAAGTCTCGCTTTCCTTGCCCCCCAAGGTGATCGCGGCAAGCGGCAGGTTGGTCGGCGGAGTTTTGGTTTCTGCCAGCACCACACCGGCACTGTCGAGGGTCAGGTAGCGCTTGTCGTCTTGCTGCACAGCAATCACCGGCACGCGTTCACGCACCCGCACAATCAGCGTCTCAGGCGGCACGATTTCATAGCTGTAGTCCTGAATTTCGCGGTGTTTTTGCAGCGCACCGTAAATGTCACGGTCATTTACCAGCGCGATCGGCTTGCCATGCACTGCCTTAAGCGACTGCTGCACCGCCACTTTGTCCAGCGCCTCGGAGCCCTCTACCGTGATTTTGCGCACCGCCATAATCGGAGTGAAGCAGATCACCGCAACCATCGTCGCCAAGGCCGCAATTGCGCCGCCAATTATCGCAAATTTACGCAGTCTGCGTCGCCCGGCAAAGCTCATGCGGCGGTATGTGCGGGCAAAAATGTTGTGTTTTTTGCGTCGTAGCTGGCGAAGTTTGTGTTTGGCTCGCATCAAGCCTGATTTGTCAATTTCGCTGCTGTCGCTAAAGTCGCCAGTTTCGTCTATTTCGCGCAACGAACGGGTGTCGTTTTTCGGATGGTGTTTTTTATTTTTCGATGTTTCGAAATCCGCGTCTTCTAATTCTTTTGATTCTAAATCTTTTTTGCCACCCCAAAACATTAGTTTTTTGAGGGAAAAACCGTCTTCTAAATTATCTACTTTGTAGTCTAATTCTGATTGTTTATCGCGTTTTTTACGGCCGCGTTTTTTAGATTCGCTGATTTGTATAGTTTCGGCCAGTAATGTGGTTTCGTTTTCAGTTAAGGCCTGCGTTGCAAGATTTTCTGGATCGATTTCGTCGAGTTCGTGCAGGCTTGTGAGCGCACGGGTTACTTCATCGTCGCTTGGCCGGGCCGCGTTCGTCAGATCTGCTCCGAGTAGGCCGGTTTCTGCAATGTCTGGCTCTTGATTTGCCCGATTTTGGACATGCTCGTTTGCCGCAGGCTGGTTTTGCCTGTTGCGTCCGGGTTCAAATCCTTTTGGGCGTTTCATGAGTTTTTATTTAGGTTTAGTTTTCAGGCAGGCGAAAATCCGGCGCAAATTCGTGATCTGTATCGCCGAAGCGACTGATCAGCGCCTCTACCAGCTGCGGAATAATGCGGTAAACCGAGCCGCAGCTCATCGTCACAAACAAATCACCGGGCTGGGCGATTTCTGCAACGTGTGCGGCTGCCTTCTCCCAGGTGTCGCAGTAGCTGACGCGGGTTTTATCTGCGAAGTCGTTTGACACCAGCTCACCGGTGACACCCTCAACCGGGTCTTCGCGGGCACCGTCCACAGGCAACACGATGGTGTAATCCGCGCCGGCTTCCAGCACCTCGGCGAATTCACGGTGAAAGTGCTGGGTGCGGCTGTAAAGATGCGGCTGGTGCACCGCGATCAGCCGGCCCGGTGCGGCGACAGGGCGCGCCGCGCTGAGCAGCGCTGCAACCTCGGTGTGGTGGTGGGCGTAGTCGTCATAAACGCGCACCCCGGCAACACTGGCGTGAAACTCGAAGCGGCGTTTTGTACCTCCGAAGCTTGCCACCGCGCGAGCTGCCTCTGCCAGCGTGTATCCCAGGTGCAGCAGCGCGGCAATCGCACCGGTGGCGTTAATCGCGTTGTGCTCACCGAAAACTCGCAACTGCACCCGCTCGCTCACGCCGCTGGCATGCACGGTGAAGGCGACCGGGCCGGTCACATCAACATCGCTCAGGCGCACATCTGCGCCCGCCGCAAAACCAAAGGTTTGCAGCCGCTCAAGCACGCTTTCTGGCAGCTCGGCCACAACCTCTGCCACGCCCGCGTCATCGGCAGAAACGATCACCGCCTCGCTCGCCCCGCTGGCAAATTCAACGAAGGCGCGCATAAAGTTTTCACGCGATCCGTAAAAATCCAGGTGCTCCGGGTCGACGTTGGTAATCACCGCAATATCGGTGTCATAGAGCAAAAATGAACGATCCGACTCGTCTGCTTCAATCACAAACAGATCGTTTGCGGCATTAGCCGGACTATCCCCCGCACTCACGCCGAGCCCCTCGATAACGCCACCGTTGACGAAACTAGGGCGAGCGTCAAGCGCGTCAAGCGCGGTCACGATCATGCCGGTTGAGGTGGTTTTGCCGTGTGCGCCGGCTACCGATAGCAGGCGACGGCCGCGAGTCAGCCAGGCGAGCGCCTGCGACCGGTGCAATACCGGGATATCGTTTGCCAGAGCATACTGATACTCAGGGTTATCCTGCCACAAAGCGCCCGTCACAACCAGAGTATCGGCGCCCGCAGCGTGCGCCGCGTCGTGCCCGATATGCACGGTAATGCCCAGTTTTTGCAGCGCTGCTGTCTGCGCGTTAGCGCTGCGATCCGAGCCGCACACCACCAGCCCGCGGGCGTGCAGCATGCGGGCGATGCCGTGCATGCCGGAGCCGCCAATGCCCACAAAATGCACGCGCCCGAGGTTTTCAGGGATCGCCTGTGTTAAATCCGGATAAATCATAGTATTTTTAGTTTATTTTGCCGCTCCGGTTTATTTTGGGGACACGCCCGATAGCGCTGCTTGCAGCATCTCAAATAGCCGCTCTGTGCCGTCAAGTTTGGCGACTGTGCGCGCGTTTTCAGACATTTGCGCCAGGCGATTTTTGTCGTGCAGCAGCGGCAGTAGGGTATGCTGCACCCAGTCTGCGCCCAGCTCGCTATCGTTTACCAGGAGCGCCCCTCCCGCCGCAACGACTGCTTTACAGTTGAGTTTTTGTTCCCCGTTGCCCACTTCGTATGGCGAAAATACGGCTGGAATTCCCAGGCCTGCGATCTCACTCACGGTGGTGGCTCCGGCCCGTGAAACAATCAAATCTGCCACGCTAAATGCGAGATCCATGCGATCGCAATATGGCAAAACTTTGTATCCGGGAATTTCCGGGTCTTGCAGTTCGGTGAGCCGGCCCCAAATGTGCAAAACTTGTGCGCCGCTGGCAACGATTTCTGCGGCGGAGCCGGATATGCCCTCGTTGAGTGCACGCGCTCCGAGCGATCCTCCGGTGACCAGCAGGGTTGGTTTATCGCTGTCGAGACCGAAAAAGTCGAGTGCGGCTGGGCGCTGTGCAGCGCGATCAAGCAGGGTAATTTCTCGACGGAGCGGCATGCCGGTGACCTGCGCGTTGCGGATCGGGGTGCCAGGAAATGTGACGCCAACATGTTTTGTGTGGCGCGCTCCGAAGCGGTTGGCAAGTCCGGGCCGTGCGTTTGCTTCGTGAATCACAAACGGAATGCCGGCTTTGCGGGCAGCAGAATATGCCGGACTTGAGGCGTATCCGCCAAACCCGACCACTGCGTCGACGTTTCTTGTTTTGATCAGCTCTACCACCGCACGCACCGTACGTTTATACGCTGCCGGAAATTTTAGCGCATAAGCGCCCGGCTTACGTGGAAACGGCAGTCTCGGAATGGTTACCAGCTCGAAACCTCGCTCCGGCACGAGGCGTGATTCCAGCCCTTCTGCGGTGCCGAGCGCGATCACAGTGCTGTCTGGTTCTGCATCGCAAATTAGTTCGGCAAGCGCGAGCAACGGATTAACGTGCCCGGCAGTGCCACCGCCTGCTAATAAATACGTTGCCACCGTCTACCTCCGCGTTGTTCTGATGCTTACACCCATTTTACACGATTTCCCTGTGCCGATTCTGCGTTCCTGTCGAAGCTCAAAAACATCGAAAGTAGGCACTAACGCATGCCGAGCGCACTGCAGCCAATCAACAACACGCGACGTGTGCTTATTTAAGTTTTGGCAGTAATTTGAAATAAGGCTGACTTATTTTGCAATTTTGGAATCAAAAAGGGCCGCCCGTGCAAACGAGCGACCCTTTCTTTACCAGCTATAGGTTATGCTTTGCGACGGCGCGCAACCAGCAGGCTAGCAGCACCAGCAGCGGTCAGGATGCCAGCGGCAACCAGCAGAGCTGATGAGTCCGCACCAGTCTTTGCCAGCTTCTTGTCATCCTTTTTCTCGTTCTTTTCAGCCTTATCGTTCGGCGTGTTCTCTGGATTCTTGGTCTCTGGCTTGTTCTCAGGAGTCTTTGGAGCAACTGGGGTTGGGGTTGCACCGACTTTCAGGGTGAGAGTGGTCTTCTTGCTACCGGTAGAAAGCACCAGCTTATGGTCGCCCGGAGTCAGGTCACGAGTGGTCAAGCTCAAGAGAAACGCCAAATCGCCATAAACTGGCACCGATCCATAGTCTTTGTCATCAAGCTGAGCTTTGACTTCGTCTCCCCACTTGAAGCCACCGACCTGCAAGTTTGCAGGCTTGTTTGTAGGCACAGCAAGTTCGGTAATCTGCACACCATTAAAGAAAATGGTGCCGTCAGCTTTAACCACAATATCGTTAGAGATACGCACAGAGTCATCTGCCAGAGCAATTAGATCCTCAGCCAGTTTATTGAGCTTCGCCTTTTCATCAGCACTGGCTTGCGGAAGTGCATTTTTCACTGTTTCTTTATCATATTCTAGAAAAGCAGTTGGGAAGGCATTCTCTGCAAGAGCACGTGCAGCACCAACCGCATAGCGGATTAGATCAGCGCTGCCAGCTGCATCAATGTACTTGTGCACTACCTCACGCTGCTTATCGTTCAGGTTTTTTATATTCTTCAGGTCGACCTTAGCAACTTCGCGTGCATTGTCCAGGTCTGATGCAGCTGGCTTGTTACCCTCAGCTGGCTTGTCTGCTGGCTTCTCTGCAGGCTTG
>JAUNHM010000072.1 GCA_030523945.1 Microbacteriaceae bacterium
TGACCGCGATTTTGGCGGCAGGAGCGAACGGCGCGGTGATTTGCGGGCAGACTTTAACAACAGTCGTGACCGTCAGCAGGGTTTTGGTCGCAGTGACCGCAGTGATCGTTTTGAAGAGCGCGACTATCGTCGTGACAGCGGTGCGCGGGTGCGCGTTTTTGGCGACGACCGGCGCGACTTTGACCGTGAAGAGCGTCGCGATTTTAATGAACGTGACGGATATCGTGCAGAGCGCCGTGATTTCAGCGAACGTGAAGAACGAAGCAGCCGCGGTTTTGGCCGGGTTAGCCGCGACCGGGACGATCGTTTTGCAGGACGTGAACGGGACCGTTTTGACCGCCGTGACCGGGGTGATCGCTTCGACCGCCGCGACCGTGACTTCAGCGGCAGCAAAGGCGGTTTCCAGCCGCCGGAAGATGTTGTGCTCGAACGCTTAGAATCGCAAAAAACCAGCGCCGCAGACATCGCCGATCTCACTTTTGCCGATCTCGGCCTGGGCGATCGCATCGTAAGCGCGCTCGCCGAAATGGGTGCAACAGCTCCTTTTGCAATCCAGGCAGCCACCATTCCGGTAGTGCTCGAGGGGCGTGATGTGCTCGGTCGCGGCCGCACCGGTTCCGGCAAAACGATCGCGTTTGGTGCGGCTTTGGTCGAGCGACTTTTGCAGTTGAAATCCGAGGGGCTTTTTGCAAACGACCCGCAAATGCCAAAAGCTGAGCGTGGCAAGCGACGCGCTTTTATCCAGGGACGTGCCCCAAAGGCGCTGATCCTTGCTCCAACCCGTGAACTTGCGTTGCAGATCGACCGCACCGTGCAGCCGATTGCCCGTTCAGTCGGTTTCTTTACCACTCAGGTGGTGGGTGGCGCCCCGATCGAGAGGCAGAAAAAAGCGCTGCACATGGGTGTGGATATCGTTATCGGCACGCCGGGCCGGGTAGAAGACCTGATCGAACGCGGCGACCTAGACATTAGCCGGGTGGCGATTGCGGTGCTTGACGAAGCAGACCACATGGCAGAACTCGGTTTCCTCGAACCGGTGCAGCGAATTTTGCGTGGCACCGCACCGAAGTCACAAAAACTGCTGTTTTCGGCGACTCTCGACGCGCAGGTAACCAAACTCGTGACCGAATTTTTGGTTGAACCGAGCGTGCACGAGGTGGTTGAACATGAAGAAACCGGCGGCAATATTGACCATCACGTTTTGGTTGTTTTGCGCGAAGAAAAAAACGACGTTCTCACCGATCTGATCGCGCGGGCGGGCGAGCGCACGATCGTGTTTACCCGCACCCGTGCCTATGCAGAAATGCTGCGGGAGCTTTTTGAAGATGCTGGTGTGATGGCGGTCGAGCTGCACGGCAACCTAAACCAGGCGCGCCGCGAACGCAACCTGAAGCGTTTTACCGACGGTAAAGTTGGGGTTTTGGTGGCAACCGATGTGGCCGCGCGCGGCATTCACGTGGACGATGTGGAGCTGGTGTTGCAGGCCGATCCACCTGACGACTACAAGAGCTACCTGCACCGTGCTGGCCGCACTGGCCGGGCTGGCCGCAACGGCACTGTGGTGACGGTGATTCCGCGTAACCGCCGCCGTCGCACCGAGCAGCTTTTTGCGAACGCGCAGCTCGAGGCCGGGTTCTTTGGTGATTTTGCGCCGGGTGACGAGCAGGTGTGGCAAGACTCAGACGAATTCTAGGCAAGTCTAGGAGCAGAAACCGCCCTCACTATCGGGGGGCGGTTTTTGTGTTTTCCTTGATTTTTCGCTAAAGTAATTCCTTACCTTTGTTCCTAATAAATGCTACATAGCTGCAAACTCAGCTGTTTCCAAAAGTAAGAAAACCCAGAAGTTAATTTTTCATAAGTGGATACGAAACTATTTAATAACTGTCAAAAACCTCCAAAATTTATCGAAATATTATTCAAATGACTGATTTTTGCATACAAAACCGGGGCCGAAACCCTGTGTAAACTGTATAAAAACTGTGAGTCGGGTTTGTGGTGAATGTTAAAATTAGAGTGTTGCAAATAGGGCAACAAAATCCCGGCAGCGCTGCGAAAATTCGTGAGCGTTACCTTGGCTTGTCACCATTTAGGCGACCCAGTTGAAACGAGCAAAAATGCCTGAAGAAAACCTGAAGCTAGACGTTGCTGCACTTCGTGATGCGTTGCTTGGAAAATGGGCGAAAGAGCGCCTTGAATCGCGGGCAGTTGCTTCTGAACCGGCGATGCACAATATTCCCGGGTTGACCATGGCCGAGCATCGTGAGAGGGTGCTGCAACAACTACACGAGCTGGCCAAGCGCGGCACCTGTAAGCGAGCTTTCCCGGTCGCGTTTGGGGGCGACAACAACCAGGGCGGGCACGTCGCGGCTTTTGAAGAAATGGTTTATGCCGACCCTTCACTGCAAATTAAAAGTGGCGTGCAATGGGGGCTGTTTGGATCTGCAATTGCGCAGCTTGGCACCGAAGAGCATCACAAAAAATGGCTGCCAGACGTGCTCAGCTTGAAACTTCCCGGCGCGTTTGCGATGACGGAAATCGGGCACGGCTCGGACGTTGCCTCCATCGCAACTACCGCGACTTTTGATCGCGACACAGACGAATTTGTGATCCACACGCCTTTTGCCGGAGCGACCAAAGAATTTTTGGGAAATGCGGCGCTGCACGGGCGGGCAGCGGTTGTGTTTGCGCAGCTGATAACTCGCGGCGTCAACTATGGCGTACACGCGTTTTTTGTGCCAATCCGCGACGAAAACGGCGAAATGTTGCCGGGTGTTACCAGCGAAGACGACGGCATCAAAGGCGGGCTAAACGGCATCGACAACGGGCGACTCCGGTTCGACAGTGTACGAGTGCCGCGCATAAATCTGCTCAACCGTTACGGCAGCGTTGACGAGAAAGGTAAATATTTTTCCCCGATTGCAAGCCCGGGGCGGCGCTTCTTTACGATGCTGAGCGCGCTGGTGCAGGGGCGGGTTTCGCTCGACGGGGCTGCCGTTAATATTATGAAACTCGCGCTGCATGTTGCGCTTAAATACGGTAATGAACGGCGCCAGTTTGTCGGCGTTGATGGGAAAGAAACTGTACTTAACGACTACGGGTTGCATCAGCGGCGACTGTTGCCGCGCCTGGCACAAACTTTTGCAATGCAGTTCGCGCACGAACGCATGTTGCACGTTTTTGATGAGGTGTTTTCCGGCGCAAACGACAGTGAACAAAACCGCGAAGAGCTTGAAACGATAGCCGCGGCGCTCAAACCGATGTCGACATGGGCGGCGCTCGATGTTTTGCAGGAGGCGCGCGAAGCCTGCGGCGGTGCCGGATATATGGCGAAAAACCGGCTAACTTTGCTGCGTCAAGATCTCGACATTTTTGTTACTTTCGAGGGTGACAACCATGTGCTGCTAAAGCTCGTGGGCAAACGCCTGCTAAACGACTATATCGCAAAGTTTAAGGGCGGCGGGCAGCAGACTGCGATTATGAACGCGGTGCGATTCCAGGTGGTCGGTCAGCTGTATCGCTTTGGGCTGCGGCACGCCGTGCAAAATATGAGCGACTTTGGGCAAAAATCACGCTCTGTTGACGCGCTCAAAAACACCAGCGAGCAGCGCGAACTTTTGACCCACCGGGTCGAGGCGACCATTATCGACCTGGCCAACGCGCTAAACGAGGCAAAAAAACAGGGCACGGCCGAAACCGTCAGAGTGTTTAACGAGAAACACTATTTGCTAGTGTCTGCGGCAAAAGCGCACGCCGAGTTGCTGCAGTGGGAGGCCTTTACCGAAGCGCTGAACCACTTTGAGGGCGATACGCTGAAGATTATGACCTGGTTGCGCGACCTGTTTGTGTTCGGAATTTTTGCGCGAAACTCGGGCTGGTATTTGCAGCGCGGCTTGATCTCGGCCCAGCGCGCGGAAACCATTGACGACTATATTGGGCGTTTGTGCAGCAGATTGCGGCCGCACATTTCTGATTTGGTAGATAGTTTTGGGCTGACCCCGCAGCTGGTGCGCGCCGAAATTGCCACCGGCATTGAGGAGCGTCGTCAGTCAGAGGCGATCGCTTACTACGAAAGTATGCGTGCTGCCGGGCGCATGCCGATTAGTGAAAAAGATCTGTAGCAGCGAGTTGCGGGCTGAGCACGGTCGTGTTTTGCGTTCATTTTCGGGTGCTAGAATGGTATTTTGGTGTCGCGATTTAAGAAAGGAACGCCAATGATCGAAAAAACGCGTGAAACAGCGGCCGAAATCGGGCGTGCGTTGAAGATCGTGGTCGGCGTTTCTGGCGGAATTGCGGCTTTTAAAGCGGTGCAGTTGGTGCGGCAGCTGGTGTTGGCCGGGCATGATGTGCATGTGATTCCTACCGAGGCCGCGCTGCGTTTTGTGGGCAAACCTACTTTTGAGGCGATTTCGCGTAACCCGGTTTATACTGACGTTTTTGACGATGTGGCTGAGGTGCGGCATGTTGCGCTCGGCCAGAGTGCTGATGTGATTGTGGTCGCGCCGGCCACCGCAAACAGGCTGGCACAGATGGCGACTGGTCTTGCCGGCGATCTGCTGGGCACGACGCTTTTGGCGGCTCGCTGCCGGGTGGTTGTGGCCCCGGCGATGCACACCGAGATGTGGGAGCACTCTGCAACCCGGCACAATATGGAGGTTTTGCGGCAGCGCGGTGTGGCTGTGGTGGGGCCGGGCACAGGTCAGCTCACAGGTAGCGATGTTGGGGCTGGCCGGATGGCGGAGCCGGAGGAAATCGCGGCGGAGGTGCTGCGCATTGGCGGGCAGGGCGAACGCCTCGGGCGGGGCGAGTTGCAGGCTGGTGCGGATTCGTACGAGGTTGAGGCGCAGGATCTTGCCGGTCAGCGTATTTTGATTACGGCCGGGGGCACGCGCGAAGCGATCGATCCGGTGCGTTTTCTTGGCAATCATTCGTCTGGCAAACAAGCAGTGGCTATTGCTCAGCGGGCTTTGGCGCGGGGCGCGGAGGTCACTTTGGTGGCTGCAAATATTGAGGTGCCGGCGCCGCACGGGGTGAATTTGGTGCGGGTTGACACCGCGCGCGAGATGGCTGCGGCCTGCGAAAAATTGGCGGCTAGTCAAACCGCGGTGATTATGGCGGCGGCTGTGGCCGATTATCGCCCCGAGACTGCTTCGGAAAGCAAGATCGCTAAAGAAGACGCGGGGGAGAGCCTGACTTTGCATCTGGTAAAAAACCCGGATATTTTGGCGACTTTGAGCAGGAACGCGCCTGCCGGGCAGACTGTGGTTGGTTTTGCGGCGGAGACCGAGAGTGACGAAGCTGCGCTTTTGGAGCGCACTCGGCGCAAGCTTGAGCGTAAAGGTTGTGATTTTTTGGTGGTTAATCGGGTTGGCGCGAATCTTACTTTTGGTGCCGATACTAACGATATTTTTGTGCTTGCTCGAGACGGCAAAAAAGTCGCATCTGTTTCTGGGAGCAAGGTCGAAACTGCCGATGCTGTGCTGAATTTGCTAGTTAGCTAGTTGCTTCATTCTAATTACTTTATTTGCCTAGAAAACTATTTTGCGTGTCAAAAGTGTATACGGTTTTGACATTTTCGGGTTAAAATTTACAAATCCTGCCCCGGTGGGTGGCTTAAAAATATCGGCGGGCATTCAGGCAGGTTTGTTAGAGTGGAAGTATGACCGAAAAGCGCACGCTATATCCGAGTATTGAACCGTATGACACAGGCCGTCTGGACGTGGGTGACGGGCACGAAATTTACTATGAACAGGCGGGTAATCCGGAGGGCAAGCCTGTGGTTGTGTTGCACGGCGGGCCGGGCGGTGGCTGTACGCCGCCGATGCGCTCGTTTTTTAATCCGGAAAAATATCGTGTTGTCTTGTTTGACCAGCGCGGAGCTGGGCGATCCACCCCGCACGCTAGCGAACCTGAGGCCGATCTCTCCACCAACACAACCTGGCATTTGGTGGCCGATATTGAAAAGTTGCGCGAACACTTGGAGATCGAAAAGTGGCAGGTTTTTGGCGGATCTTGGGGTTCGACGCTGTCGCTCGCTTATGCGCAAACTCACACCGAGCGGGTGACCGAACTGGTTTTGCGCGGTATTTTTACCCTCCGCAGGAGCGAGTTGCTGTGGTTTTATCAGGACGGCGCATCGCACATTTTCCCGGATATTTGGGAAGAGTATTTGGCGCCTGTTGCCCCGGAAAAACGCGGTGACATGATTGCTGCATACAACGAACTGCTCAACAATCCGGATCCGGCCGTGCATGTGCCGGCGGGTATCGCCTGGAGCGCCTGGGAGAGCGCGACCGTGCGGCTCTATATTGATGAGGCAGAGGTGCAGCAAACTCGCGAAGACGCCGCCTGGTCGGTGGCTTTTGCGCGGATTGAAAACCACTATTTTAGCCACGGCGGCTGGTTTGAAGACGGGCAGTTGCTGCGTGACGCGGGTAAACTCGCAGATATTCCGACCGTGATCGTGCAGGGGCGCTATGATGTGTGCACTCCGGCGCGCACCGCCTGGGAGCTTTCGAAGGCTATGCCGCACGCGGAGCTTGTGATGGTGCCGGACGCTGGGCACTCGGCAAGCGAGCCGGGGATTGTGGATGCGCTGGTGCGTGCAACCGATAGGTTCGCAGCTTAACTGTTTTAGCCGCGTTTTGAGGCTGGCCGGAGGTGTGGCCGTCTAATTTAGGCGCGCCTAAAAGCTGAAAATACCTGATTAGAGCGGGTTTTTGTGCTGTTTTGTGCTGTTAATTAGCGACGTTTCTTTTTGCCTGCGAGACGACGCTGTTTAGCCACCCGGTTTTTTGCCGCCTGCACGCGTGAAACAGGAGCAGGACCTGCGGCTTTTTTGCGACGTTTGGCGCGGTTAGCGTTTTCTTTGCGGGCAGCTTCGGCTGCTACAGCCGCTTTTTCTGCCGCGGTTTCGGTTGATTCGTTGCGGCTTGAGCGGCTGCGGCGTCCGCGCAAAACTCCCACAAAATCTTGCACTACAGGGCTATCACGCTCTGCCAGCCACACCAGCCACACAGCGGGTGG